>NZ_JBCAQT010000030.1:0-6728 GCF_038419845.1 Marinimicrobium sp. C2-29
CGTGCCACCGGCAAAAGCGGAAAATCCATCTAACTTATTGTCCGGAATTAGTTGACCACTACAGCCAGGCAGACGAGAATGATTGGCGGGTAGCTCTGGAGAGCGACGCCGGAGGTTTACCTCGGCTACATACGCTCGTGGCTGTCCATCAGGGCACCGAGCTTGTAGCATTGGATCTCAAGGGTGGCGGCCTCGATACGCCCGTCAATATCAAGTCGTTGTCCAAGACGGTGCTGGCCGCTCTGGTGGGTGCCGCTATTAAGGACGGCGTTTTTGAGGGTGCCGACCAGCCGGTGGTGGAGCCGCTGGGGGATCGGGTGCCGGAGTCGGCTACCGAGGGTGTGGAGCGCATTACGCTGGGGCATTTGCTTTCTCTGCAGGCCGGTCTGCAGCGTACCTCCGGGCGCTACTATGGAAGTTGGGTCAGCAGTGATAACTGGGTCCACTATGTGTTGACTAGACCCTTTGTTGCCGAGCCGGGCGGTCGAATGCTGTACTCTTCCGGTAGCAGCCACCTGCTGTCGGCCGCGCTGACCGAGGCCTCCGGGCGCAGTACGCTGGCGCTCGCGCGGGAATGGTTGGGCGAGCCTCTGGGAATTACCGTTCCAGCGTGGGATCGTGATCCCCAGGGCGTCTACTTCGGGGGCAACAACATGCGGCTGTCTCCCCGGGTTCTGATCGAGGTCGGCGAGCTGTACCGCAATGGCGGGACGGTGGGGGAACATCGTGTATTCCCGGAGCGCTGGGTGAAGGAGTCCTGGACGGGGCGGGGTAACTCGGCCTATACAGACGATCCCTACGGTTATGGCTGGTTTCTCCGCTCTTTGGGTGGGGAGCAAGGCTACTATGGGCGCGGCTATGGCGGACAGCTGCTGTACGTGATTCCCTCCCTGGAGCTGACGGTCGTGATGACTTCAGACCCCACGCCACCATCACCCGGCAGCCGCTACCTGCGGCAGCAGTTGAAACTGATTGAGAAGCACATTATCCCGGCGGTTCGGTGATGGGCCCGCCCCTGTTGTTGCGGTCGGCTGCCTGACCAGCCACTCACTTGCTTGCGCGATTAAGAGGCAGAAACTATGCAAATTGTCCCTCTGGCCGATCATAAAGAGTTTGTTCGGGAGTTGGCTGAGCTTCATCACGCGGAGTGGAGCCACTTTAATCCGTCGCTTACCCTGGAAATGCGAGCCGAAGCCATTGCTGATGCAGCAGGGCGAGAGGGTATTCCGTCAATATTTATTGCAGTTTCAGGGGACGAACTGATCGGTTCTGCGGCATTGGTTCAACAGGATATGAAAACCAGGCCGGACTTGTTCCCTTGGCTGGCTTCCGTTTATGTAAAAGAGCGCTTCCGGCGCCAGGGTATCGCTTCAGCGTTGATCGCTCGATGTGAGAGCGAGGCCGCTCAGTCAGGTGTCAATACCTGGTATCTCTACACAGAATTTGCAGCTACGCTATAT
Organism: Marinimicrobium sp. C2-29; assembly: GCF_038419845.1. Lineage (NCBI taxonomy): Bacteria > Pseudomonadati > Pseudomonadota > Gammaproteobacteria > Cellvibrionales > Cellvibrionaceae > Marinimicrobium > Marinimicrobium sp. C2-29. The sequence goes on from NZ_JBCAQT010000030.1 coordinate 1,461, forward strand.
GAGAAACTCGGCTGGGGCCTTTTGGAGCAGTGTGAGTATCAAGGCGTGACGGTGAGTGTGATGTCCAAGGATATTGCCTCCTAATAAGTCGTGCTAGGAGGCCTGTTCGTCGGGTATCCTGAGTTTTGGGGTGGCGGAGTCCAGGACGCATGGCAGGCGAGTGTGATCTCAGGTCATTCCCGGAAGGCTGGAAATCGTCAAGAGTGTGTCCGCTGATGCGGAAGGAGTTAACATGGATAGCTTTATATCGCCTTTTGCCTCATGGTGCGCTGAGCTTATTGAAGCCATCGGAATCGGCATAATTACTCTGTTTACGCTGTACGCCTTGTGTCGTGCAGCGGTCAGTCTGTTAAAAAAAACCAAAACCAGCGTCGTCTTCCAGGATCTGCGCCAAACCTTGGGTCGGGGCATTTTGCTCGGGCTAGAGCTCCTTGTGGCAGCGGACATCATATACACCGTCGCGGTAGAGCTTACTTTCGAGACGGTAGGAGGACTGGCCATTGTCGTCCTGATCCGTACGTTCCTCAGCTTTACGCTGGAGGTGGAGATGTACGGTAGATGGCCTTGGCAGGACAAAAAGTCCAACGATAAATCCTAACGAAGGGTTATTGGGAGATCACCACTGTTTCGCCGGTTTCTTCATCAATCAGACGAAGCTCCCCGCCTGCCCCGGCTAGTAGGCGACTCTCTGGCAGGGGCTCAATAGATAGCAGGAAGCCGTAATTGTCATAGTCACAAGTCGAGTCGGTGACGTTGATGCGGGTAACCCGGTGGCCGAGTAACAGTAGTTCGTTGAGAGCTGAATCGAAACTGAGGTCCATGATCATGTCGGGCTCTCCTGCTATCAAAGAGGGGGCGCAGGTTGTTGCGAACTCTGTGCGGTCTCCTGTTTCCGGGTCCACTTTGTGAACGTTTCCGTGGCCCTGGTTACTGGCATATAGAGTATTGGTTTTTGGGTCAAAAACCAGCCCGTTGATATCCGAGAAAACCTGCCCCTCCCCTCTGAATTCGCCCGCTACCAGTGTGGTTTCCATCGTATTAACATTGAGAGCGACAATCTTCTCCTGTTGAGCGTCTGAAATAAACAGCTGGCCGCTTTCCTTATCTAAAGCAATAGCAGAGATTGAGGAGAAAACCTCTCCTTGGTTGATATCGGCTAAGGCGAGGGTCGTTGTCGCATTCGTGGTAAAGTCAATACGATAGACGGAATCTTCTGTCGCCGCATACAACACTTCGTTCGATTCATCTAGCTCAAGACTCCCTCCCCTTATATTAGCCTGACTATTGATGTCTCCGATAAGTCGTTTATCACCGGTGGTCATATCTATTTCAAATACTTTCTCAGAGGCGTTCCCTCCATCGTCCATAATATAAGCATAGGTTTCTTTCTGATTAAGGATTATATCGCGAATGGCGATGATCCTGGAATCGGAACCCATATCGCTACTAAGAACGACGGATCGATTTCCAGTATTTTGGTCAATAGCGATGATGCTGTCATAGTCGCTGTCACCAATAAGAAACCGGTGATTTATTGGGTCCAGGTGGGTAGAACCTGGCTGCGAAAAATCTAGCGGGTCGTCAGACGTCACTTCGCCAATCGTACTGATACTTTGTTCAGGAATGTTGACATGGTCGATGCCGTCGAACGTCGTCAAATAAACATCATTTTCGGTCGAGCCGTAGGCGATGTTAATAACAAAGGAAAAATAGTTATCAAACAACGTTGTTGATGAGCCACCCTCTTTCGATATGGCGACAATTCTCTTTTGGGCCCTTGAGTAGGCAATAATGGATTCTGGGCCGGTAACCATATCGGTAATCACGGGTGAGTTACCTTCTGTTTCGTAGAGAAGGTTCCAGTCCGAATTCGTGCCCAATACCCGGCGATAGATCTTTGAGTGATCAATTCCTTGTAAAGACAGGCTGTGATTCACCAGAAAATAAAGCGCATCTTGGTGTGAATCACAAACCAATTTTGTTGTAAAGCTTGCATAATCTTGATCGATCGGAAAATAACCCTCCATGACTGGCTCAGCCGTTGATTCATCGTTGATCGCCACTCGATATAACTCGAAATGATCCGAGTTGGCGGGATTCAGATAATAGTAGCTGGAGGATCCGGTATGAAAGCAGCCGCTAATCGGAAGGTGATCTCTTTCAACATGCACTCTCTGTTGTTTTGAATTCAAATCAAAATCGACGATGTCGTGTGGCGCAAACCCATACAATGTCTGAGTGTCGGGGTTGAAGCTGAAGTTGGTGGGAATTTGTAGCGAGCTGGCGGTTACGGACACCTGGTCCGCTGATGTGGTGGTGTCTCCGCTTCTGTCTGTTGCGTCCACGGTGAAGGTGTTGTCGCCACCCTTCAACGGCAATGTAACTTGCCAGGCCTCTTCTGTGGGGATGTCATTTGATGAGCTACTTACCAATGTTGCTTTGTGGCCATTTACATAAACCGTACTGATCCCGGAAGCATCGGAAGCGACCCCCCGAATCGTGATTTTATCCTGATCAGTGCTTGAGGTTTTTGTCGGGAATAAAATGGTGGCCGTGGGGTCTTTGCCGTCGGAAGGCACACTTGAGCTTGAACTGGAGGATTGTGCGTCGTCGCTGTCGGAGCTATTGGTTTGGGCTGTGCTGGAGGTGCCGTCGCCAACAGTGTTGCTGCCAGAGCTTCCGCCACATGCTGTAAGAGTCAGCGCAAGGGCGATAAGAGAAAGTGCGTTGCTTACCTGCATAAAAGAATCCTTGTTGGTTTTCTAGGCAGTTATTACAAATAATTTATGGAAATCATAAGCATATCGGATGATGAAAAAGTACCATAACTGAACACCAAATTCAGCGCAGGCAAGAATTTTTCTTATAACAAAATGCTATATGTGGTGCCGCTCCAGTCATGTGGATGGCATACGTGAGTGCCCACAGTTTCAACCTGTCGCTCCCCATTGTGGCCTGCTGCGTTGCCGCAACCGAAGCTTGTCTCTTTAGAGCGGTTGTCATGGCGAGTTTTCACGCAAGAAATCCTGAGGGAATAGTTGGCCCAGGGTATCGGCTATGCTTAGAATTTGGCTTATTTTCTAAAGTGTGTGGCTGCTTTAGCAATGGGACGTTGGCTTTGGGGCTGAGAAGTGTTTTAATTGGAAAGTGTCATAATGACTATATGATAAAATCACCGATTCCCCTGTATTCATTGAAGGGGTGGGCTATTGAACAGATTTGGAGGGTACCCGTTTGAATAACAATTTCCGTATGACGACAGCCGTTTTTCTGGCCATGTGCGGGCTCGTGGGCTGTACAGAGGAGCAGAAAGCACCAGAAACAACCGGCGATGAGGCGACTGAGGCCCCTGCCGTCAGTGGCCTGGACAAGTTTGAGGCATACACTCAAAAGTTCTCCGAAGACACGCTCATTACCGAAAATCACGCCACGGGCCATGTGGGTGACTTTTTCTTCACGCACTGGAAGGACGGCGGCTCGACCTCGTTGGACCTGAGCACCGATGGCTCCTTCAGCGTCAGCTGGGAAGGTGGCGGCTACAACTACGTGGGCGGTCCGGGCTGGCACTATGGTGACGAAGATCGGGTCATTGGCTACCGTTTCGACGAAGATAGCGGCGCGAGCTACATTACCGTCTATGGCTGGGGCTACGATGAGGAGATGTCGACCTCAAACCCGGAGCACCTGGTGGAATACTATATTCTGCAGCGCTGGACCTACGATCCCAGTCAGGATGGTACCTACGGCAAAACCTTCACCAGCAATGGGGTTGAGTATTCCACCTACCGTTCAATACGGGAGGAGAAGCCCTCAATCAACGGTCCCTCCACCTTCTACCAGTACTGGAGCAAGCCGACCGAAGAGCGCCCGCTGGGAGAGGAGAATGAAATCATCTTTGCCGATCACGTCCAGGCCTGGGCCGATACCGGCTGGATCATTCCGGACATGGACAACCTGAATGCCAGTGATGACCCCACCTATCAGGTGATGGCGGTGGAGGTTTTCAACCCGGCAGAGGACGGCACCGCCTCTGGCCAGGTCTGGGACGCAACCGATCAGTAGGCTTCAATTGAGAAAGACTCGTCCTTGAGTGTTCACGCCGGGCTAATGTGTCCGGCGTTCGCGCTCAAGGAGCTGGCTGATCCCGATACCCCCTTTGCTCTCGGGCGGACCGCAGTCGCCATTGCCCGGCAGTCGCTATCTGCGCCAGAAGCTGCAGTTGATTGAACAGTACTTCTGGCTAGGCGATTTCGGCTTGGGAAGACCGGCCGCGGTATTGTGATCCAGTTCCTTGAATTAGTCGCAGGTCACATGTTTGAATGCCCTTGCGTTGGCGGATGGAACCTGCCCAAAGGTTGTTCGATTAAGCCACTGTGAACCTTAGATAGCCTGTAATAAAAAGGAATTTTTATGACCAAGCAAATCACTGATTCAAAGTCCCGCTATATATTACTATTTCTTCCTGTCGTCTTAACCCTCGCAAATGTCGCTCTAGAGCTCGTCAAAGGAAGTCTGGGGCCTGAAAGGACGTTGCTGCTTAGTGGCGCATTGGGTTTAGCGACGGCGTTTATCCTTCTGGCGTTGATCGTGATGGAGCTGTTTCATCTTGGAGCGCTCAATGGCTCGCACAACGATGCTCCCGAGTCCGATTCGCATACAGGCTGTTTTCAAACTCAAGGTTCACTTGACCTGTGCGGCGGTGAAGGTAAAGCCGGCATTAAAGAGTTCCAGCGTGAACTGTCTCAACTTTCAGTGAGTGAGAGTGCGCGTCTTTGTCCCGGCGGTATTGGGAGAATGAATCTGGCTTACCTGGATAATTTTATTACTCCTGAATTGTTGCGCGACTCACTGGAGAAGCTAGAGAAAATCAATAATGAAAGGAAGGCGCTTGAAAGAATGCTCTTACGAAAGAGCAGTGTGAGTGCGGCGAATGAAGCGCGCGAAGCATTGAAGCCTTATTTTGAAGAAATTGATAAAATGGAAAGTTATTATCCAATCGGTCGGGTAGGGCTGAGCAAACTATTTTCGGAAAGTCCATTAAGCGAGGACTGCGAGCTTTTATCATGTTACGGGAGGTTTGCAAATCTTGTTGAAGGTGTGGAGGTGTGATACCCACGGTGAACAGGATGCTTGTGAAAGACGCGTTGGACGGTAATCCTCCCATAAATTAAGGGTACTCATAAGTAGAATTTTCTCGTAATCTATCCCCAGAGGAGATTCTGCATGAAGAAGTCACGTTTTACCGACAGTCAGATCCTGGCCATCCTG
>NZ_JBCAQT010000031.1:0-3523 GCF_038419845.1 Marinimicrobium sp. C2-29
TTTAGGAGCTTGACGATGACCTACTCTCACATGGGCAAGGCCCACACTACCATCGGCGCTAAGTCGTTTCACTTCTGAGTTCGGAATGGGATCAGGTGGTTCCAACTCGCTATGATCGTCAAGCAAACTGGTATGGGCTCGAAGGTTTTACCGCCGGTAGGCGTACCTTGATCGACCCAAATAGGGGGTGAAATGTAAAGTTGCACACGCTGTACGCGATTGTGTCTTCTGAACAAGAGTCCGGCTGCGTTTTAATCAGTCGCCTCTGTTATATGGTCAAGCCTCACGGGCAATTAGTACTGGTTAGCTCAACGCCTCGCAGCGCTTCCACACCCAGCCTATCAACCTGGTAGTCTTCCAGGGCCCTTTAGGGGATTCGAAATCCCAGGGAGAACTCATCTTGAAGGAGGCTTCCCGCTTAGATGCTTTCAGCGGTTATCCCATCCGAACGTAGCTACCGGGCAATGCCATTGGCATGACAACCCGAACACCAGGGGTTCGTCCACTCCGGTCCTCTCGTACTAGGAGCAGCTCTTCTCAATTCTCCAACGCCCACGGCAGATAGGGACCGAACTGTCTCACGACGTTCTAAACCCAGCTCGCGTACCACTTTAAATGGCGAACAGCCATACCCTTGGGACCGGCTTCAGCCCCAGGATGTGATGAGCCGACATCGAGGTGCCAAACACCGCCGTCGATGTGAACTCTTGGGCGGTATCAGCCTGTTATCCCCGGAGTACCTTTTATCCGTTGAGCGATGGCCCTTCCATACAGAACCACCGGATCACTATGACCTACTTTCGTACCTGCTCGACGTGTCAGTCTCGCAGTTAAGCTGGCTTGTGCCATTACACTAACCTCCTGATTTCCGACCAGGATTAGCCAACCTTCGTGCTCCTCCGTTACTCTTTGGGAGGAGACCGCCCCAGTCAAACTACCCACCATACACTGTCCGCGATCCCGGTAAGGGACCTGCGTTAGAACCCCAAACATACCAGGGTGGTATTTCAAGGGTGGCTCCACGATAACTGGCGTTACCGCTTCAAAGCCTCCCACCTATCCTACACAAATAGGCTCAGAGTTCAGTGTAAAGCTATAGTAAAGGTTCACGGGGTCTTTCCGTCTAGCCGCGGGTACACTGCATCTTAACAGCGATTTCAATTTCACTGAGTCTCGGGTGGAGACAGCGTGGCCATCGTTACGCCATTCGTGCAGGTCGGAACTTACCCGACAAGGAATTTCGCTACCTTAGGACCGTTATAGTTACGGCCGCCGTTTACCGGGGCTTCAATCAAGAGCTTCGCCGAAGCTAACCCCATCATTTAACCTTCCGGCACCGGGCAGGCGTCATACCCTATACTTCCACTTACGTGTTCGCAGAGTACTATGTTTTTAATAAACAGTCGCAGCCACCTGGTCACTTCGACTGCCAACAGCTTAGGGAGCAAGTCCCATCACCGCCGGCAGCGTACCTTCTCCCGAAGTTACGGTACCATTTTGCCTAGTTCCTTCACCCGAGTTCTCTCAAGCGCCTTGGTATTCTCTACCTGACCACCTGTGTCGGTTTCGAGTACGGTTCCTCTTTACCTGAAGCTTAGAAGCTTTTCTTGGAAGCATGGCATCAACCACTTCGCGCTCTAAAAAGAGCACTCGTCATCAGTTCTCGGCCTTAAGATCCCGGATTTGCCTAAGATCTCAGCCTACAACCTTTCACGCGGACAACCAACGCCGCGCTGGCCTAGCCTTCTCCGTCCCTCCATCGCAGTAAAGAGGAGTACAGGAATGTTAACCTGTTTCCCATCGATTACGCCTTTCGGCCTCACCTTAGGGGCCGACTAACCCTGTCCCGATTAGCGTTGGACAGGAACCCTTGGTCTTCCGGCGTGGGAGTTTTTCACTCCCATTATCGTTACTCATGTCAGCATTCGCACTTCTGATACCTCCAGCAAACCTCTCGATTCACCTTCGCAGGCGTACAGAACGCTCCCCTACCATGCAACAAGTTGCATCCGCAGCTTCGGTTATCAGTTTGAGCCCCGTTAAATCTTCCGCGCGGGCCGACTCGACTAGTGAGCTATTACGCTTTCTTTAAAGGATGGCTGCTTCTAAGCCAACCTCCTAGCTGTCTGGGCCTTCCCACATCGTTTCCCACTTAACTGATATTTGGGACCTTAGCTGGCGGTCTGGGTTGTTGCCCTCTTGACGACGAACGTTAGCACCCGCCGTCTGTCTGCCATGATTGCACTCCTGGGTATTCGGAGTTTGCATGGGGTTGGTAAGTCGGGATGACCCCCTAGCCCAAACAGTGCTCTACCCCCCAGGGTGAGACATGACGCACTACCTAAATAGTTTTCGGGGAGAACCAGCTATCTCCCGGCTTGATTAGCCTTTCACTCCGATCCACAGGTCATCTCCGCATTTTTCAACATACGTGAGTTCGGTCCTCCAATTGATGTTACTCAATCTTCAACCTGCCCATGGATAGATCGCCGGGTTTCGGGTCTAATGCCTGCGACTGGACGCCCTATTAAGACTCGGTTTCCCTACGGCTCCCCTATACGGTTAACCTTGCCACAGACAATAAGTCGCTGACCCATTATACAAAAGGTACGCCGTCACGGAACAAGTCCGCTCCGACTGCTTGTACGCACACGGTTTCAGGATCTATTTCACTCCCCTCACAGGGGTTCTTTTCGCCTTTCCCTCACGGTACTGGTTCACTATCGGTCAGTTGGGAGTATTTAGCCTTGGAGGATGGTCCCCCCATATTCAGTCAAGATAACACGTGTCCCGACCTACTCGATTTCACATCTAATGCCTTTTCGTGTACGGGGCTATCACCCTGTATCGCTCAACTTTCCAGAAGATTCCACTAAGACAAAAAATGCTTAAGGGCTGCTCCCCGTTCGCTCGCCGCTACTTGGGGAATCTCGGTTGATTTCTTTTCCTCCGGGTACTTAGATGTTTCAGTTCCCCGGGTTCGCCTCCCACACCTATGTATTCAGTGTGGGATACTCATCTTACAATGAGTGGGTTTCCCCATTCGGAAATCGCGGGATCATAGCGTGTTTGCCAGCTCCCCCGCGCTTATCGCAGGCTCCTACGTCCTTCATCGCCTCCAACTGCCTAGGCATCCACCGTGTGCGCTTAGTCGCTTGACCATATAACACAAGCGACTGCTTAAAACGATTGTTACAACGCTTTCACAAAACCGTCACAGTAAACTGCGAGGGTTCTATTTGAGTCGTTGTAACCGCCGGACTCTTGTGCAGAGAATACACAATCGTCGCTTTTAATCAGCAATGTACAACTTTACATTTCACCTTGTTAAAGAGCATCTGGCGTAAAAACCAGTCAATTGTTTTCTGAACCAAAAAACAAATGACTGACTTCTATCAATTAGCAGCAAATAAAGATCAAGCAATCTTCGAAAAACCCTGAAAAGTGGTGGAGCTAAGCGGGATCGAACCGCTGACCTCCTGCGTGCAAGGCAGGCGCTCTCCCAGCTGAGCTATAGCCCCAA
>NZ_JBCAQT010000032.1:0-2154 GCF_038419845.1 Marinimicrobium sp. C2-29
TTACTGCTAATCCAGTCGATCAAGCAATGCGTGTGGACGCTTACGAAACTCTCAGCGTATCGTTTAAGGAGGTGATCCAGCCCCAGGTTCCCCTAGGGCTACCTTGTTACGACTTCACCCCAGTCATGAATCACACCGTGGTGACCGTCCCCCGTAAGGTTAGACTAGCCACTTCTGGTGCAACCCACTCCCATGGTGTGACGGGCGGTGTGTACAAGGCCCGGGAACGTATTCACCGTGACATTCTGATTCACGATTACTAGCGATTCCGACTTCATGGAGTCGAGTTGCAGACTCCAATCCGGACTACGATCGGTTTTATGGGATTAGCTCCACCTCGCGGATTGGCAACCCTCTGTACCGACCATTGTAGCACGTGTGTAGCCCAGGTCGTAAGGGCCATGATGACCTGACGTCATCCCCACCTTCCTCCGGTTTGTCACCGGCAGTCTCCTTAGAGTTCCCACCATTACGTGCTGGCAACTAAGGACAAGGGTTGCGCTCGTTACGGGACTTAACCCAACATCTCACGACACGAGCTGACGACGGCCATGCAGCACCTGTCACTGAGTTCCCGAAGGCACCAATCTATCTCTAGAAAGTTCTCAGGATGTCAAGACCTGGTAAGGTTCTTCGCGTTGCGTCGAATTAAACCACATGCTCCACCGCTTGTGCGGGCCCCCGTCAATTCATTTGAGTTTTAACCTTGCGGCCGTACTCCCCAGGCGGTCTACTTAGTGCGTTAGCTGCGCCACTAAGAGCTCAAGGCTCCCAACGGCTAGTAGACATCGTTTACGGCGTGGACTACCAGGGTATCTAATCCTGTTTGCTCCCCACGCTTTCGCACCTCAGCGTCAGTATCAGTCCAGAGTGTCGCCTTCGCCACTGATGTTCCTTCCTATATCTACGCATTTCACCGCTACACAGGAAATTCCACACTCCTCTACTGTACTCTAGCTGCCCAGTTCTAACTGCAGTTCCCAGGTTAAGCCCGGGGCTTTCACAGCTAGCTTAAACAGCCGCCTACGTGCGCTTTACGCCCAGTAATTCCGATTAACGCTTGCACCCTCCGTATTACCGCGGCTGCTGGCACGGAGTTAGCCGGTGCTTCTTCTGCGAGTAACGTCACCCCCGATGGGTATTAGCCATCAGGCTTTCCTCCTCGCTGAAAGTGCTTTACAACCCGAAGGCCTTCTTCACACACGCGGCATGGCTGGATCAGGGTTGCCCCCATTGTCCAATATTCCCCACTGCTGCCTCCCGTAGGAGTTCGGGCCGTGTCTCAGTCCCGATGTGGCTGATCATCCTCTCAGACCAGCTACAGATCGTCGCCTTGGTAGGCCATTACCCCACCAACAAGCTAATCTGACGCGGGCTCATCCAATAGCGCAAGGTCCGAAGATCCCCTGCTTTCCCCCGTAGGGCGTATGCGGTATTAATCCGAGTTTCCCCGGGCTATCCCCCACTACTGGGCAGATTCCCACGCGTTACTCACCCGTCCGCCGCTGTACTCACCCCGAAGGGCTTTCTCGCTCGACTTGCATGTGTTAGGCCTGCCGCCAGCGTTCAATCTGAGCCATGATCAAACTCTTCAGTTTAAATCATGCGGTCTTTATTTCGAGCTACTACAGACAACGTCGAAACGTTGAATACCTCAGCCCGAATACTTCAAAGACCTTAATTTTGCTGCTCAGACGTGTTGTTAACCTAAAAACATCTTTTGATGAATTGTCGGGTCACTTGCGTCTGACAATCTTTGTGTCGCTGATTGCCTCGCAAGCGCCCACACGCATTGCTTGATCTCGCTGTTAAAGAACTCTCGGTGAGGGCGACGCCTCGTACCGTGGGATGCGAATTATACGCATCAAATCCGTTTTAGCAAGTGTTTTTTGAATCTTTTTTGTCGGCCCCGAAGAGCGTCAAAAACTGTCTCAAAACACCGGATCGGTCAGCGGCCTTGCCGGCCTCTCGATCCGCTCTTTGTCCCTCAAGAGCTGCGCATTATACATCTTAACTTTCGCTTGTAAACCCTTAATTTTTAAAAAGTTTTTCAAGCTCCGGCCCGTCCTTCTGGCCTTCCCTCCGTCCCGTGAAGAGGGCGAACTATACGGATCTACACCGGACCGCGCAAGGGCTTTTTGAAACTTTTTTGAC
>NZ_JBCAQT010000033.1:0-5150 GCF_038419845.1 Marinimicrobium sp. C2-29
CGTGCCACCGGCAAAAGCGGAAAATCCATCTAACTTATTGTCCGGAATTAGTTGACCACTACATGTGGAAACCGGCCATCGCAACCAGCCGAGGGCTCATATTGGGTACTGAAGTCGGGGAATCCAAATGTCGGGACCGGTATTTGATGAAAAGCGAGCGCGGACTGGCGGTCGGGACGGTTTACCAGGATTGGCCCACCCAGGGCGGGGAGTCCATCCGCTCTATGGCGGTCATCGCCCGGCCGCCACATCCCAGGTTCTCCCGTTACCATGACAAGTCTATACCCCAGTTTTTGTTTTGCCTCTGGATCCGCAGACCATCAAGACTTGGCTGGACCCCAGAGTAGGCGCTGACGACCCCGTGATAAGGGATTTGTTGGAAAAACCCAGGATACATACATCTTTATGGGTAACCCGAGTGAAGAGTTTTATCCGGGGGGAAGCGCTGGATGCCCCAGAAGAGCTTGCCGCCGACGACTGACTCATCTTCGGGCTAGGTCGACCTTCGAAACAGCTGGGATTCCGCGCTAGGACGGACTTACAGCGCCCTCGCCGCCTGCTGAAGATAGCTTTGAAGACTGTTAAGGCAAACTATACGACTCTTGGGAATTGATCCGAACCGATGAAATACATCGGTCTTCCCCTATCCGGGTGGATCCATAGCCATTTCCTCTTCAAGAATAACCCTGGCTCCGCAACTACACACTCTACATCGCTGACACAGCTCGGCGGCACCAAAGCTATCATTGGGTGACGCACCGGGGCGCCCGACCAAAAAAATGGGGCGGCCCGAAGGCCGCCCCACCGGTTCACAGGAGTGCGGTTAGCGGTTCTTGTGACCGCAGCCCGACTCAGCCGCTATTGAGACGACCTCGTCCTTCTCGATCTCGGTCATCAGGCCCTGCTCGACAAAGGTCTCCGCGCTCTTGGCCACGCAGGAGACGTATTTGCCGTGGTTGCGCCAGGGCTCGGTAGAACCGCGCGGTCCATCGCAGGGACACAGCTGCGCGAGCGAGCAGCCGGTGCCCAGCTCGACGGTCTCACCCAGCTCGGTGGCCGGGCAGCTGTCGGCGCCGTTGGCCACTCCATCACCGTCAACGTCCGGGTCGCAGGCATCGCCCAGCCCGTCTCCGTCGAAGTCCGCTTGCGACGAATTGGCCGTCAGCGGGCAGTTATCAGCGGTGTCATCCACGTTGTCGTTGTCGTCGTCGTCATCGCAGATATCGCCAAGGCCGTCACCGTCGTGGTCGGCCTGATCGGCGTTGGCGGCCGCCGGGCAATTGTCGTTTTCATTCAGGTGCCCGTCACCGTCGATGTCATCGTCGCACAGATCGCCGACCCCATCGCCGTCCAGATCGGCCTGATCCGGGTTGGGGTTGGCCGGACAGTTGTCAGTGTCGTTCGGTTGTCCGTCGTCGTCCAGGTCGCTGTCACAGACATCGCCCAGCCCATCGCCGTCGGCATCGGACTGATCGGCGTTCGCCACCACCGGACAGTTATCCACGTCGTCGGGCACTGTGTCGTTGTCATCGTCCGGGTCGCAGGCATCGCCCAGGCCGTCACCGTCGGCATCGGCTTGGCTCGGGTTGGCCAACAGCGGGCAGTTGTCCGCCGTATCCTCCACGCCGTCGTTGTCGTCGTCCGGATCACAGACGTTGCCCAGGGCGTCACCATCGGCATCCGCCTGGTCCGCATTGGGCGTGAGCGGGCAGTTATCGTCGCCGTCGGCCACCCCGTCGTTGTCATCGTCACTGTCGCAGGCGTCGCCCTGGCCATCGGCGTCCGTATCAAGCTGGTCGGCATTGGCGGTGAGCGGGCAGTTGTCGACGTTGTTGTCGACGCCGTCCCCGTCGCGGTCAGCGTCACAGGCATCGCCGATGTTGTCACCGTCCTGATCGGACTGATCCGGGTTGGGGGTCAGCGGGCAGTTATCCGCCGTATCCTCCACGCCGTCGTTGTCGTCGTCCGGATCGCAGGCATCGCCCAGGCCGTCCCCGTCGGCGTCACTCTGGAGCGGGTCGGGATTGAACGGGCAGAGGTCTGTTTCATTGGCCACGCCGTCACCGTCGGCGTCGCCATCGCAGGCATCGCCGGCGCCATCGCCGTCGGTGTCGAGCTGGTCGGCGTTGGCGCTGAAGGGACAATTGTCTTCACTGTCGGGGACCCCGTCGTTGTCATCGTCGGTGTCGCAGGCATCGCCTATGCCGTCGGCGTCGTTGTCCGCCTGGTCGGCATTCGGGACAGCCGGGCAGTTGTCCGAGGCGTCCAGAACGCCGTCGCCGTCCGCATCGGGATCGCCCAGTTGGAAGACATAGGCCGAGCCGGAGTCGGTGCCGTTGTCGTCGTCTAAAAAGGCGCCAATCAGGGCCGTGTCCCCGTCGACGGATACGGACACTCCGAATCTGTCATTCAACGCGCGGTCGGTGGCCAGCAGCTTGGCCTGCTGGGTCCAGGCGCCACTCGCATCGCGGGTGAAGACATAGGCCGAACCGGAGCGGAAGCCGTTGTCAGCGTCGAAAGGGGTGGCAATCAGGGCCGAATCCCCATCGACAGACACGGACCAACCGAATCTGTCGTCAGCCGCACCGTCGGCGGCTAGCAGTTTGGCCTGCTGGCTCCAGGCACCACTCGCATCGCGCGTATACACATAGGCCGAGCCGGATTGGCGGCCGTCGTCGTCATCTCTCGGGACGCCAATCAGGGCCGAGTCCCCATCGACAGACACGGACCAACCGAATCTGTCTTCAGCCGCGCCGTCGGCGGCCAGCAGTTTGGCCTGCTGGCTCCAGTTGCCGGACGCATCACGGGTGAAGACATAGGCCGAGCCGGGGCCGTTGCCGCTGAAGTTGTTGAGCCGGGCGCCAATCAGGGCGGTGTCCCCATCGACAGATACGGACCAACCGAACCACTCGTAAGCCGCGCCGTCGGCGGCCAGCAGCTTGGCCTGCTGGCTCCAGTTGCCGGACGCATCACGGGTGAAGACATAGGCCGAACCGGAGCTGAAGCCTTTGTCGTCGTCTAAAGAGGCGCCAATCAGGGCCGTGTCCCCGTCGACGGATACGGACACTCCGAAGCTGTCCCCCAACGCGCCGTCGATGGCCAGCAGCTTGGCCTTCTGGGTCCAAGCGCCACTCGCATCGCGGGTGAAGACATAGACCGAACCGGTGTCGTCTCTTAGGGCGCCAATCAGGGCCGTGCCCCCGTCGACGGATACGGACCAGCCGAAGAAGTCGTCAGCCGCGCCGTCGGCGGCCAGCAGTTTGGCCTGCTGGCTCCAGGCGCCACTCGCATCACGGGTGAACACATAGGCCGAGCCGGAGTTGCTGCCGTTCTCATCATCGCTCCGAGCGCCAATCAGGGCCGTGTTCCCATCGACAGATATGGAAACGCCGAAGAAGTCGTTCGCCGCGCCGTCGGCGGCCAGCAATTTCTGCACCTCGGTAGCGGTGAGCGCTTGGGCGGGTGCGGCAGCCAGGATGCTGAGCAGCGCCAGGCCCAGCCAGTAAACCCATTTAACTTTTTTCATGGCCGTCTCCTTATTGCAGCTGCACGTAGGTGAGCTCGACGGCCGTCGCCTGCTCGAGCGCCTGGCCGAGTTTGAATACCGCCCCGGTGTCGGTGCGCACCACCAGGGTGTCTGAGCCGGTCAGTGAGCGGTCCGGCGCCGTGGCCGTAAAACTTAACGTGGCGATATCTTCGGCGGTCACCGAGTCGAAGCTCACACCCGACAGAAAGGCCAGCTCGGCGCTCTCATCGGCGAGCACGGCTACAGCGTGGGGACTGCGGTCGGCATGGTAGGCCACGAGCAGATCCGCGCCCTCGGGGTCGAGCGGTGCGGCGGGATCGAGCGGCTGCACCGAACCGGTGTCGAGATCCAGGACCTGGGTCTCAAAGGCCAGTGTGACGGTGACCGCCTCACTAGCAACCAGGGGGCTTGCCAACAGCCCCCATAGCAAGAGCGTGCCGAGCACCGACGCGCTGCGACACGGACGTATAACGGGAAACAATCGGGGATTCATGAGCACACCCTCATTGACAGGCTCCGCCACCGCGAAGCGCATGGACTTAGGCGGGCGAACCAGGTCGTCCGTCGGCAGGGGGAGAGGGAATAAGGCAAGGCCCATGCCGGTGGTTACTTTTTCATTTTGAAACAGGCGCTTAGGGGGCTAGGCAGTTTGTCGGGCAACGCGCTTTGTAAAAAATTCCGGCAAAAATCCGTCGGCAGTGCAGACGGAGCGCGTCCGACACCGACCCCCTCACGGTTAAACCTATCGATACTGTTAAGCAACCGATAGCTTCGGCCATTGGCTAGCGGGCTGTGTGACAGCCCCAGGCTATCGAGTATTTTTTGCGTTTGCGAGTGCGACACTAAATAACTCATGCTAGCCTTATGGTCATGTGTTCCAGAATACAGACGGCCCCTTCCTGCGGGCAAACACTAAAGGACCGACTTATACCAAAGTGGTCATAAGTCAGTATTCAGTCACAGGTGATGGATGCGAGTACCTCGTAAACCATGGAATTATCGAGGCATAACCAATACATCAAGTGCGCGCCTTCGGCACTGGACGTGGCTCCGCCAAGCCGCTTATGAAAAGGTGTTAGGCCAATAACATTACAGTGCCTTATCAATCTTTCCTTGTTCGTTTTCGTAACAAACGCCTCGCATACGTGGTTACTCCTCATCGAGTTTTCCAAGAGTTACGCCGACTGGGCATTGGTACCCTATTCTCCTTACATGTGGCGCACTTGTAGCCCACCGCTGGAGCTGTGGTCAAGAGTGTCAGCATTGGATTTCGGCAGTAATGACAGGTTACGCGTCGTTCTGGACCATAAGAGATCTTGTTGGCGGAGTGATCGGATCTGTCCATTCTTTCTGGTTGGAACGTTAGCTGCGCGTAGGTTTTATCAACCGACTCCCTGTATTCAATCTCTAGCTTTTTTATCAGTTTTTCAGTGTTTTCAAGTAGCTGGGTTCGCTCCTCCTCCGACAGCTTCCGTGATGCCCTGCCTGTATAAAGGGCCGTGCTTGGGTAATCCTCCCATAAATTAAGGGTACTCATAAGTAGAATTTTCTCGTAATCTATCCCCAGAGGAGATTCTGCATGAAGAAGTCACGTTTTACCGACAGTCAGATCCTGGCCATCCTG
>NZ_JBCAQT010000034.1:0-3927 GCF_038419845.1 Marinimicrobium sp. C2-29
CAAACCACCACGATGGCTGATGGCGTCAACCTCGCGGCTTCTGGAGTAGACACCCCTAGAAGACAATCGTTTTGAAAAACATATTTAGTTCAATGAAAGCCAAGGTGTTTGATATGAAGTCTCCTCATCATAACGCTCCAGAAGAAGGGTCTTGGCGGCTCGCCCCTCTGACTCCTGAGTACATTGAGCGTGAGCATGGGTGCTACGTAGCTGCGATTAAGGATGCCATAAAGGATCCAGGCGTTCGTAATATAGCGTTGTCAGGGAACTACGGTGTTGGAAAGAGCAGCATCTTGGCGGAGGTTGCAAATCAGCACAGAGAGCATGTGGTAGAGTTATCATTATCCACGTTGGCGCCGATGGAAGCGTCGAATTTTGACGAATCTGTTCCGAAACAGGCCACCACACCTACAAATCGTATTCAGCAAGAGATTGTTAAACAACTTCTTTACCGCGAGGAGCCTAAAAAGACGCCGGGATCTCGGTTTCAGAGGATTGAGCGTTTCAGCTGGCCTCGGGAGGTGGGAATAGCTAGTCTCATTGGGATTCTGTCCACAGCGATTTTCCTTATAGCCGGGTGGACCGAAAAAATTGGCACTGATCTTCTTAGTGTGGGCGAGGTGGGTGTATGGACCCATTTGGCGGTTTGGGGACTGGCATTGATTTTAGTATTATCTGGCCGATACCTCACCTATGGGCGGCTTCATGTAAGCCGCGTCTCAGCTGGATCAGCGACGGTAACACTCGACGAAAAATCAGCGTCTTATTTTGATCAATATCTCGACGAAATTGTCTATTTCTTTGAGGTGTCTAAAAGAGACATTGTAATTTTTGAAGATATCGATCGTTTTGACGATTCATATATTTTCGAAACACTTAGATCCCTTAACACCTTGCTGAATAGCTCCCCCAAAAGGAGTACTACACCCATTCGATTCGTCTATGCGATAAAAGACAGCATTTTCGACCAGCTTGGTACGAAGAAAGAGGGGGGTAAGGGTCAGAGATCTTCATTGGTTATTGATGATCCTGCGCAAGCCGAGGCTGTGCGTGCGAACCGGACTAAGTTTTTTGACCTAGTAATTCCGGTTGTACCATTTATTAACCACCGAACTGCCAGGGATATCGCATCTCAACTCCTAGCCGGTATTGAACATCGGGTTGACGAGGATCTCATTGATCTAGCTAGTCGGTATATTCCCGATATGAGGCTTCTTAAAAATGTACGCAATGAGTTCGTTGTATTTCGGGATAGAATTTTCTCAGGTTCAGGAGAGCAGTTAAAACTTAGCGAGACAGAGCTATTTGCAATGATGTTGTATAAAAGTACTCACCTGTCAGATTTTGAGGAAATTAGGGTAGGGAAAAGTAAACTTGATGAAATATATGATAAGTTTCGGACGGTCGTTCTGAAAAGTATAGCAAATTTCGATAAAAGGATAAGAGATATCCATTTGCGTTTAAGTAAAGTTAATGGGGTTCCTAAAAACAGCGATTTTTTGGGACGCAAATTAATTGCTCACATAGATAGAACCGTACGCTCAGCAAATTTTCATTGTACTAACGAAAGAATGACATTTGATGGAAAGAAGTTTAATAGGGATTATATTGAATCTGAAGAGTTCTGGAAGCAGTTGGCTGAGGCCCCAGACAATTCTGAGTTGACTTGGAATAGCCAAGACCCATATGGACGTAATACCTTGCGTTTTGTAAAAAGCGATATAGAAGGAGCATTAAATACCAGTATTGATAGGGACGACTGGGACGAAGCATATCGTTCTGAGCTTGAAGATGAGATCTCTCAGCTTCGTGATAATGTTAATTTTTTGCGTAGCGCAGATATGGGAGATATTCTTAGGAATCCAGAAATGTTGTCTGATGCCAAGGATCCTGAAAAATCTTTTGAAGCCATAGTAAGCGATTTGCTGAGTAAAGGTTTGGCATATCACTTGATTCGCTCTGGTCACATCAATCGAAACTTTACTTTGTATACGTCAACATTTCATGGCGATAGGGTGAGTGCAGCTGCAACGAACTTCATAGTTCATCATGTTGAACGTAATAGCATGGACGAGTACTTTGAGCTGGACAACGAAGATGTTAAGTCTGTAATTCGTGAGTGTGGAGGAAAGTCTCTCAAAGAGCCTGCACTGTATAATGTAGCGATTCTTGACTATCTTTTGAGAAATGATGTGTATAAAGCGGATATTATGCTTACGTCGGTAGTCCGCTTCGGTGTCGAAGAAGAGCGATTTCTTCAGGCTTATTTGAGCAGCGCAAATGAGACAACGCTGTTTGCTGAGCGCTTTGTTAAGTTGACGTCTAAGGCTCTATCGTACCTCGTTGACCAAGTAGATTTAGATGATAACAATCGCATAAATTTGATTAGTGTTGCGCTGGGGGCTTTGAGCAGTAAGCTTAAGTATCAAGCGGATTCGTCCGTAGCGGAATTCCTGAAGTCTAATTATGAAGATCTTCCTGTCTTGCAGTCAACATCAATTACTCGATCGGAAGTGGAAAGAATTTCTGAAGTTTTCTTAAAAACACGTGCTGTGGTATCTAGCCTAGAGCCATTATCACCAATCGTTAAAGAAGTCTTTATAGAGAAGAATCTCTATGAAATAAATTTAGATAACTTGAAATTGGTTTTGGGCCCTGATACGAAGTTGTCGCTAGACAATATATTGGTTGAAGATGAGGCTGTGTACCGATACATTTTGAATAGCCTGGATGCTTATCTATTAGCAGTTGATGGGGTTTCGGTTACGATTGAGTCCGAGGAACATTTCGTCGATGTGATTAACGATGTTATTGGCGGTTACGCTGAACAGTTTGGTAGGTTCGTCGAAGGTGTTTCAGGTTCCTGTGTTGTTGCTGACATCGAAGATGTCTCGGAGGACGCATGGCCAGTACTTGCTTTATATCAACGATTCCCATCAACGTTTAGCAATATCAATAATTACATTTCTTCAATTGGTGAGATTGATGAGAATCTTGCAAAAGTGTTGACCTCTTCTGAGGCGATCGTAGAGCAAGAATCTGAGGACGACAGTGATAAAGAGCGAGTGGCAATTAAGATCCTATCGGCAAAAGATCATCTACCGTCTCCGTACCTCCGAGCCAGCCTTGTGGGTAGCTTGAATTTAAATGGGGTCTTACATGCAGAGGATATTCCTTTAGAGAACGGTGAGCTATTTGCACTGCTCGTGGAGAGAGAGATTGTCGAGGACAGCGAAGAGACATTTTCACATCTGGCTAATGCTGACTGGCCCACACGTGAGCGCTTCATTCAGTCCTCTACACACTTCGAAACGTTTGTCTCTCCTGATCTTATGGGTCATGATTTAACTAACTTCCTTCTTAGTGAAAATATTGCACTAGCGGTAAAGGTGGCAGTGGTGAAACAGGCTGATCAGTACGTTGAGTATTGTGACCAGGATGATTTGACTAAGCTGGCAGAGTTTTCTTTGAATAATAGTTGTCCTGTCTCATTTTACGTCGTAGCTTGTTTGGCCCACGGCGGCGTCGATAACCGGTATGTGATAGCATTGCTTGAACCTCATTTAGATGATTTGCCTTTTGAGCGGGTCTCTGAAATATTGGAAGTACTTGAGGGTGACTACCCTCAGCTGACATCAGTTGGAGCGGATGTCCCAAAATTAAGTGATTCACGTTCAAACTTAGCGCTTATAGAGAAGCTCATAAGTCACGGTATTGTTAGTAAGTATAGTTCCGATGGGAAGGTTATCACCATTTACAAAAAACGTAAGTGAAATTCTTTGCATATAGAATAACTGTTAACCGTGTCGCCTTAGTCTCGGCGAACTATCGAGGATTCCTCGGTAGTTCGCCTCATCCGGTCCTTCCTTGGTATTCGCCGGTTCTCCGATCAAGGCTTTTTATAATGGGGAATGCTTGAGTTCTTCC
>NZ_JBCAQT010000035.1:0-3382 GCF_038419845.1 Marinimicrobium sp. C2-29
GTGTTGCCAATTGTGCTCTACAGCGGTTCCGGGGTCTGGAGTGGCCCGACGAACATGGGTGAGCTGGTGCATCGGACCCACCCCGCCCTGGCGCGGTTTGTGCCGGATTTGAGTTATTGCCTGGTGGAGGAGCGGGATATTCCGGAGCGCTTTAGTGAAGCCTATCCGGAGAACGTGTTGGGGCATGTGATCGGACTGGGGTTCAGCCAGAATACCGGCGAGATGCACCACCGCGTCAAGAAGCTGAAGGCACTGCTTAGCGGCCCGGACAGCCGCCCGCTGCAGCGCACCGTGGCGGTTTGGCTAAACCGGCTGTTGAGAGTAAGATTTAGAGACGAAGCGATACCGGAGCTTCACAATTTGAATGAGGTGGACGCCATGTTGTCTGAAAAGCTGGATGATTGGACCGAGCAGTGGAAGAAGGAGGGGCTGAAACAAGGCCTGGAGCAGGGGCGAAAGGAAGAGGCGGCTGCCATTCTGACTCGGTTTCTGACGAAACGGTTTGGCGCTCTGGATGATGAGACCACGCGACGCATTGAGGCCGCCCCGGTAGAGCAGATCGAGGCGTGGAGTGATCGGGTGTTGGATGCTGACACCTTGGAAGATGTGTTTGAGCCTGCGGGCTCTTGAGGCGTTTGGCTCGTTGAGGTTGTGAGTCCATTCACCGTTCCGGACGTTGCGTCACGTTGAGTTGCGGCGGATGCGCTTACAGCTCCGAAACGTCGGACCGATCCGCCCTACAAAGAGTTACCGGGATTGGGCGGCAGAATCAGGCTCGCTCGTCGGAGCCCTTCCTGTCCAGAGGCGTCCACACCGGCACGGTTTCCGGCCGGAGTTCATCCCAGTCTTGCTGCATGGCACTGCCCAGGGCTTCCTCCAGCTTCATGAATAGTTCGCCATAACGCGGACTGAAATGGATGCCTTCCTCAATCTCCTTCCAGGCCTCGAACAGCTCGTCCTGGTGGGCATTCTCCTTCTCGATGAAGGTCCAGGTTGTCTGTTTTGCCCGCATCGGGTGCACACCCATCGCCGTCAGCGCATGGGCGCCCAGCTCCAGCGCCGAATGATAGGTTTCACTGACCACGTCGTCGGCACCGGCCTCCCGCAACTGGTAGCTATGGCCGCGGTCAAAGGCGCGCGCCAACACCCAGACGCCCGGATGGGTGTGCTTCACGTGCCGTACCATGTTCACGGCCCGGTCCCGGTCATCGATGGCGACGATAAACAGCCGTGCCTGGGCGATACCGGCCGTTTCCAGCAGGTCCGGACGGCTGGCATCGCCGAAGAAGGTCTTCATCTTGATTCGGCGACTGTTTTCGATCTGTTTGATCTCGTGGTCCAGCACGACCAGGGGAATCCGGTTGGCGCGCAACAGGCGGCAGACCACCTGCCCAAAGCGGCCCACTCCGGCCACGATGACCGGGGCCTGCTCATCGATGGCATCGGCCTCGCGCGAGGCATTCCGGACCGCCTGGTAACGGGGCAGAACCACCCGGTCATACAGGATGAACAGGGCTGGCGTCAGGAACATCGACAAGGCAACGACCAGCGACAGGAGCTGGGCCGTTTCCGGAGCGATCACCTGGTTCTGGATGCTGTAGCCGAGCAACACAAAGCCGAACTCGCCCGCCTGGGCCAGCCCCAGCGTGAACAGCCAGCCGTTGCTGCCCCGAATGCCGAACACTCGGGCAAGCGCCAGCAGGATGCCGGCTTTTACCAGGATGACCGCCAGCCCCAGTGCCAGAATGGTGCTCCAGTTCGCGGTCAGTACCTCGAAATTGATGCCCGCGCCGACAGTGATGAAAAACAGCCCCAGCAGCAGCCCCTTGAACGGCTCGATATTGGCTTCGAGTTCATGTCGGAATTCACTGTTGGCCAGCACCACGCCGGCCAGGAAGGCCCCCAGAGCGGGAGACAGATTCACCAGACTCATCAGGGCGGCAATCCCGATCACCAGCATCAGCGCCGTGGCGGTGAAGACTTCCCGTAGCCCCGACTGGACCACGTATCGGAACAGGGGCCGGCTCAGGTAGTAGCCGCCCACGATCACTGCCGCCACGGTACCGATCACGACCAGCGCATGCCCCCAGGCCGGAAGGTGCGCCACCAGGCTGAGGCCACCGGCGTGATCAGCGCCCTCCACCGCCGCCAACCCGGGCAGGGTCAGCAACGGGATCAGCGCGAGCATCGGGATAACGGCGATGTCCTGGAACAGCAGCACCGAAAACGCGCCGCGTCCGCCCTCGGATTTGACCAGCCCCTTTTCATTCAGTGTCTGCAACACGATGGCCGTGGAAGATAGAGCAAAGATGAGGCCCACCGCCAACGCCGACTGCCAGGGCAAGCCGAGCCAACTGGCGATCCCCATGCCGGCCGCTGCCGTGAGCCCGACCTGCAGGCCGCCCATCCCGACCAGTCGCACCCGCATGGCCCAGAGCGCCTTGGGGTCCAACTCCATCCCCACCAGAAAGAGCATCATGACCACACCAAACTCGGCGAAATGCTGGATCGTGGTGGTTTCCTGTCCCACCAGGCCGGTGACCGGTCCGATCACCACCCCGGCGACCAGGTAGCCAAGTACTGAACCCAACCCCATGCGCCGGGCGAGCGGGACCGCGATCACGGCCGCGGCCAGGTAGATAAAGGCTTGAACAAAATATTCCGTCATCGGTGGGCTCCACGTTGATTTACGGCAGGCGGCGCTTGCGCTTATATATCCTACACAGATTTATGGAATTGATCCCATTTCAAAAAAAGGGGACGGAGGGTATTTTTTTTGATCAGATAGTAGGGTGGGCTTTGCCCACCATTGGCATATGGCACATTCGATGCGGTGGGCAGAGCCCACCCTACGGGCTATCGCTCTTGGCGCGCTGTACAGCGTTGACAATCCGGCCTACCTGAAATACTGTTTATTTATACAGTTTTCGGGAGCCGTTATGCGTAACAACAAGGATTCCACACCGTACGACGCGGGCTACAAGCTGCTGTTCAGCAACCCCAGGATCGTTCAGGATTTACTGGAGGGCTTCGTCAAGCCGGACTGGATCGACGAGATTGATTTTCAGACGTTGGAGCCCTTCAAGGCCAGTTTTACCACGGACGACCTGCGAGAACGCCACGACGACAGTATCTGGCGGGTGAAGATGGGGCCGGATTGGTTGTATCTGTACCTGCTGATCGAGTTTCAGTCCTCCGACGACTACTTTATGGCCTGTCGGATCATGACGTATATGGGCCTGTTGTATCAGGACATCATCCGGCATGAGCCTTTGCGACGGGGCAGGAAGTTGCCGCCGGTGTTGCCAATTGTGCTCTACAGCGGTTCCGGGGTCTGGAGTGGCCCGACGAACATGGGTGAGCTGGTGCATCGGACCCACCC
>NZ_JBCAQT010000036.1:0-2328 GCF_038419845.1 Marinimicrobium sp. C2-29
CGTAAGCGCCCAACCAACCACCCGGTTAAGACCAGTTGGGATTGGTGCTAACGTTCCAAGGTAGCAGCGTATCGATAGCCTCAACGCTCTGCGCGTTGGGCAACTCTTTAAAAACCGTCTTCAGGTATTCGTACGGATTCAGCCCATTGGCCTTGGCCGTTTCGATCAGGCTGTACAGGTTGGCGCTGGCCTTGGCGCCCGCCTGGCTGTTGGCAAAGAGCCAGTTCTTGCGGCCCACCGTGAACGGCCGGATCGCGTTCTCCGCCCGGTTGTTGTCGATCGGATAAGCACCGTCATCCAGGTAACGCACCAAGCGGTGCCACTGGGTGTGCAGATAATGCAGCGCTTTGCCGATCGCCGTTTGTGGCGGCACCTGGGGCAGGCTTTTCTCAAGCCAGGCCCTGAGCTTGTCGATGACCGGTTGGGCCTCTTGTTGCCGGCGCCGGTAGCGCTCATCCGGTGGCTGCCCTTTGATGGCTTTCTCCAGGGCGTACAGCTTTTGGATAAACGCCAACCCTTGGTCGGCTTTACCGGTTTTGCCCTTCTTTTGCACGGCCTTGGCGTCCATCAGCTTGCGCCGAGCGTGGGCCCAGCAGCCGATTCGGGTGATGTTGTACTGTTGACAGGCCTTTTCGTAGCCCTCATAGCCATCAACCATGATCGCTCCGACGCTCTCATCGAGCAGGTCCAGTGGCACCGACTGGCGCCGGGAGTCGGCGTAGTGGAACAAGACGGCCGGGCTGGCCGAGAAGCTGCCCATCACCCACATGTAGCTTTGGCTCTCGGCGCTCTTACCCGGCTCGTTGAGCACTTGAACCGTGGTCTCATCCAAGTGGATAACCGGTTGCTCCAACAGTTTCTCGTGTAGGAGATTAATCAGCGGTTGGGCCAACTCGCCACAGCGGATCATCCAGTTGGCGAGATTGGTGCGATCCAGTTCCAGTCCAGCGCGCTTGAAGATTTCGCTCTGACGGTACAGCGGCAAGGCGTCGCAGTATTTTTGGGTCGCCACGTAGGCCAACATACCCGGTCCAGCTATGCTTTTCTCGATGGGCTGCTTGGGCTTGGGGGCTGTCGCATGGTGTTGTTCGCAACAGGGGCAGACGTATTTCTGGCGCCGGTGCACGATGACCTTGGCTTGAGCCGGTATGATCTCCAGCTGCTCGTGATCTTCGGTGCCGATGGCCTTGAGTTCAGTGCCATCGTGAGGGCAGACACGCTCTGACTCCGACAGCTCATACAGCACCTCTTCGCGCGGTAGGTGGGAAGGTAGGCTGACGCGCGGCTTTCTGCGGCGCTGGTGCGCCGGCACCTCTACGGTGTCTTCGGGCTCAGAGTCTGTGGACTCTGTCTCAGCGGCTTCGTCCTCGTCGGTGGATTCGGCTTCGTTGAACAGCCCGAGGGCAAGCTGGTCTTGGGAGAGTTTTTCGCTGCTGGCGGAGAACTGCTTCCGGTTGAACTGTTTGATCAGCTCTTCAAGCGTACTGATGCGCTGCGCACGGCTGTGCAGAAGCGCCTCTTTTTGTTCGAGTTGCGCTTCAAGCTCTTTCACTTTCTGTTCAAGCAGTGCGGCTTCTGACATGCCGCTATTTTACCAAAACGGATCAAGCAACGTCTCGATAAAATAGGGTTTTATGGGGCTTTAATTGCGTAATATCGAAGCCGCGCAGTAGCCATTGCCACTGTTCGTGATCCAGAACCACCGGATCGTCCGGCCACCGCCTGGGCCACTTGAACTTATCGCGCTCCAGGCGCTTTTGCCACAAGGCAAAGCCGGTCTCGTCCCAGTACAGCACTTTGAGCTGAGTGCGCTTCTTGTTGCAGAAGACGAACAACGCGGCGTCGAAGGGCGAGAGCGCCATTTCATCCTGGACGATGACGCTCAGCCCATTGATCGCCTTGCGAAAGTCTACCGGCTCGCGGTGCAGGTAGACTTTGATATCCTCCGGCCACTGGATCATGCCACCAGTGCCTTGACCAGCTGCGCGATGGTTTGCGCGTTGCTTGCGGGCAGCTTTACGGTAACGGCGCCGTAGTGCAAAGTCACTTGATCGGTGACCTGGGGCTTGCTGGCCACCGCCTGAGTGAATCCGGAGGACTCCGGCTGAGCTTTGAGTTTCATACGACGCAGGCTGAAGTATTTGGCGTTGAGCCCTCGCTGGGCGCAGAACTCGGCTTGGGTCAATCCGCTTTGCTCGAACTCATCGATCAGAGCCAGCCAATCGGATTTGGTGCGGTATTTTTTCATGTGAACCTCCCATTGTTGAAAGCTGGGAGGTTACTTGGCTCGGTTCAGGTCGGGTAGTGGGTGGTTGGATTGGCGCTTAC
>NZ_JBCAQT010000037.1:0-1926 GCF_038419845.1 Marinimicrobium sp. C2-29
GTGCGCCAGGCATGGCGCGTAGCGCCTTGACTGGCGCTGTTCCGGTACACGTGGTGGTGGCCGGATGACTTGGAGGTGCAAGTCCTCTGTGGGCCCGACAAGGGGAACCACTAGCCGATCGGCAAGGGTGTTCACCGCGAGGTGAAATCTGAAGGAAGCCGTAGGCAAAGCACTGGCCCGACGAACAGAAATCGCATACGAGGCGGCCGCCGTGGGTGAGGAGGCGCATATCTCCAAAGCCCCATACTTGTACGGAAACGGCGGGCGTATATGCGGCGGGCATAAGTGTGAAGGTCACGCGTCTTACCCTGGGAAGTCTGGCTTCCTGCCACTGTGCTACTGACCTCGTGAGGGGTGGGGATGGGGAGCCAGAACTCAGCCGAGGCCATAGTAGGTGCGTCACCGCGTACTGAAGGGCCGAACATGGTTAGCCGCTAGTAGACGGTGAGTGCTCGCGATGTGCTTATGAAGACAGAAGCGACCCGGATGGGTCAGGACATTCAGGAAGGAGCCGGACGGTATCCGGCGGATACTGAAGTCCGTGTCGAGGCAGGCGCGGTGGCTCACTCGTGGACGAACGCGGAGCCGAACACGCTCATGGAGCAGGTGCTATCGCGCCCGAACCTGATGCGTGCGTATCAGCGGGTGGTCTCCAACAAAGGCGCGGCCGGTGTCGATCAGATGCCGGTGAGCGCACTAAAGAGCCATCTGCAACAGCACTGGCCAACGCTGCGCAAGCGGTTGTTGGCTGGAGACTACCATCCTCAACCAGTACGCCGGATCAGTATCCCCAAGCCACAAGGCGGGGAGCGGGTGCTGGGTATTCCGACGGTGCAGGATCGTCTGATCCAGCAGGCGCTTCACCAGATGTTGAGCCCTATGCTCGAACCGAGCTTCTCGGATCACAGCTATGGGTTCCGCCCCGGACGAAGCGCCCATCAGGCGGTCAAGGCGATGCGACAACACATCAATGAAGGCCGCCGCTGGGTGGTCGACCTGGATCTGGAGAAGTTCTTCGACCGGGTCAATCACGATGTGCTGATGAGCCTGTTGGCCCGACGCATCACCGACCGACGGATACTCACCTTGATCCGCCGCTACCTCAGGGCCGGTATGCTCGACGGTGGGCTGATCAGCCCGAGACGGGAGGGGACACCGCAAGGCGGCCCACTCTCGCCCCTGCTCTCCAATGTGCTCCTGACCGAACTGGATCGGGAACTGGAGCGCCGGGGACACCGGTTCTGCCGCTACGCGGACGACTGCAATATCTACGTTCGCAGTGAAAGAGCCGGCCATCGGATCATGGGCAGCATCACTCGCTATCTGGAACAGCAACTGCGCCTGAAGGTGAATACGGACAAGAGCGCCGTGGATCGCCCCTGGCGTCGGAGCTACCTGGGTTACAGCGTGAGCTGGCACAAGCAGGTTCGGTTGAGGGTTGCACCCAAAAGTCTGGAGCGCCACCAGGCCAAGTTGCGTCAGTTACTCAGAGGAGCACGAGGCCGCTCGCTGCGAACGACGATCGAGCGACTGAATCCGGTGTTGCGAGGTTGGGCGAATTACTACCGCCTGACGGACTCGAAACGCCCAGTGGAAGCGCTCGATGGCTGGATACGCCGACGACTGCGTCTGATTCTCTGGCGACAATGGAAACGGGTCGCAACCCGGGCCCGGAACCTGATGCGACTGGGTCTGACAGAGCAACGGGCCTGGATCAGTGCGACCAACGGTCGAGGTCCTTGGTGGAATAGCGGGGCGTCTCACATGAACGCCGCGCTTCCCAAAAAGGTGTTCGATCGTCTGTCTCTGGTAAGCTTGCTGGATACGGTGAATCGGCTTCCGAGCCAACCATGAACCGCCGTGGTACGGAACCGTACGCCCGGTGGTGTGAGAGGACGGGGGAGGCAACTCCCCCTCCTACTCGAT
>NZ_JBCAQT010000038.1:0-1899 GCF_038419845.1 Marinimicrobium sp. C2-29
GAAGAGCTTGACGATGGAAAACATCAGGCTGCCGAGCACACCGGCCAGCCATGGAATACCGCCCGCTAATGGAAGTGGCATAGGGTAAATCCTCCGTTATCGGTCGACCGGTTGCATGGCCAGATTCCAGATGTAGATGCCGGCCATGATCGACAGGAACCAGCCAAAGGCGTCTTTAAAGGTGTTGATCAGGTGGCAGTCCACGCTCTGGGTGTGGCCCATGATTTCCAGGCTCAGCGACTCACAGGCCGCCGGTTGCGGGACGAAGCCGTCCAGGGCGTTTTCGAGCGGGCCGGCGGCATCCTCGAGCTGGCCGGTGGTGTCATCCACGCTCTCTTCCACGTCGGATTTGATCTGATCAAAGGCGGCATCCAGTTCGGCTTCACCGGCGGTTTCGAGCTGGTTGGACAGGTCGTTGATTTGCCCTTCACTCATGCCGCAGCGTTGGAGCCAGATCTGTTGCAGTTGGGCGCAGTCGATTTCATCGCCCTCACACTCGGGGGCCTGTTCGCAGTTATCGCCCCCGGAGGCGGAGCCGTCGCCCTCTTCGCAGCTCTCATCGGTGTCCGGGTCGCATTCGCCTTCACCGTTGCCGTCACCGGGATCGGAGCCGTAGCAGCCGGGCTGGCCGTTCACCTCGCCCCAGCTTTGACCGTCGGGGCAGTCTTCGGGGCCATAGCAGCCCATCTCGCCGTTGACCTCTCCCCAGGACTGACCCTCAGCGCATTCCCCGCCGGGCGCGGAGCTGGACGAACCGGAACTGGAGGAGGCGGAGCTGTCGCTGTCTTCGTCGCCCTCGTCACTGGAGCCGTCGTCGTTGCCATCGGAGGAGTTGTCGTCCGAACTGGACGAGTCGGACGAACTGGAGGAGCTGTCATCCCCGGTGCCTGGGCCGCTGTAGCACTCGGCGGTTTGCGCGTCGTAGAACTCCCCCTCTTCACAGGCATCGGGCGGAATGTCACAGGCCGCCGTACCTCCGCCAACCACCTGTTGGCCGTCCTCACAGGTTTGTGTTTCGGTGCACACAGTCGACCCATCGGGACCGGTGACTTCATGGGCTTGGCGGGGGGCTTCCTGGGAGTGAGTGCCGTTGGGGCAGTAACAGTCGGGATGAATGCCGTCTTCGGGAAAGGCGCAGTAGTTAATCTCTTTGCGGTAGTGGCAAATACCGCCGCTCGGTCTTGTTGGGTTCTCGATATATTGGGTGATTTCGTGGCCAGTGAGCACCATGTCGGAGGGAACGCCGTACTCGCCGGGTTTACGACATGCCAGGTGGATTTCATACTGATTGAGTCCCGACGGGTCCTCCCACGACACCACTTCAACCACTTCGTCTCTGTGGGAGATGTCAGGAGGACAACTCTCAATATGACAGCTGTATGTTTGAAGTGCGGAAGTTGTGGTCTCCTGGGCATTGGCCAAGGGTGAGAATAAAAAGACCAACAGTGCTGCCGAAGCAGTCAACCAATACCCTAAAGCCATCACTGAAAGCACGGTGCGTCGTTCTTCGTTCATATCAGCCATCGGTGTCAGAGTCGGGGAAGACAAAAACGGCCCCGCAGGGCCGTATCAGTGGGCAGAAGCTTCAGCCGGTTAAATCTTGCTGGAGAAGCGTTTGACGAGCTTGATCACCACCAGGGCGACGATCATGGCCCCGATGACCGGACCGACCAGGGCGGACATGTCGGTGACGGCCGCCTCGGACTCGGTGGCGATTTCAGTCGTCCAGGACGGCAGGCTGCTGCCTTCCTGGGCGAAGGCGCCGGAGGAGGCCAGCGCGACCACTGAGAACACCGCCAGCTTCACAGCGGTGGCTTTGGAACGAAGGAAAGAAACGAGTTTTTGCATCAGATTTTCTCCAAAAATTGTTTGATGGATGTGATGACGTACGCGGCGAAG
>NZ_JBCAQT010000039.1:0-1868 GCF_038419845.1 Marinimicrobium sp. C2-29
GAAGAGCTTGACGATGGAAAACATCAGGCTGCCGAGCACACCGGCCAGCCATGGAATACCGCCTGCTAATGGAAGTGGCATAGTCTGTGTCCTCCGTTATCGGTCGACCGGTTGCATGGCCAGATTCCAGATGTAGATGCCCGCCATGATCGACAGAAACCAGCCAAAGGCGTCCTTGAAGGTGTTGATCAGGTGGCAGTCCACGCTCTGGGTGTGGCCCATGATTTCCAGGCTCAGCGATTCACACGCCGCCGGTTGCGGGACGAAGCCGTCCAGGGCGTTTTCGAGCGGGCCGGCGGCGTCCTCAAGCTGGCCGGTGGTCTCATCCACGCTCTCTTCCACGTCGGATTTGATCTGGTCAAAGGCGGCATCCAGTTCGGCTTCACCGGCGGTTTCGAGCTGGTTGGACAGGTCGTTGATCTGCCCTTCGCTCATGCCGCAGCGTTGGAGCCAGATTTGTTGGAGCTGGGCGCAGTCGATCTCATCGCCTTCACACTCGGGGGCCTGCTCGCAGTTATCGCCCCCGGAGGCGGAGCCGTCGCCCTCTTCGCAGTTCTCATCGGTCTCCGGGTTGCATTCGCCTTCACCGTTGCCGTCACCGGGATCGGATCCCCAGCAACCAGCCTGGCCGTTGACCTCGCCCCAACTTTGGCCCTCGGGGCAGTCTTCCGGGCCATAGCAACCCATCTCGCCGTTGACTTCGCCCCAGGACTGGCCCTCAGCGCATTCGCCGCCGGGCGCGGAGCTGGACGAACCGGAACTGGAGGAGCCGGAGCTGTCGGAGTCGCTGTCGTCGCCCTCATCACCGGTGCCATCGTCGTTGCCATCGGAGGAGTTGTCGTCCGAACTGGACGAGTCGGACGAACTGGAGGAGCTGTCATCGCCGGTGCCTGGGCCGCTGTAACACTCGGCGGTTTGCGCGTCGTAGAACTCGCCCTCTTCACAGGCATCGGGCGGAATATCACAGGCGGCCGCACCTTCACCGACGACCTGTTGGCCATCCTCACACGTCTGGGTCGCAACACATTGCGTCGCCCCCTCTGAGTTGGTGACTTCATGGGCTTGGCGGGGAGATTCCTGGGAGTGGATACCGTTGGCGCAAACGCAATCGGGCGGAATGCCATCGTAAGGAAAGCCACACGTAGGAGGCGCATATTTACAGATGGCGGCATACGGCGTTGCTCCGTCGTTGTCCCAGCTGGTCACCTCATGTCCGACAAACTCGTATCCGGCGGCCAAACCCCCTGTACCTGGACTGCGGCAGATCACGACGCGGGTATAGTTATTGTCCAGGTCATCGACGCGGGTGTAACGGTCGGCGATGAAGTAGCCCTCGTTGACGGAAGGGCTGCAGCCTTCGCCGCTGCATGACTTAATGGTGGCGCCGTAGATCGTCAATTCTTCGGCTCTGACCGGGGAGGAGAGACAAAGCGCCACGGTGATGAGAGCGCACCACGACACGGCAATCAAACGGTGAGCGAAGGGTTCAAGGTTCTCAGACATAACAGTCACCGACAAAAACGGCCCCGTAGGGCCGTATTAGTGGGCAGGCACTCCAGCACTTAAATCTTGCTGGAGAAGCGTTTGACGAGCTTGATCACCACCAGGGCGACGATCATGGCCCCGATGACCGGCCCGACCAGGGCGGACATGTCGGTGACGGCCGCTTCGGAGTCGGTGGCGATCTGAGTGGTCCAGGCGGGCAGGCTGCTGCCGTCCTGGGCGAAGGCTCCGGAGGAGGCCAGTGCGACCACTGAGAACACCGCCAGCTTCACAGCGGTGGCTTTGGAACGAAGGGAATCAAAGAGTTTTTGCATCAGATTTTCTCCAAAAATTGTTTGATGGATGTGATGACGTACGCGGCGAAG
>NZ_JBCAQT010000040.1:0-1753 GCF_038419845.1 Marinimicrobium sp. C2-29
CCCCATCGGGACAAACCGACCCAGGAAATGAAAGAAAAGTACCCGGTGCTCAAGCGCGACTACCCCCTGAACGAGTCCACTCTGGGCATGTGGGCGGACGAGCAGAAAAACCCCTACATCGAAGAGAAACGCTTCGACTGGTTCCGGGGCTACCATGTGGGCGGACGCTCGCTGCTCTGGGGTCGGCAGAGCTACCGGCTGGCTCCCGTCGACTTTGAAGCCAACGCCAAAGAGGGCGTGGCCATCGACTGGCCCATTCGCTACAACGACATCGCCCCCTGGTACGACTACGTCGAAAAGTTCGCCGGCATTGCCGGGACCCGCGAGGGCCTGGATATTTTGCCCGACGGGCAGTTCCTGCCCCCGATCGAGCTCAACTGCGTCGAGAAAGACGTGGCCAAGCGCATCGAAAAAGCCTTTGGCGGCAAGCGTCACCTGATCCACAGCCGGGTGGCCAACATCACTAAACCGATGCCCGAACAGAACCGGGTCGACTGTCAGTACCGCAACAAATGCTGGCTGGGCTGCCCCTTCGGGGCCTACTTCAGCACCCAGTCCTCCACCCTGCCGGCCGCTATGAAAACCGGCAATCTGACCCTGCGGCCTTTCTCCATCGTCAGCCAGGTGCTGTACGACAAGGACAGAAAGCGCGCCCGGGGCGTGGAAGTGATCGATGCGGAAAATAATCAGACCTACGAATACACGGCTGATGTCGTGTTCCTGAATGCTTCCTCATTCAACTCCACTTGGATTCTGATGAACTCCGCCACCGACGTCTGGGACGGAGGTCTGGGTAGCAGCAGCGGCGAACTGGGCCACAACGTCATGGACCACCACTTCCGCTGCGGCGCCAGTGGTGATGTCGAAGGCTATCAGGACAAATACTACTTCGGCCGCCGGCCGGCCGGCTTCTACGTCCCGCGCTTTCGCAACGTGGACGGCGAGGAGCGACCCTACCTGCGTGGCTTTGGCTACCAGGGCTCGGCCAGCCGCGAGGGTTGGGATAGGGAAGTCGCCGAGCTCGATATTGGCGCGGACCTGAAAAATGCGCTGAGCCAGCCGGGTGGCTGGACCATTGGCATGACCGCCTTTGGTGAGATGTTGCCCTACCACGACAACCGTATTTCCCTGGATCACTCGGTCACCGACGCCTGGGGCCTGCCGGTGCTGGCGATGAACGTGGAGATCAAGGACAACGAGCGGAAAATGCGCAAGGACATGATCCAGGACGCGGTGGATCTGCTCGAAGCGGCGGGTGTCAAGAACGTGCACGGCAGTGACTGGGGCTACGCCCCGGGCATGGGCATTCACGAAATGGGCACGGCACGCATGGGCCGCGACCCGAAAACCAGTGTGCTCAACGGCTATAACCAGGTCTGGGACGCCCCCAACGTGTTTGTCACCGACGGCGCCTGCATGACCTCGGCCTCCTGTGTGAATCCGTCGCTGACCTACATGGCGCTCACCGCCCGGGCGGTGGATCACGCGGTGAAAGAACTGAAGAAGGGGAATCTATGATGAACCGACGCGACCTGTTGAAACTGATCACCGCCGCCACCGGCACCGCCATGATCGGCGGCACCGGGGCGCTGGCCGGCTGCGCCTACACCGATGAAGACAAGGCCAAAAGCTACCGCTTTACCGAGCGGGACGTCCAAGTGCTGGATGAACTGGCCGAGACCATCCTGCCACGCACCGACACGCCCGGCGCCAAAGATGCCGGGGTCGGTGAGTTCATGACCGTGTTCGTGAG
>NZ_JBCAQT010000003.1:0-298337 GCF_038419845.1 Marinimicrobium sp. C2-29
CAGGATGGCCAGGATCTGACTGTCGGTAAAACGTGACTTCTTCATGCAGAATCTCCTCTGGGGATAGATTACGAGAAAATTCTACTTATGAGTACCCTTAATTTATGGGAGGATTACCAGCCCTGTTCTCCGAGTTGCAGGACCAGATCGATTACGCCAGCTCCACCGAGGTGGTGTCGAGCGACATGGTCGGGGCGCGCTGTGCGAGCATTATTGACTCTCAGGCCACCATCGTCGACGGTGAGCGTTGCGTCCTCTACCTCTGGTACGACAATGAGCTTGGTTACAGCACCCAGGTGATGCGGGTGGTCAACGAGATGGCGGGGGTTAAGTATCCGACGCTGCCGAAAGTAACTCAGACAGAGCAGGACGCTATTGAGGTGGCCTGATAGCAAGGCATACCGGAGGCGATAAAACGCCTCCGGTTGCTTCTCAAGCAACACACCTCAGGCAATAGTCACTTCATCCGACAAATACACATCCTGAACTGTATTGAGCAACTTGATGCCCTCGGCCATGGGCCTTTGAAACGCCTTCCGCCCGGAGATCAGACCCATGCCTCCGGCGCGTTTGTTGATTACGGCGGTGCGCACCGACTGGGACAGATCACCAGCGCCGGTGGAGGCGCCCCCCGAGTTCACCAGCCCTATGCGCCCCATGTAGCAGTTGGCTACCTGATAGCGGACCAGGTCGATGGGGTGGTCACTGGTCAGCTCGCTGTAGACTTTGGGGTTGGTTTTGCCTACATCGATGGCTTTAAAGCCTCCGTTGGTTTCGGCCACTTTTTGTTTGATGATGTCGGCTCTTATGGTAACGCCCAGGTGGTTGGCCTGACCGGTCAGATCGGCGGCGAGGTGGTAGTCGGTGTCCTTCTGTTTGAAAGCGTCGTTGCGCAGGTAGGTCCAGAGCACGGTCACCAGGCCCAGCTCGTGCGCCTCTTCAAACGCCTGACTGATTTCCACCAACTGATGCCGGGATTGCTCCGAGCCGAAATAAATGGTCGCGCCCACCGCAATGGCGCCCATGTCCCGGGCCTGCTTGACCTGCCCGAACAGAGTCTGGTCGTAGCTGCGCGGATAAATAAGCGCGTCGTTGTGGTTCAGTTTGACGATAAAGGGAATCTTGTGAGCGTACTTGCGCGCCACCGTGCCCAGCATGCCGAAGGTGGAGGCCACGGCGTTGCAGCCGCCCTCAATGGCCAGTTTGACCACATTTTCCGGGTCAAAGTAGCAGGGGTTGATGGCAAAGGAGGCGCCGGCCGAGTGTTCTATGCCCTGATCCACGGGCAGTATCGAAAGATAACCCGTACCTCCCAGCCGGCCGTGATCC
This sequence comes from Marinimicrobium sp. C2-29, assembly GCF_038419845.1. Classification (NCBI taxonomy): domain Bacteria; kingdom Pseudomonadati; phylum Pseudomonadota; class Gammaproteobacteria; order Cellvibrionales; family Cellvibrionaceae; genus Marinimicrobium; species Marinimicrobium sp. C2-29. Next base: position 1,330 of record NZ_JBCAQT010000003.1, read on the forward strand.
AACAACGCCTGGTAGTGGCGCAGCACCGGAATGGGGCGGTCGGTGTGGCTCAAGATGCGCCGCACATAGTCCGGGTCTGGGGTAGTCAGGTCCTCTTTGGGGATGGTGGTGCACTGGTGCTGCAAGAGGCTTTCGGCCTCCCCACCTAGCAGATCGATGAACTCGTTCATGGTGTTTTGCTCTCATGTTGGTTGGTGTTTTTTGCCACTCTGATGGGGCTTTGTCAGTTTTGTGTTGTTATGGCTTCTGTGAACTGGTGTCCTGGTAAGGGGGCAGTTTCTTGGCCAGGGTGTTGTTGCCGTTGATGGCCAGGCGCCGGTAGCTTGGCAACCCGCGCTTGTAGGGCGGATAGGCCTCGCCCTCGACCAAGGGCGAGAGATAGCGCCGTGCCAGCTCGGTGATATGAAAACCGTCGGCACTGATAAACTCGGCGGGCAGGGTTTTCTCCCGATTGGCCACTTCGCTTAAAGGCACCTTGTCGATGCGCCACTGGTAGGGCTCATCCTGGGTGCGCACTAGGATGGGCATAATGGCGTTTTCCCCGGCCAGGGCATAGCGCACCGCCGCCCGGCCCAGGGCCAAAGCCTGATCCAGATCGGTTTGGGAGGCGATGTGGCGGGCGGCCCTTTGCAGGTAATCGCACACCGCCGAGTGGCACTTGAGCGAAAGTTTTTGAGTCACTAAATCGGCAATGATCGGAGCCACGCCGCCCAATTGGCTGTGCCCGAAGGCATCGGTGGAGCCGCGGGCTGAAAGAAACTCGCCCCGGGTGTCTTTGAGCCCCTCCGAGACAGTGACCACGCAAAAACCCTGACGCGCCACACAGGCCTGCACCTGCTCAAAAAACGCCGCCTCGTCAAAGGCCACTTCGGGTAAGAGGATTAAATCCGGACCCAGGCCCCGCTCGTCCCGGGCCAGTCCTGTGGCGGCTGCGATCCAGCCAGCATGGCGGCCCATCACCTCCATGACAAACACCTTGGTGGAGGTGCTGTGCATGGAGGCTATATCAAAAGAGGCCTCCAGGCAGGAGACGGCGGCGTACTTGGCGGCCGAGCCAAAGCCGGGGCTGCAATCGGTGATTGGCAGGTCGTTGTCGATGGTTTTGGGAATGCCGATGCAGGTGAGCAGGTAGTTCATCTGTTCGGCCTTCTGCGCCATCTTGTGAGCTGTGTCCTGAGAATCGCCCCCGCCGTTGTAGAAGAAATAACGGATGTCGTGGGCCTCGAACACCGCCAGAATCCGGCGATATTCCTCGCCGTGCTCCTCCAGGGACTTGAGCTTGTAGCGACAGGAGCCAAAGGCCCCGGCGGGGGTATGGGCCAGGGCCGACAGATCGGCGTCGGTCAGAGCGCTGACATCGATCAGCTCCTCGTGCAGGGCGCCGAGAATGCCGTCCTTGCCTGCGTAGAGCTTGCCAATCTGCTCGGGGTTTTCCATCACCTCGTTGATCACCCCGGCGGCCGAGGCGTTGATCACGGCGGTGACACCGCCGGATTGGGCGTAAAAAGCGTTGTGGGGCATGAGTGCCTCCTAAACAATCAGTGGTGCAACCGCTCAGTCGGTTTGGGCTCCATCGAGCAACTCTCGCACCAGGGTTTCGTAGAGCTCATCAGTGATCAGATCCCGGCGTTTGAGTTCGCGTAACTCGCGTAGCTGCTCAAGGGTTTTGGGGTCCATGGCCTCCAGCGCCTGGGGGGCGGTCTGAGCGACCGGCTTGGTCTGTGAGCGGGCGGGGGGCGGTGGCGTTTGTTGGCTTTGTGGCGCCACTGAGGAGGCCTCAGTCGCTAAGCCGCTAAGATCCAATACCAGCCAGTCGGACCGGCCCCGGGGGGGCGAGTCGAGGGCCAGATTCGAACTCAGATGGGCGGCCAGTTCGGCCTTTGCAGTGCGCGAGCCCATGGGTATTTCGGCTTGATCAGTGAACTGCGAGTAACTGCTGGCTTTGGGGTTGTTGTTCAAGGTCTTTGACTCGGACGCCTTGGGATCCTGTTCCACAGCGCCCAAAATCACGTGCAATTGTTCATTGCGATGAAAGATTCGAGCGCTGGTTAGGCGGTTGTCTTGGAGCAAGCCCGACAAACCCGCGCCTTGGCGCCGACTTTGACTGACTTGCAAAAGCAGGTCCCGCTGGGGACCGGCCCGGTTGATCGCATCTGTCAGAGGTTGGGCCAGTTGCTCCAGAGTCGCTTCCGAGAAAAGGGGGATGGGATCTTGCTTGCGACGACTGAACAGGCCGCGAAAACGCGAGGCGTCCAGACGTACCGAGATATTGCCCAGAGCGTCAGTCACCTGCGTCTGACTCAAGCCGGCGGCGTCGCTGTTAGGCTGGGCGCCCGGCTCAATGGGGGCCAGTTGCAGCCAGTTGGGCCCCTCCTGAAACACCGTCTCGGCGCTCGCTGTCAGGCCGAACCCGGGTAACAAGCTCAATCCGCCCAAGAGAATCCAGCCCAGGGCCAGTCGCTGGTTGAATCTGACAAACATGGTGCCCTCTCCCGTTCGAATAAAGGCTGTTACGCCTTTGAATAAAACACACCGAGCGACTAGCGGCCGCCCGGCATGCGCTCTTTGGAGGCTTAGAACTTGGTGGACAGCTCCACCAAAACGCCGTCCCAGTCTTCACCAATTTGACCGCCCGAGTTGTCCTCCTCGCCCTGGGCGACGTACTCAATCTTGAGCAGGCTGTTGTCGGACAACCACAGGCCCGCACCTAGCTGAGTGCGATCCAGGGTGTCGTCGCTGCTGACGTTATCACTGTCATTGGTTACTTCGGTGTAGCGGCCGGCCAGATACAGCACCTTGGGGATCACGTAAACTTCACCGGTAAAGCCAAAGCCACTCATTTCGGCATCGGTGCCGGTGTTGACCACACCGGCGCTTCGGTCGACCCGGCCCTCGGTACTGGCAAAGCTGTAGGAGTCCTCGCCTGCGCCGTACCAGCCGCGTACTGTGAAGCGGTCGTGGGCGTACTCAAAATCGGCCATAGCGAAATCAAAGTCGACACCGGGAATGATGGCTGCGTGTAGATTTCGTGTGTCTTGGGCGCCGTTGGGTAACTGCAGGTTGATGTTATCACCATCGCCAAGGAATCCCGATGAGGTGACACCATTGTCGTTATCGCCGGTCATATAGCCCACACCGACCTTCAGACCGCCGGTAACAGCAAGGCGGGCCCGCAAACCGAGGTTTTGGCCTTGGTTGCCGTCAAAGCGCTCGCCGAAGTTACCGCTGCTGACCATCACGTCCCAGCCAATGGACTCAATCGGGCCATCAAATTTGTGTTGCCCCAAAACCTGTCCGCCCACCTGGGCTGCGACTATGTCCAAGGGTGAGTTGCCAATCAGTGGGTTGCCTTGAACCTGAGCCCCGTCAGAATAACCACGAAAGTTGAAGGTGGTCATTACCGGCTGGCCCAGACGAAAGGTCAACGAGTTGTTCTCCGCCGCGGAGCTGCCAAACGCTTTGAGCAGGGCGACATCCAGAAAGGTTAAATCGTTCTGGATGCCGAAATCGTTGCCAAAGTCATTGGGTTCTTCCGCCAGGTCCACAAAGCCAGTTAACCATTCGTTAAAGCGCACATTGAACTGCAGGTTGAACCGGGTTCGGCTGAAGCCGGCGGTGGTGTCACTGGCGGCACCGGCACCGCTGTCGGCTTCCACCGATTGGGCGTGTTGCGCCAGGTAAAGATTTACATCCAAACCCTCGGTAAGCTCAAGAGCCTGTGTGGCTGCGGGCGCCACCAGAAGGCTGGCGCTGGCGATCAGGCCAGCCACAGCCTTGGCGAGTGGTTTTTGGGTGGTTGAGTGGCTGTTCTGGTTGTTGTGTTTTTGATTGATGCGCATGATCAATATCCTCTGTTGGTTAGTGTTTTTTGTTGTTTTTTTTACTTCTTTGAGACAAAGGGCTAGCGCGATCGGAGGTTTCGCTTTTTTGCGAAACGCTCCGAACCAGGAGTTTTAAAAATCGCGTTAGACGCTGCTCGGTTTAAATGGGACTTATGGTTTTAACGATAGCTGTGTCCTATTACTGCCAGGATTTGATCAGCTCATCGTAATCAACTGTTACCCCTTGAGGTTTTTCGTTGTCCAGCTTGGGCTTGGGAGCGCCGGGCTGACTGAGCCAGTAGTCGGGATCGCGCTTCTTGTTGAGCTTGGGACCACAGGTATCTTGCGCCTTGGCGCGCTCCAGCCGTTCCATGACACGATCCTGAGCCTGGGCTAAGCCGTCCAGAGCCTTTTGGGGCGTGGATTCACCGCTGGCCGCTTCCGAAACATAGCGCCACCAGAGTTGGGCCAGCTTCGGGTAGTCGGGTACGTTGGTGCCGGTGGGGGTCCATTGGATGCGCGCCGGGCTTTTGTAGAATTCCACCAGGCCACCCAGCATGGGAGCCGCCTCCTGCATCTCGGGCGAGTTGATATCGGACTCGCGAATTGGTGTCAGGCCCACCAGCGTTTTCTTTAAAGAGACAGTCTTGGAGACGGTGAATTGGGCATAGAGCCAAGCGGCCAAACGCCGTTTTTCGGGTGTGGACTTCATGAAGGTCCAGGCGCCCACGTCCTGATAACCCAGTTTCATGTCCTCCTCCCAGTAGGGACCTCGGGGAGAGGGCGCCATGCGCCACTTGGGCGTGCCGTCTTCGTTGACAACCGGCAAGCCTTCAGCGGTCATGTCGGCGGTAAAGGCTGTATACCAGAAAATCTGCTGAGCTATGTTGCCCTGGGCAGGTACCGGACCGGACTCGGAAAAGGTCATGCCCGACGCTGCTGGCGGCGCATACTGATCCAGCCACTCCACGTATTTGGAAGTGGCGTAGACCGCTGCCGGGCCGTTAACGGCACCACCTCGGGTAACGCTGGAGCCCACTGGGTGGCAGTTTTCAACGCGAATGCCCCATTCGTCCACAGGCAGGCCGTTCGGTAGGCCCTTATCGCCAGCCCCGGCCATAGAGAACCAGGCATCGGTGAAACGCCAGCCCAATGACGGGTCCTTCTTCCCGTAGTCCATGTGACCGTAGACGCGCTGACCGTCAATTTCCTTGACGTACTTGGTAAAAAATTCGGCAATATCTTCGTAGGCCGACCAATTTACAGGAACGCCCAGCTCATAGCCGTAACGTTTACGAAATTGATTCTGCAAGTCTTCGCGCTGGAACCAATCGTAGCGAAACCAGTAAAGGTTGGCGAACTGTTGGTCGGGCAGTTGGTAGACCTTTCCGTCGGGCGCCGTGGTGAAAGACAGTCCGATAAAGTCTTCCAGATCCAGAGTGGGCAGGGTATAGTCCTCGGCGTCGCCCTTGATCATATCGGAAATGGGCACCACATCGCCGTAGCGGAAGTGGGTGCCGATCAAATCCGAGTCATTGACGTAGGCGTCATAAATGTTTCGGCCCGACTGCATTTGCGTTTGCAGCTTCTCAATGACATCACCCTCCTGAATCAAGCTGTGGTTGACCTTGATTCCGGTGATTTGCTCAAAGGCTTTGGCAAGCACTTCTGACTCGTATTGGTGAGTGGTCAGGGTTTCCGAGGCGACGTTGATCTCCATGTCACGTAGATCTTCGGCCGCTTGGGTAAACCATGCCAGCTCACGTTTCTGCTCAGCTTTGCTCAGAGTGGATACATCAAACTCCTCTTCGAGCCATCGTTCGGCGGCCTCTGAGTAGTTGTCGGAAAATGCCGGGCTGCCATACAGCAGAGCGAGCACCGGCAGTGCCAAGGTTGCTAGGGTTTTATGTTTGTTGTACATGTGAAACCTCTATGTTGGTTGGTAAATGTGGATCACACACATCCTTATGGAATCGCGCCAGTACTTCGGGTTTTACCCCCAGCGCATTAAGATTAACATCCATAGTATTGAGACACCCGAGGCGACCAGTATGTCCATATCGGTAGCTCCCAGAAACCCGAGATGAATAAACGCGCTGGTCAAAAGTCCGATAAAGAGACGGTCGCCTCGAGTTGTGGAAATGGGTAAAAAACCTTTTCGTTCTTTGGTAGGCAGAACCAGCTGCCACACCGTCATTCCTGCCAGCATGAATGCAATGGCGATAAAGAATATGGCCGTGGGTAAAGTCCAAGACATCCAAGACATGGTAGATCCTCCTACACTCGGCCCAGGGCGAAGCCCTTGGCAACATGGTTGCGAACAAAATAGATCATGACGGCACCGGGTACTATGGTGAGTATGCCGGCGGCGGCCAAGAGCCCCCAATCGATACCTGAAGCCGAGACGGTGCGGGTCATGATGGCAGCTATGGGCTTGGCATCAACACTGGTCAGAGTGCGTGCCAGTAGCAATTCCACCCATGAGAACATAAATGAGAAAAAGGCAGTTACCCCTATTCCGGAACGGATCAGCGGAATAAAAATCTTCACAAAAAAACTGGGAAAACTGTAACCGTCAATATAGGCGGTTTCATCAATTTCCTTGGGAACGCCACTCATAAAGCCTTCCAGAATCCATACTGCCAATGGCACACTGAAAAGGCAGTGAGCCAAAGCAACGGCTATATGAGTGTCGAACAGACCAACGGTGGAATAAAGTTGAAAAAAGGGCAGCAAAAACACCGCCGGAGGCGCCATGCGATTGGTTAGAAGCCAGAAGAACATGTGCTTGTCGCCTATAAATTTGTAGCGGCTGAAAGCGTAGGCTGCGGGCAATGCCACTAATAAACTGATTACCATGTTCATGGATACATAGGTAATGCTGTTGACGTAGCCCATATACCAACTGGGATCACTGAATATCTTGACGTAGTTACCCCAGGTAAAATCTTTGGGAAAAAGCGACAATCCGCTGAGTATCTCGTTATTGTTTTTAAACGACATATTCAACAGCCAATAAATGGGTAGCAGTAAAAGGAACAGGTATAGCCCCAGACATACTCGACCGCGCCATTTGGCCGATTGCTCCTTTCTTGCCGAACGGCTGAAAACGGCGCTCTGTTCCGGGTTTTTTGAGGTGCTTTTCATAGCCTTATCACTCGGTCTGTTCGTTTGTTCGTCCACCATGATTTGACTCCTTTTATTGGTCTTTTTGCATGTGCATGATAGTGGTGTAGAACACCCAGCTCACTAGAAGAATGATCAGGAAGTAGACCAGAGAGAACGCTGCCGCCGGCCCCAGATCAAATTGGCCAATCGCGCGACTTACCAGAGTCTGGCTGAGAAAAGTGGTTGAAGATCCGGGACCGCCGCCAGTCAGCACAAAGGGCTCGGCATAAATCATGAACGAGTCCATGAACCTCAATAGCACCCCTATAACCAGGACGTTGGTCAGCTTGGGCAACTGTATGTGGCGGAACACCGCCCAGCGCGAGGCCCGGTCGATGCGCGCGGCCTGGTAATAGGCATCGGGAATGGACCTCAGGCCGCTGTAGCACAGTAGGGCGACCAGCGGAGTCCAGTGCCAGACGTCCATCAGCACCACTGTAAGCCAGGCATCCCGGGCGTTGGATGTGTAGTTGTAGTCGATGCCCAGGCTGCTCAAGGACGCGCCTAACAGGCCTATGTCAGTGCGACCGAACACTTGCCAGATGGTGCCCACCACGTTCCAGGGAATTAGCAAGGGTAGAGCAATAAGAATTAGGGAGACAGAAGCCATCCTGCCTTTTGTGGGCATAATCAAGGCTATGGCAATGCCCAGGGGTATCTCAATCGCCAGTATGGTGAAAGAGAAAATAAACTGGCGCACCAGCGCTTCTCGAAGATTCTGGTCGGTGACGACCATTTCAAACCATTCGAGCCCGACAAAGTAGCGGCTCTCTGGGCCGAAAATGTCCTGGACTGAATAGTTGACTACGGTCATTAGGGGTACTATGGCGGAGAAGGCCACAATGGCGAACACCGGAAGAACCAAAAACCAGGCTTTGTTGTCTTCAATCTTGTTCATAGCGAGAGCTCCACCAGGTAATCATTGACATAGAGTTTGGTCCACTGCTCGGGAAAGCTGACCCAGCTTTTGTTGCTGGGCGCCTTTCTATCCTCGTTGAGCCGGGCCTTCATGGAGTGTCCGTTGAACCGAAAGGACATGATCTTGTAGGTGCCCAGGTCTTCGACAAATTCCACGTCCACCTCGTAGGCATCGTCGGTCTTGTCGTCCCAGACGTGAATGAACTCGGGCCTGATGCCCAGTTTTGCCTGACTGATGCCTTTACCCAGCAATTTTTTATGGAGGTCGTCGCTAACCGGCATGGTTTGAGACTTAAAATGTATGCCTCCGTCGTCTATGGTGACATCCAAAAAATTCATGCCGGGGCTGCCAATAAAGTATCCGACAAAGGTGTGTTTCGGGTTTTCAAATAGCTTTCGGGGGGTGTCGAACTGGACGATCTTTCCCTCATACATCACCGCAATCTTATCGGCGAAGGTAGAGGCTTCAAGCTGGTCGTGGGTGACGTACACCATGGTGATATTGAAGCGCTCGTGAATCTGCTTGAGTTTCCGGCGCAGTTTCCACTTCAGTTGGGGGTCGATCACCGTCAGAGGCTCGTCAAACAAAATGGCGGACACATCGTCTCGAACCAGACCTCGGCCCATGGACACCTTTTGTTTTTGATCAGCGGAGAGGCCTTTGGCTTTTTTACTCAGTTCCGAAGTGAGATCCAGAAGATCGGCCACTTCATTCACCTTGGATTGTATTTTATGTTTGGCCACGCCGGTGTTTTTGAGCGGAAAGGCCAGGTTTTGGGACACGGTCATGGTGTCGTAGATCACCGGGAACTGGAACACTTGGGCGATGTTGCGCTCCTCCGGGCGCAACTCGTTGACCCGCCTGCCATCGAACAAAACTTCGCCGTCGGTAGGGCTCAGTAGCCCGGAAATGATATTCAGCAAAGTTGACTTGCCGCAGCCGGAGGGGCCCAGCAGCGCGTAGGCGCCGCCTTGCTCCCAGACGTGATTCATCTCCTTGATGGCATAGTCGTCTGGGCCGGAGGGGTCCTGTTCGTAGGTGTGGGCCAGGGCGTTGAGTGTTATTTGTACCATGGTTATTGCTCCCCCAAGTGAATCGGTGCATGCACCAGCTGGCCTTCACAGTCAAAAGCAAAGACTTTGTGGGTCGGGAAGTAGATTTTTATTTCCTGGTCCACTTTGTATTCGTGCACACCCGAAAGGTGGAGCACCAAATCAAAGTGCGGATTATGGACATGCAAGAAGGTTTCGGAGCCGCTGATCTCCGCCAGCTCCACCTTGACGGGAAGCTCCAGGTCGTCGTCTGCCTGGGGCACCAGGCCGATATGGGAGGCGCGCACACCAAACTGATAGTCTCCGGCTGACAGGTTTCTTAGGTCGGCGTTGAGCTGAAAGTGAATGGTCTTATCGAAGGTTACTTCGTTGTCGGTCACAGTGGCGGAAATGATATTGATGGGTGGCTCTGAGAACATCTCTGCGGTCACAATATCCTTGGGCTTGTGGTAGACCTCGGCGGTGGGGCCCACCTGGAGCAGCCGTCCTTCGTGCAAAACAGCGGTGTTGCCACCCAGGGCAAGTGCTTCGTTGGGCTCGGTGGTCGCATAGACGGCGATGCAGTTGCGCTCCTTAAACAGAGTGCGCAGTTCGGCACGAAACTGCTCCCGTAGCTTGTAGTCAAGATTGACCAGCGGCTCGTCGAAAAGAACTAACTCGGCATCCTTAACCAGGGCGCGGGCCATGGCAGTACGCTGCTGTTGACCACCGGACAGCTCAAGAGGTAAGCGATTTAGTAATTTTTCTATGCCCAGCATTTCGGCGGTTTCCCTGACCCGTCGATCGAGAATATTGGGGTCGGTCTTGCTCAGCCTCAGGGGCGAGGCGATATTCTCGTAAACCGTCAGGTTAGGGTAGTTGATGAACTGCTGGTAGACCATGGAAATGTTGCGGTTGCGCACCGGCACACCTGTAACATCCACATTATTCATCATGATTTGCCCTTTGGTAGGTCTGTCCAAACCTGCCATGAGCCGCATCAAGCTGGTTTTACCGGCGCGAGTTCGGCCGAGTAGCACGTTGAAGGAACCAGGTTCAAAAGTCAGGTTGAGATCTGAAATCCAGGTCTCCCCCTCGACTACCCGTGTGACGTTTTTAAGCGTTAAAGACATTGTCGATACCTTTTGTCTTTATGTTGGTATTGGTTGTTCCTCCAAGCAATATTCAACACTCGTGCCAGTTTTGCTTTTATCCCGGTTTGAATCATTGGAAAATGGCGCAAAGTACTCTATGACGGTCTTCAAGCTCGGGTAAGCAGTTCACAAACATCTTGCCGGTGGACCTTTCCGGGGGTGTTCACGACTGTTCATTTTCAGGTTTTAGGTGTTCAGTGCGAGCGCTTTGACTGTTCAAAGGCTCTGTTGAAGGTACAGCAATTGACTGATTGTAAAATTAGAGCATAATCGAAGGTGGTTCGCCGCTCCCTAGCTGTTTGCTAGACCATAAATATATAAAGAGTATGTGGAGTGATAATGAAAGATGATAAAAGGTCTGAGGCGGAAACCATGTCCGGTAGCCAGACAGAACATGAAAATGTCAAATTAGGCTCCAAGAAGCCGCATGAGCAAATTGTTGAGACGCCTACTAAAGGGCACGCGAGCATCATTCGTGAGTCCTGGTACCGTTGTGAACAGTTTGGCTTGGATCATGCCAGTCAACCGAATTTTGGCAGCCTGTCCAAGGGCGACCTTAGAGAGCTCAGAGAGGAGCACAAGGGGCTTTTGGATACCACCGAGAATGAGGTTCTTCCTTATTATGAAAATATTTTAAGTAACTCGGCCTGTATGATCGTTCTTGCTGATCGCCAGGGGCATGTACTCAATACCTGGGGACAGTCCCGGTTTGATAGTGCCTCCCGGCACGGCTTGGTGGATGGCAATCAGTGGGGCGAGCTGGGCGCGGGTACCAATGCCATAGGAACAGCCCTGGCCTCGGGGCACGCAATTCAAGTGGGGCGAGACGAGCACTTTTTGCGGGCGAACCGCTTCATGGTAGGCTCAGCCTCACCCATCTACGACTCCAGCAATGATCTGGTCGGGGTGCTGGATATCTCCTCCGATGCCTATCTCCCACAGGATCACACCCTGGGTATGGTGAAGCTCATGACGCTGAGCGTGGAAAATCGGTTGATTTTTTCAGCTTTCCAAAAAGAACACTTTCTGTTGATGTTCAACACCAATTTGGGCAGCTTGGATAGCCATTGGTCCGGGTTGCTGGGTGTGGATGAAAATGGTGTCATCGTTTCGGCCAACCGTCGTGCAGAAATCGTTCTCGCCCACAATCTAGCGCTGTTGCACATTAACCAGGTGTTTAATTGCGAAATGCGCGATATTAAACAGCAGCCACCCAGCCTTCCCATGGAGCTTGAGGCTATGGGTCGTTACCAGATGTATGTCAAGGTGATTCCGCCGCTTGCCCCCATTATGCGGGTGCCTGACTTCCGCTCCCACCCGGATTATGTAGCGCCAGATCAGGTGAGTCGAAAAGACAGAGAGCTTCAATATAGAGCCTTGTCGGTTGAGGCGCCTGAGACTCCCGCTTCCGAGTCCCAGGGTTCCAATGTGAGTGATACGCCCAAATCCATACCCGATATCCCCGAAAGTGTAATCCCCCTGGCGGACCTGGAGCACGGTGACAAACGAGTAGAGCGCCTGGTGCGCCAGGCGCACAAGATCATGGAGAAAGACATTCCCATTTTGATTCACGGGGAGACGGGTGTGGGCAAGGAGATATTGGTGCGCAGTCTGCATTACCACTCCAGTAGAGCCCGGGAAATGCTGGTGGCGGTCAACTGCGCAGCCATACCTTCCGAGTTGGTTGAGTCGGAGCTTTTCGGCTATGCCAAGGGGGCCTTTACCGGAGCCCAATCCCAAGGCTCCATTGGCTTGATCCGGCGTGCGCATAGAGGCACGCTGTTTCTGGACGAGATTGGCGAGATGCCCTTGACGGTTCAGTCCCGGCTGTTGCGTGTCCTGCAGGAGCGGGTGGTTACGCCTCTGGGGTCATCGGACACCTACCCGGTGGATACCAAACTGATCTCGGCCACCAACCGTGCCTTGAAAGAGGATGTGACCCGAGGTGAGTTTCGGCAGGATCTCTATTATCGGATTTCCGGTCTTAACGTGGAGTTGCCGCCGCTGCGCGAGCGGGCCGATCGGCGCAAATTGATTCTGTATGTGCACGAGCGTCTGAGGCGCGAGGAGCCGGGCCCCCCATTGAGCAACCAAATGTTGGAGCTCTTGGATCAACATCCCTGGCCGGGCAATGTCCGTCAGTTGGTGTTCGTACTCAAAGTGGGCATGGCCATGGCTGATGGGGATCCACTAGAGGACTCGCACTTGCCGGACGACTTCTATGACGAGTTGGCAGACAAGCGGCCCGTCGGCTTGAAAAAAGAGGCGGATGGCGAACCTTTGAAAGAGTTGATTCCCCGACTGTTCAAGCAATACCAGGGCAATGTTTCCCAGACCGCCCAGGCTGCGGGCGTCAGTCGCAATACGGTATACAAATACGCCCCCAGGGACGACAGCTTATGAACTTGCAACTGGGTGATGTTGGCCGACCGCTACCAGCGCCGCACTGCCAAGTGGGCGCGCGAAGCCGCGTTGCCGGCGGGCAAGAGCTTTGCCACGCTGGATCACCAGCGTCTGCAGTTGGGCAACAAGCCACTGCTGGCAAAGCTGCAGCAGGACAACGACTGGGCGCACCGGGCGGACAACGTCTTGTTGCCGGGCCCGAGCGGCACCGGCAAAACCCGCATCGCCGCCGCCCTGGGCGCCAACCTGATTGATGCCGGTATCCGCGTGAAGCTCTTCTCGGCCATCGTCCTGGTGCAACTGCTGCAGCAGGCCAAACAGCAGCTCGAGCTTCAGACTGCCATAACGCGGTTGGACAAGTACCGGGTGCTGATCATTGAGGACATCGGCTACGTGAAAAAGACCGAAGCGGAAACCTCTGTGCTGTTCGAGCTCATGGCAGCCTGATCATCACCGCCAACCAGCCGTTCAGCGCTTGGGACCAGATCTTCCCGGACAGCATGATGACGGTGGCGGCCATCGACCGGCTGATCCACCACGCCCACATACTGGAACTGGAGGGAGACAATTACCGCAAGCAGCAGCAACTGCAGCAAATCACCGCCAGCCAAACTGGCGGCCGCTCAACCGGCCAAGATAATTGACGCGGACCGGACAAAGTAGTTGACGTTAAACAGGTTCTCCGGGAAGCTGGAGACGAATTCGCTTCTGACCGGGTTGGGGAATTGCAGTCGCTTGTACTTGGGATGGCGGTTGAAGGCGAGAAAGACGCTGGAGAGGTTGCTCTTGTGGCGGTTGACGGTAGAGCCGGTGCGCTTTTGGGCCATCTCAAGCAGGATGTCGTCGATGTCTTCTGGGGTGACGTCGGTTACCAGCTTGTCTTTAAACTGCTTTTGCCAAAACCGGATTCGCCCGTGGGCGGATTTGTCTTTGATGAGTGTAGTGGCCAGGTACTCTTCGACCCATTCCGAGAATAGGGGAATGAGACAGCGGATCGTGCCTTTACTGGTTTCAATTTGGACGGCCTGTCTCAGGCTTAAGTCGTCGCCATAGGAAAGTTTTCGGGCGAGTGCGGTATCGGACTCGACGGTCTGGGCCCATTGCTTGGCTTTGGTCTTGGTGGGGAAGGTGGCGTACAGGTTTTTAAGATTGGTGCGGCGGACAATAGCTTGAAACTTGCCGCTCGGGAGCTTGCGAATGGTGGCCATGCTGGCTTCTCCTGGCATACCCTGAACAGCAGTGTGCTCAGAGTGTGCTCGTCAGTGATTGATAACAGTGTCAACCAACTATCAAACTGACGTGAGGAGAAAAATCGCGTTGCAAATCAATGACTTACAACGCTAAATTTGGCTCCGCCTGCTGGGCTCGAACCAGCGACCCAATGATTAACAGTCATTTGCTCTACCAACTGAGCTAAGGCGGAGTGGCGACTTCCTGTGTGGAAGTGGTGCGTATCCTATAGTCCCGGTTTATATCGGTCAACCCTTTTTGGCAAAATTTTTGTCGCCTCCCGGCGCGCTGGTGGTCTGCTGTCCATTTTGGTTGTTCTGTGTTCAGTTTTTGGGAAATCGCCGGGATTTTCAAGGGCTTATCCCCTATAATCGGGGGCATGCAAGAATCCAGAAGCGCCCCAACCGAGACCGATCCCAACCCCCTGCTCAGGCCGATCGAGACGGTTCTGCGTGCCTCCCAGGACGCCGCGCAGACCGAGTTCAGTCTGATCCAGACCCTGAAGGCCGAAGGCCTGGTGGCGCCGGATTACAGCCTCGCGCCCCTGACGCTGTTTCGGGTGCACTTTCAGGTGTTCAATGCCCTCCATCGCCTGCAGCCGGTCTTTGCCGAGCAGGGGCAGGCGTTGGTGATCTCGCCCCTGGCGATCTATCTGCGCCCGCTGGCGGAGGGAGAAGGGGCTCTGGCCGAGGCGGGCGATGCGGCGCTGCGCGATTTTTATCTGGATTGGGGGGAGTATGAGCGGGCCACGGGCGACAGTGTGGAGGCGCTGCTGTCCGATTTCTGGCGGTTGATGGGGCGCCGGGGCGAGCCGGGCGGCGACGAGCGCCAGGAGGCTCTGGCGGAGCTGGGGCTGGAGGATCCGGTGAGCCCGGAGTTGATCAAGCGGCGCTACCGGCGCCTGGCCATGGACCATCACCCCGATCGCGGCGGCTCCGAGGTCCGGTTGCAACGCATCAATGCGGCCATGGCGTTGCTGGAGCATCGTCGCTAGTGTCGATCCTCTGGTACAAACAGCAAGACGGCCAGCGCTATGAGGTGCGGCGCGCGGGCCAGAGCCTGCGGCTCTATACCAACGGCGTCTTTCACAGTCAGTACAACCCGGCCCAACCGGTGGCGGGGACCATCTGGGATCTGTTGTCGCTGCCGGCCTTCGCCCTGGCTCCCGGCCGACCCCGCCGGGTGCTGGTCCTGGGTGTGGGCGGCGGGGCGGTGATTCGCCAGCTCAACCACTTTTTCTCGCCCGACCTGATTGTCGGCATTGAATTGAACCCGGTGCATTTGATCCTGGCCCGGCGTTTTTTCGATGTGGAAGAAAAGAACGTCTGCCTGCTGGAGGCGGATGCCCTTGCATGGGTCGACGCCTATCGGGGGCCGGCGTTCGATCTGGTCATCGATGATCTGTTCGGTGACTCGCAGGGCGAACCCGAACGGGCGGTGTCGGCCGACCGGAATTGGAGCCGGGCGCTGCGCCGCTTGTTGGCCCCCGGAGGCATGCTGGTGATGAATTTTGACAGCGACGCGGGACTGAAACAATCGGCGCTCTGGTCGGACCCGGTGTTGCGGCGCCAGTGGACGGACCGGCAGCGATTCAGCACCCCGCGCTATGCCAACCAGATCGCGGTCTTTTATTTCGGCCGCCCTGACTGGGCCGCTTTTGAAGAGCGGCTGCAGTCACATCCTGAGCTGGACCAGCGACGTTCGGGGTGTCGGTTGACGTATCGTCGTCAACGGTTTTAATGAGGGGCAATTCAGGCGTTATCGGGAACTGTCAGGGGCGCAGGGCAAAGACACTGAATGAACCGTTATCCTTCAGAAGCTCGACCTGACCAAAGTAGTTCGCGGCGACTTTGCCCAGTGGAATAAACGAGTTCACCACAAAGAGGACGATGCCGCCCGGTGCCAGGTGGGCGCGGGCCTGCTGCAAAAACTGATGGGTCAGCTCACCGCTGACGCTGAAGCCTTGATGGAAGGGTGGGTTACACAGGACCACATCAAAGGTTTCATCGATGCTCCGGGCGCAATCATCGGCGATGACCGTCGCATCTATGCCATTGAACTCGGCGTTGTATCGGGCCATGGCAACGGCGGCGGCGTTGTTGTCGGTCATCACTCGGCGCTTGAGCGATTTCTCGCGGGTCATCAGGCCCAGGTAACCGTACCCGCAGCCAAGATCCAGCAGGGATTGCGGTTTGCGCTCGGCCATTAAGGCCCGGGCCTGGTCCCATAAAAACTCGCTGCCCTTGTCCACTTTCTGCCAGCCGAACAGTCCCGGTTTGCTGTAAAACGTCAGCCCTTCGGTTCCGACGATCCGCCGGGGAGTGGTGTAATCGCTGTCGTCCAGAGCGGGACCCAGGTCCCGGGCTCGCTCAAGGATGGCGGTGTAGACGCTGCCTTCCTTCTGCGATTTCTGCCGGATTCCCATCCGTTGGGCGGCCTTTTCAATGTAGGTTTTCGCTCCTTCGTTTTTCTGTCCACACAGAAACAGCTGGCCGCCGGGGGTGAGGATTCGCGCCGCCTCATTGATGATGTGGTGGACGACCGGCTTTTCCTTGGAGACCCGATAGAACACCTGACTCAGACTCTGGTCCGGGTAGGCGCTAAAATCGAAATCGCTGAATGCGCTTTTCAGGTTCGAAGCCTGGGCACTCTGGGCCAGGTCCACACGATTGCTGATGATCTGGAAATCTTCCGGGGCATGGAAGGAGCCGGCCGACTTGAGTGCCGCCGGGTCGTTTTCATCCAGGCACCAGAGGCTGCGCTCGCCTGCCCGGGTGTGAATCTGGTTCAGCAGCCAGCCGAGGGCGGGATCAGACACGGGTGATTTCCTCCGGTGTCAAAGCCCGGTAGTCGCCGGAGGCCAGGTCGGGGTCGAGTTCAATCCCGGCCACCGACTCCCGGTGCAGGGCGACAACGCGATTGCCCAGGGCGGCGAACATGCGTTTGACCTGATGATAGCGGCCTTCGTGCAGTGTCAGTCGCGCGCTGTGGGAGTCGATCACTTCCAGTGTGGCCGGGAGAGTGGGGGCGGGATCGTCCCGCAGGACCACGCCCTCGGCAAAGCGGGCGGCGGTATCGGCCGCAATCGGGTCGGCGGTGGTCACGCGATAGACTTTGGGGCACTGGCGTCTGGGCGAGGTGATCCGGTGGTTCCATTGGCCGTCGTCGGTGATCAGCAGCAGCCCGGTGGTGTCTTTATCCAGGCGGCCCACCAACTGCAAATCCGCCACCGCCTCGGGTGGCAGCAGATCGGTCACGCAGGGCTGGCTGGCGTCGGTGCGGGCACAGACGTACTCGGCCGGCTTGTGCAGCATCCAGTAGCGGGGCCCGGCCGGCGCCAGGGGTTGCCCATCCAGGCTGACCCGGTCGTCATCCCCAATCTTAATGGAAGCGCTACGCGCGATGTCGTCGTTGACGCTGATGCGCTTCTCGCGCAGGGCGTAGCCCACCTCCCGGCGTGACAGGGATGAACACTGGCTGACGTACTTATCCAGGCGCATGGCTAACGGGAGCCGGTGGAAACGGCGGGGCTGGGATCAATGCCCAATGCTTTTCTCGCCGGAATCCACGGTCTGATAAATCAGGGTGTTGATGGTCATGGGGCCCACGCCGCCGGGAACAGGGGTGTAGGCCGCAACCCGCTCGGTCAGAGGTCCCAGCTCGATATCGCCGACTTTTTCCGGGTGGAAACCGGCGTCGACCACAACCGCATTGTCCTTGATCCAGTCAGCCTTGATGAATTCGGGTTTGCCCACCGCACCGATGACAATGTCCGCCTGACCGATCAGCTCGGGCAAGTTTTTGGTGCGCGAATGGCAGATGGTGACGGTGGCGTTGGCGTTGAGCAGCATCATGGCCATGGGCTTGCCCAGAATCGGGCTGCGGCCCACCACCACGGCGTGTTTT
Source organism: Marinimicrobium sp. C2-29 (assembly GCF_038419845.1). NCBI lineage: Bacteria > Pseudomonadati > Pseudomonadota > Gammaproteobacteria > Cellvibrionales > Cellvibrionaceae > Marinimicrobium > Marinimicrobium sp. C2-29. The sequence continues at coordinate 18,962 of NZ_JBCAQT010000003.1, forward strand.
CCTTCCAGCGGAATCTCGTAGGCTTCCAGCAGGCGCATGATGCCCTTGGGGGTCGCGCAGCCGTAGGCAGCCTCGCCCATGCTCATGCGGCCGAAGCCCAGGCAGGTCACCCCGTCTACATCCTTCTCCAGGCTGATGGCATCGAAGCAGAGGCGCTCGTCTACCTGCTCGGGCACCGGATGTTGCAGCAGGATGCCGTGTACATTCGGGTCGTTGTTGAGTTCGTCAATCTTGGCCAGCAGCTCCTCAGTGGTGGTGCTGGAGGGCAGCTCGACCCGCATGGACTCCATGCCGATGCGTTCACAGGCATTGCCTTTCATTCGGACGTAGGTGGCCGAAGCGGGATCGTCGCCCACCAGAATGGTGGCCAGGATGGGGGCCTGGCCGCCGCTGCGAGCTTTCAGGTCGGTCACCCGTTGGGCGAGTTCCTGCTCGGTTTTCTTGGCGAGTGCTTTACCGTCGAGTAGCTGTGCGGGCATGGACCGAATTCCTCGTGCTTGCTGTCAGAAAGAGGTGCCATTGTCCCACAGGGCGGCGAGGGCGCCAAGCCGCAAGGGCGCGAATCACACTCTCGTGCTTGCCTTTTACAAAGACTGGACAGAAAGGGGTTGGGAGTTTGGGCAAGGGGGGGCTGACGGGGATCGAACCCGCGAAACGGAACCCATCGAAGGGGAGTGCGTTCCGGCAGATCACGCAAGGATCCATGAGCTGGCCGGCCCCCTTTCATCCACAGGACTGTGAATGAAGGTTTCCCTGGCGGCGGAAACCTCCGGCCTTCAATAGCTCACGGTACGCGTTAGAGGTCGAAATGCGTGCCCGGGTGAGCGGCTTTACAGATTTCCAGGAAGGCATTGGCCTCCAGCGAAGCTCCGCCAACCAGACCTCCGTCAACGTCCTTTTGAGAGAAAAGGGTTTGGGCATTGGCTGCGTTGACGCTGCCGCCATAGAGTATGTGAAGTTGATTGGCTATTGCGGCATCGTGCCCGGCTAGAATCCGACGAATCTGTGCATGAACCGCCTGAGCCTGTTCCGGTGTGGCGGTTTCGCCAGTCCCGATTGCCCATACGGGTTCATAGGCGATCACAGCATTGGCAAAACCCTGTATGCCGACGCGGTCCAGCACTGTCTGTACCTGTGTCGAAACCACTGACTCGCTTTCGCCGCGTTGACGATGTTCGAGCGTTTCGCCGACGCAGAGCACAGGCGTGAGCTCTGCTTTCAGAACTGCCTCAAACTTGGCGGTTACCTGGTCATTGCTTTCCTGGCAAAGAAGACGGCGTTCGGAATGGCCCAGCAGAATATAGCGACATCCGAATTCCCGCAGCATTGCTGCAGAGACTTCGCCCGTGTAGGCGCCGGCCTCGAAGGCACTGACGTTTTGAGCACCCAGGTTAATCCGGCTCTGTGAGAGGTGGTCGCTCACTTGTGGCAGATAAGGGAAAGGTGGACAAATGCCCACTTCCAGGTACTCAAGGGTGTCGAGTTTTGTGAGCAGCTGATTGAGAAGCCTGGCATTTTTTTCCAGACTGCCATTCATTTTCCAGTTTGCTATTACCAGAGGTGCGGGCATAGTGGATCTCCGTCGTTGAATCGTTATGCCCCATGTCTTCGAGCGACTTAAGGCCGGAAAGTATCTGGTAGTAGTTGAGGGTTGGGTTATGTTCGTTTCCGGCACCATGTCACCATAAAACGAACAAAAACAACCATGAACGAAATATATTTTGTGGTTCTCCCTAAGTTGTTGTTTTTGGCAGGTTAATGCCAGTAAGCGGATAGAGGAGGCCGGCTGGATGCACCGGTTCGGGAGTGCGGTCGGCGGTGGTTGAGAGTGGCCGGGAGGCGGGCTGAACGAGGTGGAGGTTAGAAGAGATGGAGGTTTACATGGTGTTGGGCAAGAATGGTTTCTATCCCCACCGGGGGCGCGGCGTCTGTAAAAAATGGTCCGTCTGGCTGATGTTGCCGAAGCGAACCATGGCATTGCGTTCGAACTTGGAGTGAGCAGCCGCCAGTAGTACCTGGCGCGAGTTTTCGATGATCGCCTGCGCCACACGCACTACTCGGTAGTCAAAATCCAAAAGTGAACTTTCTAGATCAATGCTGCTGATGCCGATTATGCCAAAATCCATACGGAACTGTTTGATAAAATCCTCGGTGGCTTCCCCGATGACTCCGCTATCCCTGTGCCTGACTTCGCCTCCGGCAATAACGACGGAAAAATCCTCTTTGGCGCCGAGAATCATAGCGACATGCAGGTTGTTGGTAACCACCTGTAGGCCTTTATGGCCCAGCAGAGCCTGCGCGATGGTTTCGGTGGTGGTGCCGATGTTGATGAACAGCGAGGCGCCATCAGGGATCATGCGCACCAGTTCGGCGGCAATCTTTTCCTTGGTTTCCGGGTGCATGATTTTTCGAGTCTGGTAAGCGGTATTGACCGTGCTGGTCTCCAGGTCTGCACCACCGTGGTGCCGGCGTATTTTCTGCGCTTTCGCAAGGTGGTTCAGGTCGCGACGGATGGTCTGTGGTGTGACCTGGAAGTGATCTACCAGCTCGTCAATGGTGACGAAGCCATTCCGGTGTATTTTCTCAAGAATAAGATCTTGTCGCTGGTGTTGTGTCATTGGCCCTGGTCGCCCTCGTTGAAAGTGCTCTGGTTAAAGGCATACCGTATTCTTGCCCGGCGTTTTAGTACCACAATAGTATATCAATGCCATGCGGGTTGGGGGAGTTGACTGATCATCGAGCTCCAAATTTGAAGAAATAGAAAAAATATTGGCAAATTTTTTAAAATGTGCTAAAACGAACAGAAACGAACATAGAGTTCGCGTATGCCGTGAGCAGTTTCACTTAGGAGAAAACACCACGGTGCCTTTTCTGGAGGAACTCTTCGGCACGATGATCCCCATCATTTTTGGTGGCGGCGTCGGCATCCGGCACCCGAGCAAAAATGAAGAGCGCAGCAGAACGACCCGTAACAGGTAGCCACAACTAACAACCCTTGTCTGACCCAAACGAGGTAACACCCCATGGAAAAACAGTACATCCTGTCGTTCGACCAGGGCACTACCAGCTGCCGCGCCATCCTCTTCGACCGCGAGGCGCAGATCGTCGGGGTCGCCCAGAAAGAGTTCACTCAATATTACCCAACCCCTGGCTGGGTGGAGCATGACGCCATGGAGATCTGGGGCAGCCAGATGGGGGTGGCCCGCGAGGTGCTGGAGACCCACGGTATCAAGCCCTCCGAAGTGGCGGCCATCGGCATCACCAACCAGCGCGAGACTACGGTGGTGTGGGATCGTCACACCGGCAAGCCCATCCACAACGCCATCGTCTGGCAGGATCGGCGTACCGCTCCGCTGTGTGACGAGCTCAAGGCGCGAGGCCTGGAGTATTACATCCGTGAGGCTACCGGCCTGGTGGCGGATGCCTATTTTTCCGGCACCAAGATCCGCTGGCTTCTCGACAACGTCGAGGGCGCCCGGGAGAAGGCTGAGCGCGGCGACCTGCTGTTTGGCACTATGGATACCTGGCTGGTATGGAACCTGACTCGCGGCGAGCGTCATGTGACCGACTACAGCAACGCCTCGCGGACGCTTCTCTACAATATCCGCACCCTGGAGTGGGACAAGCGCATGCTTGAGGAGCTAAATGTTCCGGAATCCATGCTTCCTGAGGTCCGCCCCTCCAGCGAGGTCTACGGAACCACGGGGGCCGAGATGTTCGGCGGTGCCCGTGTCCCCATCGCTGGCATGGCCGGCGATCAGCAATCTGCCCTGTTCGGGCAGGCTTGCTTCGAGAAGGGGATGGTCAAGAACACCTATGGCACCGGTTGCTTCTTGCTGATGAATACCGGCGAGACCCCTGTAACATCGAAGTCCGGCCTGCTGACCACCATCGCCTGGGGCGTGGACGGCAAGGTTTACTACGCTCTGGAGGGCTCCATCTTCATCGCCGGGGCGGCCTTGCAGTGGCTGCGCGACGAGATCAAGCTCATCGATTCGGCCGAGGACTCGGAGTACTACGCCAGCAAGGTGGAGGACGCTGACGGGGTCTACGTGGTGCCGGCCTTCGCCGGGCTGGGCGCGCCCTACTGGGACATGTATGCGCGTGGTGCGATCTTCGGGATCACCCGCGGCACCCGCAAGGAACACATCATCCGGGCCACGCTGGATTCGCTTGCCTACCAAACCAGGGATGTCATCGATGCGATGCAGGCCGATTCCGAGATCACGATGAAGTCCCTGCGCGTGGACGGGGGTGCCGTGGCCAACAATGTCATGATGCAGTTCCAGGCGGACATGCTTGGGGTCAACGTCGACCGCCCGCAGGTCACGGAAACCACCGCCTTGGGCGCGGCCTATCTGGCCGGCATTGCCGTGAGTCTATGGTCCCAGGAAGAGGTGGTCGGCAAGGGTGTTCTCGAGCGCACCTTCGGGCCCCAGATGGACGTCGTCAGCCGCGAGCGCCTCTACAAGCGCTGGAAGAAGGCCGTCCGGCGCACCATGGACTGGGAGCGGGACGAGGAGGAGTGATCCTTTCGTTAGCATTTATTTCCCCGGAGCGCCCGCCAGGATTGTGTCGGTGTCCTCCGGACAGAACCTTATCCACCCATGAAGGGGGTCTTCATGCAATTGCGCGATAGCAATATCGAGAAACTTTCAAGTGAGATCTTTGATGTCCTGGTTATCGGCGGAGGCATCAACGGCGCTTCAGCGGCCGCCGCTTTGGCCGGCCAAGGCGTCAAGGTGGGTTTGATCGACCGCGGCGACTTCGCCGGCGAGACCAGCATGCACTCCTCCAATCTGGTATGGGGTGGCATCAAGTACATGGAGAGCTACGACTTCGCCCTGGTGCGCAAGCTGTGCAAAAGCCGCAATCACCTAATCAAGAGCTTCCCTTCCACGGTCCAGGAGATCCGTTTCCTGACCACCATCGCCAAGGGATTTCGCTATCATCCACGCTATCTCTGGGCGGGCAGCTGGCTTTACTGGCTGATGGGCAACGGCTTCACGCGGATTCCTCGCTTCCTGACTCCTTCTGCCATCACGGACCGGGAGGTGATCATCGATACCCGGGATTCCATAGGAGGCTTCGAGTACTCCGACGCCTATCTGCACGACAATGACGCCCGTTTCGTCTTCAACTTCGTGCGCACCGCGCTAAACTACGGGGCCATGGCGGCCAACTATGTCGAGTCGTTGGGAGCACGGCGTGAAAAGGGTGTCTGGGTCACGCGTGCTCGCAACGTCATGAATGACGACAACTTTGAGATCCGCTCCAGGGTGTTGATCAACGCTGCGGGCCCCTGGGTCGACCAGCACAATGAATTGACCGGGCAGAAGGCGGGGCACCAGCACGTCTACTCCAAGGGTATCCATCTGATCGTGCCACGCCTGACCGAGAACAAACGCGTGCTGGCGTTCTTCGCCGACGATGGACGTCTGTTCTTCGTCATACCCATGGGGCAGCGCACCTGCATCGGTACCACCGATACCCGAGTGGAGAACCCCGAGGTGCATGTCACCGAAGAGGATACCCAGTTCGTGCTGGACAACATCAACAAGCGTCTGCAGCTGGAGAAGCCGCTGGGCAGGGAGGATATCATTGCCACCCGCTGCGGAGTGCGTCCACTCGCGGTCAAGGCCCGCGTGGGTGGGGGGCGTGACTTTCTGCAACTCTCGCGCAAGCACGCTATCGATACCGACGACGCCAAGGCCCATATCAGCATCTTCGGCGGCAAGCTCACCGACTGCCTGAATGTCGGGGAAGAGATCGTCAGGGAAGTGGCGCGGCTCGGGGTCTCGGTGCCCTATCCGGGCTATCGCTGGTACGGCGAACCCTCGGAATCGGTCAGGATGGAGTTTCTTCATCAGGCTGAACTGATGGGTCTTGACGACATGGCCTCGCCGGAGGCCTCCGAGCCCCTGACCGCCCGCTTGTGGCGACGTTACGGCACTCACGCTCTCGACATGCTCGAGGAGATCCGTGAGGACCCGCGTCAGGGCGAGCTGCTAATCGAGGGTACCGAGTATCTGCGCTGCGAACTCGGTCAGGCACAGCGTCGCGAGATGATCACCCGGCTTGAGGACTTTCTGCGTCGTCGTTCGAAGATCTCCTTGATGGTCAGTAACGAAAGGATCCGTCAGTCCCCGGGGCTGATGGAGGCTTGCGAGATTCTCTTCGGCGATTGGGCTCAGGAACGCTTCGATGAGTACTTCGCCGAGCCCCTCGAGTGGACCACCGAAAGGCTCAGTCTCGAGGCCGAGGCCGACAATCCTGCTCACTCTGAGTCACTGAACTGGTAGGGCACGGGGCTGAGGCATACTGAAAACCCGTCGAAACGACGGGACGGGGTGTGCACCGGCCTCGCAGCTCGCCTCTACTCGGTAGAGTTCAGCACTTCATTCAAGTGCCGCAGATTCTTTTTCACGTTGACCTCCTTACTGGGGGGGGGGATAGCACGAGTTCACCTCGCGCGACTATATCGGGGTACGGCGAGTGCTCAGCACCTGTGGATTCGCTCAGTAGAACCTGTCGATTGCATCCATCACGTTCCGGCGCGCGTCTTAATCATTAAGCCGTAGAACCCAGTTGTACTGAAGTGGCCTCAGATGGAGTCGCGCATGACCAGTGGGCACTCCAATTTAACTGTGCGGTTGGTGTTGGTATCGCCGGGAGACAACAAAAATTCAACTGCCCACTGGCCCATTTCCCGGTGAGGGAGCAGCACTGTGGTGAGGCCCGGATTCAAATGCTGGGCGACTTCTTGGTCGTCGTCGGCACTGGATAAGAGCAAGTATGCTTGTAGGTCACATCGGCCAGCAGGTATTGCAGCAGGCGCAAACCGTACTGGGCGCTGGTGAAGTGGTCTAATATATCTGGATACCTTCAAGACGGTTTGGTCTCAGGTAATAAAAGTTGTGATGGAGCGGGACGTGGGAATCGTTGGGGATCTGGTCAAGCTGGAGAGCCGCTTTCAAGCCCACTACCTAGAAACCAAGGGGCTGACTTGGCGGATCACCAAAAATACTCCTGCCAAGTTCGGAGAAGATGCGAAAAGTTTACAGTCGCTGGCCGGATGCCCGCCAGGCGACGATGTATCCGTACGAATAGCCCAGCACTGTATATTCGGAAAAGCATTCGGAAAATGGGTTTTGTAAGTGAAGGCTAACCCCAAAGCCTAATAAGAGTGGGGTGGCTGACGGGGTTCGAACCCGCGACCACTGGAATCACAATCCAGGGCTCTACCAGCTGAGCTACAGCCACCATTGTCTGCAAGTTGTCATTCGCGGCACTTGTGCCGAGGGCGCGTACTGTACCGAAATCGGTCAGTAAGATCCAGTGGCGCGCCCGGCAGGACTTGAACCTGCGGCCACCCGCTTAGAAGGCGGGTGCTCTATCCAGCTGAGCTACGGGCGCATGGCTGGGAAAGATCTCGCAGGCGAAAATGGTCGGAGTGGAGGGATTCGAACCCCCGACATTCTGCTCCCAAAGCAGACGCGCTACCAGGCTGCGCTACACTCCGCTGTTGACCGGACGCCGTCATTCGCGAGGTGCGCATAATACCCATGGATGCTGACCCCGTCAACGGAAAAATGGCGGGGAGTGTCTCCAGTTGGTTTCGCCATCGGCTGGCTCTTGTGTCCCGGGGGCGGGCTCGTCAGAATAGTGCGATTACTGTTCGAGGAGAAATCATGCAAGAGAACGAGTTGAAGCCGGCGGAAGATCTGGGTACCTCCATGAAACTGGGCATGCGTCGCTGGGCCTCCGGTGTGTCGGTGCTGTCCACCCGGGATGAGTCCGGGGAGCGGCACGCCATGACCGTGTCCTCCATGACGTCGGTCTCCGATAATCCGGCGTCGCTGCTGGTGTGCGTGAATACCCAGGTGGCGCTCGAAGGGCACCTGTCGACTCCCGGGACCCTGTTTGCGGTCAATGTCCTCTCCACGGAGCACAAAGCCATCTCCAACCGATGCGCCGGCTTTGAGGGCGAGAAGCCGCGCTTTGATATTGGGCAGTGGCGGGACGGCCCGCGAGAGGTCCCGTACCTCGAAGACGCCCAGGCAACTTTTTTCTGCCAGTGCGATCAGGTCATGACATATGGGACCCACCATATTGTGGTGGCGCGTATTGTGGATGTGAAGTTGGGCCCTTTGTCTATCGATCCTCTGTTATATATAGATGGCGGCTATGCCTCTCTGGGAAAAGATTGAGCCAAAACGGACTCACGGCGACGGGGTGCTGTCGCCAAAAATGACTAAAAGCGGGCGTTGTGACGCCGGTTTTTGCCTCAAAAACGTTTCATCTTACGCTTGCTTTGTGAATCTTTTGTGGCTACGGGAGTTGTGCGGTTAAGGTCCACTAACTGTTTTATGCACACTGTCGGTGCGAGGTCTGTCAACCCCATCGACACCTTACAGAAAAAGCATCCCGATGCCTGTTGACTTATGTAACATATTGATAAATAAGGGAAAATCTGGCTAGGTTATTTTTTGGACAATCTGAGCACCTGTCAGAGATAATGCGGCTTAGAGACAGTTTCCCAAAATGTATCCACTAAGTTATCCACAGAAAATGTGGACAATGGAATTATGAATTTTTCGGGACAGTCCGGGCGGGTCGAAGCGGTTTGTCCGCCGGTCACGGTCCGGACTCATGGTTACGGCTACACTATAGGTCGTTAGCTCCAGCGGAGCGCGCTTTTGACGTACTAATGCAGGATGGATATAACGCTATGACAGACGCTTTGACCCTGACCGTTCTGGGGGGTGGCAGTTTTGGCACCGCCATTGCCAACATTATCGCCGGCAATGGTTATTCCACCTATTTGTGGATGCGCAACCCGGAGCGGGCGGCCGAGGCTCAGGCGCAGCGGGAGAACCAACAGTACCTGCCCGGCCATCGCCTGGTGGATAACCTGGAGGTCACGTCGGACCTGGAGCGGGCCGTCAGCCGGAGTGATCTGGTCTTTGTCTCCATCCCCAGCCACTCCTTCCGCGCCGTGACCCGGCAGATAGCCCCCTTGTTGCGCCCGGGCGCCATGGTGGTCAGCACCGCCAAGGGGATCGAGCCCGAGGGCTTTACCCTGATGAGTCAGATCCTCGAGCAGGAACTGCCCCAGCACCCGATCGGGGTGCTCAGTGGCCCCAATTTTGCCAAGGAAATCGTCTCCCGGCAGCAGACGGGCACGGTGATTGCCAGCAGTGATGCCGCCCTGGTCGCACGGGTACAGTCCTGCCTGCGCTCGGAAACCTTTCGCGTGTACGCCAATCACGATCGCTATGGCGTGGAGCTGGGCGGTGCGCTCAAAAACATATACGCTATCATCTGTGGGATGGCAGCGGCGCTCGGGGCCGGGCACAATACCCAGGCGATGCTGTTGACCCGCAGTCTTGCGGAAATGGGGCGCTTTGCCAGTGCCATGGGCGCCAACCCGATGACTTTTCTCGGACTGTCCGGGGTGGGGGATCTCATTCTCACCTGTACCTCCGATCTCAGTCGCAACTATCGGGTGGGGTATGCGCTAGGCCAGGGCGAACCGCTGGAGGATATCATCAGTGGTCTGGGTCAGGTGGCCGAAGGCGTCAATACACTGCGTCAGGTCAAGCAGAAGGCCGATGAATTGAATGTCTATATGCCGCTGGTGACCGGATTGTATGCGGTGTTGTTTGAAGGCGAAGCGATAGCCGACGTCGCCCGCAAGCTGATGCTGGGCGAACAGAATCACGATGTTGAATACATGGGAGCTGACTGATGGACGCTGAAACGCTGAAAACGAATATTACCTCCGGGGATCACTGGTTGCGGTTGCTGTATATGGTGCTGTTTGCAGTCCTGCTTTATTTTGCCGGTGTGGTCATGGTGGTCGTGGTAGTGCTGCAGTTCCTGTTTGCGCTGCTCAGTGGTCACCCCAACAATAATCTGCGCCAATTTGGCGAATCGCTCTCCCGTTACATATTTCAGGCGCTGCAATTTTTGACCTACAGTCGCGAGGAGAAGCCGTTTCCGTTCAGCGACTGGCCCGCCAGTGACGACGAACTTGCGCCTGTGGAGTCGGGCACTGCGAAAACCACCCGATCAGCACCGCGCCGAAAGAAGCGAACCGCCAAAGCGAAAACCGCACCCAAAACGGCAAAGGCGACAAAAGCGCCTGACTCGGACACCGCCGCTGGCGATCGATCGCCCGGTGACGACATTGACAATGATAAGCCGGTTTAAGGCAGCTGGCAGCTGAGAGGCGAGCCCAATGAAACTGTTTGTAATGCGCCATGGCCAGGCCGAAGCCCGTGCGGCCAGCGATGCCGAGCGCGCCCTGACGGCGCGCGGGCGACGGGATGTAAAAAAGATAGCTGACGGCTCGGCCTCCGAATTGCTCGAGCTGGAGCAGATCTGGGTCAGCCCGTTGCGCCGGGCCCAGGAGACGGCCGCCGTTGCCATGGAGGCGCTGGATTGGGGCTCTGAGCCCATAACAACCGCCTTGCTGGAGCCGGGCTCGGATGTCGAGGCTTTGCGTGAACAATTGCGTGAGTCCGACTACGAGTGTCTGCTCCTGATCGGCCATCAACCTCTGGTGGGCGCGCTGATTGAGCACTTGAGTGGCGCAGAGCCCGGGCGTTATGCCATGGGCACCGCCTCTCTGGCCTGCCTGGACGTCGAGTGGGCCGCCTCGGGCCTGGCCGAGGTGCAATGGCTTCGCCATAGCGACGGCTGATAACCGGCGGGTGCGGGAGGATAGGAGTGTTCCTGGTGATTAAACGTCGGTCGGTGGCGTTCGCTCGTCTTTTGCGGGTCGTGGTGTCTGTTGTCGCTGTCGTGCCGGGATTCGTGTGGGCTCAAGCCGATGGCTCCGCATCAGCGGCACCGGTCAACATACGCTATCCGGAGCTGGGCGGTGGATCAGACCGTCGGAATGACTACTATGTGGCGGCTTTGAAGCTGGCATTGGAGAAAAGTGAACAGCGGTATGGCGGTTACCGACTGAGGCCCAATACCATGGACGCACCCCAAGAGCGTCTTCTGCGTCTGATATCAACCGGGGAGTCGCTCGACGTCATGTGGAGTATGACCACCCGGGAGCGGGAGACATATCTGCGGCCGGTGCGGATTCCGTTGTTAAAAGGCTTGATGGGCTATCGGGTCCTGATAGTGCGCGCTGAGGACCGGGAGGAGTTTGCGGCGATACGACACAAAGAGCAGCTCGCAGAAAAAGTGGCCGGGCAGGAAAGTGACTGGCCGGATACCAGGATTCTGCGCGCGAACGATCTGCCCGTGACCACTGCCGCTTACGAGAAACTGTTTACCATGCTTCAGCACGAGCGGTTTGACTACTTTCCGCGGGCCATCAATGAGCCCTGGAGCGAAATCGAACAGCATTCAGAGCTGGACCTGATTGTGGAAGAACATTTACTGCTGCACTACCCGACGGCCATCTATTTTTTTGTGCACAAGGATAATGCGGCCCTGGCGGAACGTCTGGCATTCGGGCTGAAAGCGGCCCAGGCTGACGGTAGCTTCGATCGGCTGTTTTACAAACACCCGGAAAATGCCAGAGCCTTCTCCGCCAGTGACCTCCTGTCCCGGCGCATACTCTCGCTGGAGAACCCCCTGTTGCCGGATGCGACGCCGCTCGATAACCCCGACCTCTGGTGGCATCCAGGTATCAGCCAGGCCAAGCGTCGAAAGAGCGATCACTGATGGCGGAGGAGCCTCTGGTAACCCCGACGGAGCGTCGGTTCAATGCCAATGGTATGGAGTTGGCTGCCCAGCAGTGGGGCCATCCGGGGCAGCGGCCGGTCATGGCTCTGCACGGCTGGCTGGACAATAGTGCCAGTTTTGCCAGGCTCGCGCCCCAGTTGCCGGACAAGCACATCGTCGCGCTGGATCTTGCCGGTCACGGTCGCAGCGGGCACCGACCCGGCACCGGACCCTACAATATCTGGGAGGATGTAGCCGATGTCTTTGCCGTCGCCGATCAGTTGGGGTGGGAGCGCTTTTCGTTGCTGGGTCACTCGCGCGGCGGCATCATCGGCATGCTGGCGGCGGGGACCTTTCCCGAACGCATTGGTCAGCTCGCCGCCATTGAAGCATTATGGCCGGAGAAGCATCAATGCGAAGATGCGCCCCGCCAGCTGGCGCGCTCAATTCGCGAGATCCAGGCCCTGACGGAAAAACCGATGACCCTGTATCCGGATATCGAACGTGCAATCAAGGCGCGGGAACGTGGTCTCTTTCCCCTCAGCCATGGAGCGGCGCGGGCGTTGACCGAGCGCGGACTGGAGCCCGTTGCCGGTGGTTATCGCTGGAGCAGTGATCAGCGTCTGTTGGCCCCCTCGGCCCTGAAGCTGACCGAGGCGCACTTCCGGGCGTTTCTGGATCGCTCCACGGCGTCGTTTTGTATGTTGCTGGGCCGGGAGGGGGTGCCCAAACTGTTCGAGCACTATCGCGACGCCCTGGCCCTGTTCCCTGAGCGTCTGCAACTGGAGCTGCTGCCCGGCGGCCATCATCTGCACATGGAGGCCCAGGCGTCGAGTGTCGCGACGATTCTGCAGTCGTTTTTTCATGAGCCCGATTGAAGGCACACCTGGTTGAGTCTTTGTTCGCGGAATGTTCGTATAGTAATGGCGATTCTTTTGATCTTTGCGTGAGGTGGTTCTGTTGAGGGTATGGTTTCGTTTGGTGAGTGTGCTGATTCTGATGCTGGGGGCGCTGACGGCTCGCGCTCAGAGTCAGTCTCCCGGTTTTCTCGGTATCGACAATTTCCCCAATGCCCGGGAGATGGTCCGGGAAGTGAAAAAAGACACCCGCTATAACCTGGTGCTGGGGACCTTCAAAAAAACCGGGGGCACCTGGACCCCCGATCGCGAGCGCCGGGTTAGGGGCGATGTCCAGCGTCGGACGCTGGAGTTGCCGGATGATTTTTCGGCGCGCGAGGCCTATGACTTCTATCTGGAGCAGCTCGAGCAATACCCGTTGCGCGAATTATTTGTCTGTCGCGAGCGCGAGTGTGGCGGCAGTATCAATTGGGCCAACAACCACTTTGGGGTGATTCAGCTCTATGGTCTGGATCAGCACCAGTATTATGGCGTGTACGAAATCGCCCGGGATGAGGCGGTCTACTATGCCAGCCTCTATGCTGTCAGGCGCGGCAACCGGCGGGTCTATGTGCAGCTTGACCTGGTGAAGGCGGCGGGCAATGAAGCGTCCGCAATGGCGGCCAACCCCGAGACGCTGGGGAGCCTGCTGCGCGACGAGGGGTATTTCGTCTTTCCGGGGGTCGAATTGACCGGGTCGGCACAGGACTGGACGCTGTCGCTGCCCGAGGCACACGTTGAGGCGCTGGTAGCACTGCTTGAGCGGGAGGGGGACTGGAGTGTGGCGCTGGTGGGCCACGATTATGGTGCCGGTGATCTCGATCAGCAGCGCGCCGATTCGCTCGCCTACGCAAAACAATTGCGTGCGACGCTGGTCGAGGCGGGAATTGACGAAGATCGTCTGTATGTCCACGGTCTGGGAGGGCTTGCCCCGGCTGGCCGGGGCGATCGAAGCGCACGCATAGAAGTGGTGCTTCTACCCGAGGACTAGCCGGAGGAAGCTATCGGGCCGTGCGGCCCACTAGCGCAGCAGCGATAAAAACTCGCTGCGCGTCGCCTGGTTGCTGCGGAAGCTGCCCAGCATGGCGGACGTCTTCATCACAGAGTTCTGTTTTTCCACGCCGCGCATCATCATGCACATGTGCCGGGCTTCGATGATGACTCCGACGCCGGAGGCGCCGGTAATTTCCTGCACCGACTCGGCGATCTGCACGGTCAACTGTTCCTGAATCTGCAACCGGCGGGCGAACATGTCGACAATGCGGGCCACCTTGGACAGGCCCAGCACGTGCCCGGTGGGAATATAGGCCACATGCGCCTTGCCGATAAACGGTAGCAGGTGGTGCTCGCAGAGCGAGTAGAGTTCAATGTCCTGCACCATGATCATTTCGCTGGAATCGGACGGAAAGAGGGCGCCGTTGACCACCTCTTCAAGGCTCTGCTCATAGCCCTTGGTCAGGAACTGGAAGGCTTTGGCCGCCCGCTCGGGCGTGTCGGCGAGCCCCGGACGATCCAGGTCTTCGCCAATACCTTCAATAATGCGGGCAAAATGTTCTTTCATGGTCTTGTTCCTCAGTCCCGGTAGGGTATGAGCCTCAGTCTTCTCGGAAGGGCGGTTACCCTACGCCAAGGCTCTGATTTGGTAAAGTGTTTTTTACGCCGGTCGGGCTGGGGCGGATCAGGCCCGGAGCAAGAAAAAACGGTACAATGCGCTGCGTTTTTCAGCATCGACAAGACCACTGACAATCAATGGGAGTACCCTTTTTGTGACTGAACCTGGCTCTGTGACGGATCCTCAGGCTAGCTCTGAATGGGCGCCGCTGACGACAATCCGCGATTTTATTCGTTGGGGGGCAAGCCGGTTCAGCGCGGCTGGGCTCTATTTTGGCCACGGAACCGATAACGCCTGGGATGAGTCGGTCCAGCTGGTGCTGCACACGCTGCACTTGAGCGTGCAGGACAGCCGACCGGAATGGCTGGACGCGCGCCTCACTCTCAGCGAGCAGCAGGCGGTCGCGCGGATGTTTGACCGACGCATTGATGAGCGAGTGCCGGCGGCCTATCTCACCGGGGAGGCCTGGTTCGCCGGGTTGAAATTTCACGTGGATTCACGGGTGCTGGTGCCGCGCTCGCCCATTGCCGAACTGATCGAAGCGGGGTTTGAGCCCTGGCTGGAGCGAGAGCCCGAGCGTATTCTGGACCTTTGTACCGGCAGCGGCTGCATCGGCATTGCCTGCGCCTATGCGTTCGAGCAGGCGCAGGTGGAACTGAGTGATATCTCGCCCGAGGCGTTGGCGGTGGCACGTGAGAACATTGCACTGCATCAGCTGGCTGATCGGGTGGCCGCCGTGGAATCGGATCTGTTTTCCGGCCTGGCCGGTTGCGAGTATGACCTCATCGTCAGCAATCCCCCTTATGTGGACGCCCGGGATCTGGCCGAGATGCCGGCCGAGTATCACGCTGAGCCAGCCCTGGGCCTGGCCTCCGGTGACGATGGTCTGGATTTTACCCGCCGTCTGCTGGCCCAGGCCGCCGACCACCTGTCCGAGGACGGCCTTCTGGTGGTCGAGGTGGGCAACTCCCAGCGCGCGCTGGAACAGGCCTTTCCTTCATTGCCGATGGTGTGGGTCGAGTTCGAGCGGGGCGGGCACGGCGTGTTCGTGTTGCCGGCCAGCGCGCTGCGGGCTTATTCTGGGGTATAATTTCAGTCATTCTTTATCGCCCTTCATTCATCCAAAGGTTTTGGAACCGTTTATATGTCCGGCAACAGTTTTGGCAAGCTTTTTACTTTGACTACCTTCGGCGAGAGCCACGGTGCGGCTCTGGGCGCGACGGTTGATGGCTGCCCACCCGGGCTGGCGCTATCCGAGGAAGATCTGCAGCTCGACCTGGATCGGCGCAAGCCGGGCCAGTCGCGCTATACCACTCAGCGCCGGGAGGCCGATCAGGTACGGATTCTCTCGGGCGTGTTTGAAGGCAAGACCACGGGCACGCCCATTGGCCTGCTGATCGAAAATACCGATCAGCGCTCCAAGGATTACTCCAAAATCAAGGAACAGTTCCGTCCGGCGCACGCGGACTATACCTACCACCACAAATACGGCCTGCGTGACTACCGGGGCGGTGGGCGTTCTTCGGCGCGGGAAACCGCCATGAGAGTGGCCGCCGGGGCCATTGCCAAGAAATACTTGCGCGAGCGCTTCGGTATCGAGGTACGCGGTTATCTGTCACAGCTGGGCCCGATCGCCATCGAGAAAGTCGACTGGGATCAGGTGCGTCAGAACCCCTTTTTCTGCCCCGACGTCGACAAAGTGTCGGAGATGGAAATCTACATGCAGGCCCTGGCCAAAGAGGGCAATTCGGTCGGTGCCAAAATTACCGTGGTCGCCAGCGGTGTCGGACCGGGCCTGGGCGAGCCGGTTTTCGACCGTCTGGATGCCGATATCGCCCACGGTCTTATGAGCATCAACGCCGTCAAGGGCGTGGAAATTGGGGCCGGTTTCGAGTCGGTCTCACAGAAGGGGACCGAGCACCGGGATGAGTTGACGCCCGAGGGTTTTCTGTCCAACAATGCTGGCGGCATTCTGGGGGGCATCTCCTCCGGACAGGACATCGTCGCCCACCTGGCGCTCAAGCCGACCTCGAGCCTGAGAGTGCCGGGACGCAGCATCGATGTACACGGCAACCCCGTCGAAGTGGTGACCACCGGCCGTCACGACCCCTGCGTGGGCATTCGGGCCACTCCCATTGCCGAGGCCATGCTGGCCCTCGTCCTGATGGACCACAGCCTGCGACACCGCGCGCAGAACGCGGATGTTCACACTGATACACCGGTAATTCCCGCCGAACCCGGATAATCGTTTGGCATTGTCGGGCCTCCGGCTGGAGGCCCGTCGCCGGACCCGGATCAAATGATGGCAGACGCGCCGGTTCGCCCTTCGCTCTACGGGTTTTTCTGCCTACACGGTTTCATCAGGAGGCGCCTTCATGCAAGACCTGACCCTGTCGCTGATTCAGACTGACATCATTCCCGATAACCCCGAGGCCAACCTCGATCGCTACGAGCCGTTGCTTGAGCAGGCGCGACAGGCGGGCCAGGGCAGAGGCAGCGATCTGGTGATTCTTCCCGAGGTGTTCACCACCGGGTTCAGCGCCACCGCTCGCGATCACGCCGAGCGCGAGGGCGGGCGCGCTTATGAGTGGCTGGCGCACTGGGCGAAAAGCCTGGATGCGGTGGTCACCGGCTCGCTGGTGGTTGCCGAGGGCGATGGTCATGTGAATCGGCTGGTCTGGATGTCGCCGGACGGGCACTACCAGCAGTACGACAAACGCCACCTGTTCCGTATGGCGGGAGAGCACAAGCGCTATAAGGCCGGACAGAAGCGGTTACTGGTGGAGCTCAAGGGCTGGCGGATTCTGCCAATGGTCTGCTATGACCTGCGCTTTCCGGTCTGGAGCCGCAACCGCAACGACTACGATCTGGCTCTCTATGTCGCCAATTGGCCGGGTGCACGCTCGCTGCATTGGCGGCGGTTGCTGCAGGCTCGAGCCATTGAGAATCTGAGTTTTGTCGCCGGGGTGAATCGCATCGGTCTCGACGAGAAGGACCAGCACTATACCGGTGACAGCGCGATTTTCGGACCGGCCGGGGAAGCCATTCTCGATGCTGAAGATCGGGCTGGGTGTTTTAGCGGGGTGTTGAGCGCGGAGCGCCTGACGCACTACCGGGAGTCCTTTCCCGCGTATCTGGATGCGGACGAATTTGACCTAAAAGTGTAGGGTCACCGCGGCATAGGGACCTTTCAGGTCGATGTCGGCGGTCACGTCTTCATTGATTTCCAGGTTCATCTGGCGATAACCGACCTCTACCCCGAGATCGAGAGCCAGGGTTTCGACAAAGCTGTACGCGACATTGACGCTCAGGTCTGTCAGGTTATTGTCGTCGTAGCTGACGAAGTTACCCTGTGCTCCCGCCGATAACCCGGTAAAAGGCAGGTCAAACTGGGCTTTGCCGTAGGCCATGGGAAGAGCCTCATCGAGATCGACAGACTGCTCGGTGAAGCTGCCCTCGGCGGTGACGTAACCGTCAAACTGGCGGACGGTCACGCCCAAATCCAGGCTGACCCAGTTGTCCAGCAGCTCGTAGTAGAGGGTGAAGTCGGTATGGGTCAGGTCCACATCCGAGTCAATCTCGTCGCCGGCGGTAAAGGTCTCACCGTCGATACGGAAGGTCTCTTCCACCCGGCCAGTCTGCTGGCTGCTGATGCTGGTGTGCTGAATGCGTGCATTGGGGATTAGCGGAATGGGGTGCTCAAACGCCACATAGAAATAATTGTTGTCGCTTTCGTTCATTCCCAGGTCGGACACGTCGACGTCGAAGTCGGGATCGCCCAACTGGCCGGAGTAGTCGCTTTGCCACTGGCCGGCGCCGGCGTACACGCCGAGAAAATCGGCCGAGGCGAGAGGTGCAGCCAGCAGTAAACCACTTGCGAGCATCACTTTTTTCATAACATCTGTTCCCGTCTTTGAATGGGTGAGTGGAATGGCCGTTATCTTAGCAGACGTGACCACAAAAAGTGTGACGGAGTCGCCGTCAGCCTTTGAGCAGCTGCAAAAACACCCGGGCAGCGTTGTTCAGACTGCGCTGCTTGTGGTGAATCGCCCCCAGACTGCGGGTGATCGGGGGGTGATCCAGTGTCAGCGGGTGCACCTGGCCGTCACTGAGCAATGTCTGGGGCAGTACGCCCCAGCCCAGACCAATCGAGACCATCATCTTCAGCGTGTCCAGGTGGTTGGTCACCATACCGACCTCCAGTGCCAGCTGCCGCTCGCTGAACAGAGCCTGCACCAGTTGCGTGGTGTAGGTATTGGTGTCCGGCAGAATCGCCTGCCAGGGGCTCAAATCGGCCAGGGTCAGTGGCGCACGCTGAGCCAGTGGGTGATTGTGGGCCGTGACAAAATGCAATTGATCGCGCCAGATCACGTCTTCAGCGATCCGCTGGTCCGATTCCGGTGCCAGTGTGATGATGCCCAGGTCGAAACGCCCCTGAAGGACTTCCTCGTACGCCTGCTCCGAGTCCAGAAAGTGCAGATCCAGCTTTACCTCCGGATAGCGCTCGGTGAAGTGCCGCAGGATCGGCGGCAAACGGTGCAGGCCGATATGGTGGCTGGTGGCGATGCTCAATTGGCCGCGCACTTCGCCGCGCAGATCGGCCACCGCGCGCTGGGCATCGGCCACCTCCTGCAAAATCCGTTTGGCGTTGGGGAGCAGTGAACGGCCGGCCTGGGTCAGGGAAATCTGGCGCCCGATCCGGTCGAACAGCGGGCTGTCCAGCTGTTGCTCAAGCGTGGCGATGCGTTTGCTGATGGCCGGCTGGGTCAGGTGCAGACGCTGCCCGGCGCTGGAAAATGAACCGGTTTCGGCCACGGCGACAAAGGCCTGCAGGTGTTGGGTATCCATGTGAGTCAGTTTTAATCATTCCAATGTGGAATGCAATAGATAAAAATTATAAATTTGTTTTATTGGTGTCCCGCCCTTAAAATAGCCCTACATTGATTGATCCACTGGACTAGAATTGCTATGAGCGCACGAACATTGTACGACAAACTCTGGGACGCCCATCTCGTGCAAAAACGCGACGATGGCTCCGCGTTGATCTATATCGACCGGCACATCATTCACGAAGTGACCTCGCCCCAGGCCTTCGAGGGCCTGCGTCTGGCCGGGCGCAAGCCCTGGCGGGCGGACTCCATTCTGGCCACGCCCGATCACAACGTGCCCACCACCCTCAAGGAGCGCTCCTCGGGCAACTCCGGTATTCAGGATCCGGTGTCTCTCATCCAGGTGCAGACCCTGGACGACAACTGCGACGAGTACGGCATCACCGAGTACAAGATCAATGACAAGCGTCAGGGCATTGTGCATGTGATCGGCCCGGAGTCCGGCGCCAGTCTGCCGGGCATGACCATTGTCTGTGGCGATTCTCACACCGCCACCAACGGTGCTCTGGGTGCCCTGGCTCACGGTATCGGCACCAGCGAGGTGGAGCATGTGATGGCCACCCAGTGCCTGGTGGCCAAGAAAATGAAGAACATGTTGATTAAGGTGGATGGCGAGCTGGGTCTCGGCGTGACCCCCAAAGACGTTGTCCTGGCGATCATTGCCAAAATCGGCACCGCTGGCGGCACGGGCTACGCCATTGAATTTGGCGGTGAGGTTTTCCGCGCGATGAGCATGGAAGGACGCATGACCGTGTGCAATATGGCCATTGAGGCCGGTGCCCGGGCGGGCATGGTGGCCGTGGATCAGACCACCATCGACTACGTCAAAGGCCGCCCCTATGCGCCCAAAGGCGACCATTGGGAAATGGCCGTGGCGTCCTGGCGCGACCTTAAAAGTGACGAAGGCGCGCATTTTGACAAAGTGATCGAAATGCGCGGAGAAGAGATCGAGCCGCAGGTCAGCTGGGGCACTTCGCCGGAAATGGTGGTCTCGGTACACGACAGTGTGCCGGACCCGCAGGCCGAGTCCGATCCGGTCAAGCGCGAGAGCATGCAGCGGGCGCTCTTTTATATGGGCCTCAAAGCCGGGCAGCCGATGCAGTCCATCCATCTGGATCGGGTGTTTATCGGTTCCTGTACCAACTCGCGCATTGAGGATATCCGCGCTGCGGCGGCGGTCGTCAAAGGCCGGTACAAGGCGGCCAATGTGAAAGAGGCCATGGTGGTGCCCGGCTCAGGCAGTGTGAAAGCCCAGGCCGAAGCCGAGGGGCTGGACAAGATCTTTACCGATGCGGGCATTGAATGGCGCGAGCCGGGCTGCTCCATGTGCCTGGCGATGAACGCCGACAAGCTCGGGGCGGGGGAGCACTGCGCCTCCACCTCCAACCGCAACTTCGAAGGACGCCAGGGTTACGGCGGTCGCACGCATCTGGTCAGCCCGGCCATGGCAGCAGCAGCGGCCATTGCCGGACACTTTGTCGATGTGCGCGAATTCACCGGACAGGCCCAGGCCAAAGGAGCACAGGCATGAAGAGCTTTACACAGATGACCGGGTTGGTTGCCCCGATGGATCGGGCCAATGTCGATACCGACATGATCATTCCCAAGCAGTTTCTCAAGTCGATCAAACGCACCGGCTTTGGCAAGAACCTGTTTGACGAGCTGCGCTATCTGGATGAAGGGCAGCCGGACCAGAGTTGTGAGGGGCGTCCCCTAAACCCGGATTTTCCGCTCAACCAGTCGCGTTATCAGGGTGCGACCATCCTGCTGACCCGGGAAAATTTTGGCTGTGGTTCCAGTCGCGAGCACGCGCCCTGGGCGCTGGATGATTATGGTTTCCGTTGCATCATCGCGCCCAGCTTTGCCGAGATTTTCTACAACAACTGTTTCAAGAACGGCCTGCTGCCCATTGTGCTGGACGCGGACATCGTCGAGCGGTTGTTCCAGCAGATGTACGCGGAAGAAGGCTATCAGCTGACCGTGGATCTGGAAGCACAGACGGTGACCACGCCCACGGGAGAGGTGTTTGAATTCGAGATTGACGAGTTCCGCAAACACTGCCTGCTCAATGGTCTGGACGATATCGGTCTGACTCTGGAGCACGCCGAGGCGATCAAGGCCTATGAAGCGCAGCGGCGCAAAGAGGCGCCCTGGCTGTTCGACGGGTTGAGATAGTGGTTGTTGGCACAGAGGCGGCTGCCGGGCGTGAAGCCGCTCGTGGTGTCAAGAAGCCAAACGAACTGAAAATACTCAGACAATATTGAAGGAGTTTCATTGTGGGAAAACAGATTCTACTGCTCCCCGGCGATGGCATCGGCCCGGAGATTGTGGCGGAAGCCAAAAAGGTTCTGGATCGGGTGACCGTGCAGTTCGGCCTCGACCTGGCTTTTGACGAGGACCTGATGGGCGGCTGCTCCATTGACGCCCACGGCGTCCCGCTGACCGAAGCGGCGCTGAACAAGGCGCGCCAGTCCGACGCCATTCTGCTGGGCGCCGTGGGCGGGCCGAAGTGGGACAAGCTCGATCGGGCCATCCGTCCCGAAAAAGGCCTGCTGACAATCCGTTCCTCACTGGAACTCTATGCCAACCTGCGCCCGGCCATGCTCTACCCACAGCTGGTGGAGGCTTCAAGCCTGAAGCCCGAGGTGGTTTCCGGCCTGGACATCCTGATCGTGCGCGAACTCACCGGCGGTATCTATTTTGGTGAGCCGCGCGGTATCCGCACTCTGGAAAATGGCGAGCGGGAAGGGTATAACACCTATAAGTACTGCGAGAGCGAGATTGAGCGCATCGGCCGCACCGCCTTTGAGATGGCACGTAAGCGCAACAAAAAGCTATGCTCGGTCGACAAGGCCAATGTGCTGGAGGCGACCATGCTCTGGCGCGAAGTCATGGAGCGTCTGGCCCCGGAATATCCCGACGTTGAGCTGTCCCATATGTATGTGGATAACGCCGCGATGCAGTTGGTCCGGGCTCCCAAACAGTTTGATGTGGTGGTCACCGGCAACATGTTCGGCGATATTCTGTCCGACGCCGCCGCCATGCTCACCGGCTCCATCGGCATGTTGCCCTCGGCATCACTCGACAAGAACGGTCGGGGCATGTACGAGCCCTGTCACGGGTCGGCGCCGGATATTGCCGGACAGGGCATTGCCAACCCGCTCGCCACCATTCTGTCGGTGGCCATGATGTTGCGCTATTCTCTGTCCATGACCGAGGCGGCCGATGCCATTGAAGCAGCGGTGGGGCGGGTGCTCGACCAGGGGTTGCGCACCGCCGATATCGTGACTGAGGGCAGCCGCCAGGTGTCCACCTCGCAGATGGGCGATGCGGTGGTTGAGGCTCTGAAAGACGGATAGCCAAAGTAGGCCCGTCGATTCAGGCGGGCGGAAAAAGAATTCACACACTTGCAAAGAGAGAGACAGATTATGAAAGTAGGTTTTATTGGATGGCGCGGCATGGTCGGTTCGGTACTGATGGAGCGCATGCAGGCCGAAAACGATTTCGCGGACATCGAGCCGGTCTTCTTCTCCACTTCCAATGCCGGTGGTCAGGCCCCGGCTGTGGCCGATGGCATTCCGCCGCTGAAAGACGCCTTTGATCTGGACGCGCTCAAGGCGTTGGATGCGATTGTGACCTGTCAGGGCGGCGACTACACCAGCGACGTTTTTCCCAAGCTGCGCGAGGCCGGCTGGAAAGGTTACTGGATCGATGCGGCCTCAACCCTGCGGATGAAAGATGACGCGGCGCTGGTATTGGACCCGGTGAACCTGGATGTGATCCAGGACAGCATCGCCAAGGGCGTCAAGAACTATGTCGGGGGCAACTGCACTGTCAGCCTGATGTTGATGGGCCTGGGCGGTCTGTTCCGCAATGGTCTGGTGGAGTGGGTTTCGGCCATGACCTACCAGGCAGCCAGCGGTTCCGGCGCCCAGAACATGCGTGAGCTGCTCAATCAGATGGGCACGCTGCGCGATTCAGTCTCCGATGAGCTGGCCAATCCGTCCTCGGCCATTCTGGACATCGATCGCAAAGTGGCCGCCAGCATGCGCAGCAGCGATTTCCCGGTGGATCACTTTGAGTTCCCTTTGGCCGGCAGCCTGCTGCCGTTCATCGACAAGCAACTGGATAACCGTCAGAGCAAGGAAGAGTGGAAAGGGCACGTGGAAACCAACAAGATTCTGGGTCGCAGTGACAACCCCGTCCCCATCGACGGTATCTGCGTCCGGGTTGGTTCCATGCGCTGCCACAGTCAGGCACTGACCATCAAAATGAACAAGGATGTGCCGCTGGATGAGATTGAAAGCATGTTGGCCGAAGCCAACCAGTGGGCCAAGGTGGTTCCCAATGAGCGCGATGCCACTTTGCGTGACCTGACCCCCACGGCTGTGACCGGCAAGCTGGATGTGCCTGTGGGGCGCCTGCGCAAGATGAACATGGGCCCGCAATACCTCTCGGCCTTTACCGTCGGGGACCAGTTGCTCTGGGGTGCGGCCGAGCCTCTGCGTCGGGTGCTGCGTATCCTCAAGGAGGCCTGATTTGGCGTCTTGGCGGGTTTGATGAAACCCCACCAGACCCGGTCTGGTGGGGTTTTTGCCAAAAAAATCCCCCGTTTTTGTGCAGCGGTGCAAAGAATGTATAAAAACATGCCAAAAAGTCCGGGTGGGTTCTGGCTAAAGTGTTGATAAAAAGCTATTTATAATGAATACTTACAGCCATTAGTGAAGAATTATTCTAGGTTGTACTCACCTGCATAACCATTCGGGTTCGCAGTGCCTTCTAAATCGACGGGAGAGTCGGTGACTTCAGTCGGGCACAAGGGGGCCAGGGAGATAATAAAGGATCATCCTATGTATCTGCTTCGAAAGCTGATTTATATCGCGGGTTTGGCCGCCTTACTGGTCTCGCAGCCGGGGTACGCCATGGGTCTGGGCGAGTCCGAGTTGAAGTCGGCGCTCAACCAGCCTCTGCAGGCCGACATTGAGTTGACCAACCTTCGCGGGCTCGATGAGAATGAGATTATTGTCCGTCTCGCCTCCAACGAGGATTTTGAGCGCGCGGGGCTTGAGCGTCTGGAGTACTACAGCCAGTTGCGGTTCGAAGTGATGCTCGATCATGAGTCCGGGCCGATTGTCCGGGTGACCACCCGCGAACCGGTGCGTGAACCCTATCTGAACATCCTTGTCGAGGCCCGCTGGGCCAGCGGCCGTCTGCTGCGCGAATATACTTTTCTGTTAGATCTCCCGACCTATGATGACGACCGCCGCACCCAACCGGTGGAAGCGGCTCGTGCCGACTCGGGACGCGACACGGCAAGCGGCTCGCGGCGCGAATCCCCACAGCAGGGCGCCCGCCGCGATCGGGCGCCCGAACCCGAAGCGCGCCGCGGGACGGCGGGCGAGGGTTCCAATACCTATGGTCCGGTAGGAGACAGCGACACCCTGTGGGAAATTGCCCTGCAGGTGCGCCCCGGTCGAGACGTTTCCGTACAGCAGACAATGCTGGCGATTCAGCGCAAAAACCCGGAAGCCTTCATCAATGGCAACATCAACCTGCTGCGTGAAGGGCAGGTGTTGCGTTTGCCCAGCCGCGACGAGATCCAGGGCCAATCACAGCAGCAGGCGTTGCGGGAAGTGGCCGATCACAACCGCCAGTGGAGCGAGCAGAACTCGGATCGGGCGATGGGTGCCCAGCTCGACGCCGGCCGTCGTGGTGCGAGCGCACCGAGTGATGCCGAAGAAGTCAGTGGCCAGGTACGGCTTGCCACCCCGAACCAGTCCGGCAGCGACGACGCCGGTCAAGGCGGTGGCGACAGCACTGACCGGGGCGCCGAGTTGGAGTCCGACCTGGCCAGCGCCCAGGAAGAGCTGGAGCGCACGCAGCGTGAAAACACCGAACTGTCGTCTCGGGTTGAAGAGCTCGAGGAACAGATAGAGACCATGGAAAGCCTGATCGAGGCCAGCAACGAGCAGTTGAGTGCCCTGCAGACGGCGGCCCGACAGTCACAGGATCAGCCGTCAGAGGACGCAGCACAACCGGAATCGACTGGAGAGACTGAGCCCGAAGCGACAGAGCAGGCCGCTGTACAGGACGAGCCGGCCGAAACTCAAGCGGCCGCTGAGGAAACGCCAGCTGAGGCAGCTGAGGCAACCGAACAGGCCAGCGCAGAAGAGGATCGCAGCCGTCGTGTTGTTCGTTCCATCCCGCAGTCCAAAACTCTGGTCGATCACCTTTTGGAGAACATCCTCTGGATTGCCCTGGCGGCACTGGTCATTCTGGCCGGTGTTTACTACGCGCTGCGTCGTCGCGGTCAGACCGATGAGACACAGGCCGAAGAAAACACCTTTGATTCGGACTTTGAGGCTGAGAATTTTGCCGACAGTCAGGAAGACTTCCAGGCGGTTGATGATGACGCCGAAGGGTTCGACCTCGCGCAGGAGCCGGACGAAGAATATGACTCCGCTGACTGGGCGGAAAATGAAGAGCCGGGCCTGGAAGCCGAAACGGGCGATGTAGTGGGCGAGGCTGACATTTATATTGCCTACGGCAAGTTGGATCAGGCCGAAGAACTGTTGCTGAATGGTCTGGAGAAAGAGCCCGGATCCCCACAGATTCTCTCCAAGCTGCTGGAAGTCAACGCCGAGAATCGCGATGTCGAAGCGTTCGACAAGCACTATGCGAGCCTGTTGGCCACCGATGATCGGGCGGCCATCCAGCGGGCCGGCGAGCTGCGTGACACCATCCCGGGTGCTGGCGAGTTCGATGTCAGTGCTCTGGGTGCCGGCGCCTTCAGTGGAGCCGACGAGGGCGAGACGCGAGACGACCGCGCTGAGCCTTCCATGGATTTCTCCGACCTGGATGACAGCGCTTCCGAGGATCTCGACTTCAGTCTGGATCTTGATGACGACCTGGAAGAGTCCGACGAATTCGCCGCAGAAGGTGAATCTGATAAGCGGGCGTCGCAGAGCGACTCGTCAGAGGAAGAGTTGAGCCTCGATGATGACTTCAGTTTCGATCTGGAAGATGACAGTGAGCTGGAAGCGGATGAAAAGCCGCTGGTCGACGATGACGATCTGGAGGGGAGTTCCACAAGCCGCTACGACCTGACTTTCGGGGACGAAGACAAAACCGGTGAGAGCGACGATGAGTTCACACTGGATTTCGATCTCGAGGAAGAAGACTCGTCCGCCGACGCCTCTGAACCGCAGGCCAAGGAATCAGATGAAGAGTTCCCGGAACTGGACCTGAACCTGGCCGGTGACGACGAGCTCAGCGGCGCAGCCAGCGATGACAAGGCCGATGATGACTGGAGCTTTGACTTCGAAACCTCAGACTCGGAAACGGCCGATCTGGATAAGCTGGACGAGGAACTGTCCGCTCTGGATGAAGAGCCCTCAGCGGATCAAAAGCCCTCAGCGGAACAAGAGCCCTCAACGGAACAAGAGCCCTCAGCGGTGGATGAAGAGCCTTCAGCGGTGACAAAAGAGTCACGCAGCGAGACTACCACCAGCGACCAGGATGATGACTTTTCCTTCGACCTGGAAGACTCCCTGGGCGAAACGGCACCCGCAGAGTCCGGGAGCGAAACCGACAAACAGGATTTCGCCCCCGAGCTCGACGAAGACTTCTCGCTGGACTTCGATGATGAAGAGCCCTCAGCGGATAGAGAGCCCTCAGCGGGTGAAGAGTCCTCAGCGGGTGAAGAGCCTTCAGCGTATGAAGAGCCTTCAGCAGAGGAGCAGCCCTCAGCTGATGAAGAACCTTCTGCGGCCGAAAAATCCACCGCTGACAGCGATGCCGAATCCGACTTCGACCTCGATGATATGGACATGGACGATATGGATCTGTCCCGTCTCGATCAGGACATGAGCGAGCTGGACGCCGATCTCGAAGAGCCCGCCATTGAGTCGGCGTCGGCCGAAGAGCAGCAACCCTCGGCCGGTACTGAAGAGGGCGAGGCGGATGATCTATCCGGGAGCAACAGCGACGAAGACGATATGTTCGAGGAAGCGCTGTCTGGCTTCTCCGAAGAGACCGCCGAGTCAGAACCGGCCGAAACGGGTGAGACTCACGATGAGCGCTCCGAAGAGGATATGGACTCGGAGTTGGATTTTCTTGCTGACACCGATGAGGCGGCCACCAAGCTGGACCTGGCTCGCGCTTATATCGATATGGGCGACGCCGACGGCGCCCGGGATATACTCGAAGAGGTCAGTCAGGAAGGCAACGATGAGCAGAAGCAGGAAGCGGCCGAGCTGTTGAGCCGTATCGAAGCCTAAAACGGACCGCAACAGCCGAATCAAAGCCTTGCACAGTCAGTGCAAGGCTTTGTCGTTTCAGCCCCCGCCGATTTGGAGCAGAGCCATTGATCGTCCTGCGCCATAACGTCGTATTCCCCAACCATACAGCAACGTGATGACATGACTCAGGCTCCGGCGAAACCCTACAGTCGCAACACTGAAATACACGCGGACACCCCCTGGCCCGAGGGGATGACGAGGGTGGCGCTGGCGGTGGAATATCAGGGCTCGGACTATCACGGTTTTCAGACCCAGAGCAGTGGTGTCAGAACCGTACAGCAAACGCTGGAGTCCGCATTGAGTGCGGTTGCCAATGAACCGATCACTCTGGTGTGTGCCGGTCGCACCGATGCCGGTGTGCACGCCACGGCGCAGGTTGTGCATTTTGATACTCTGGCGCAACGGCCAGAAAAAGCCTGGGTCAAAGGCACTCGGGCTCACTTGCCCTTTGATATCAGTGTGCGGTGGGCGAAGCCGGTAGAGCCGTCATTTCACGCACGCTTCAGTGCCCATTCGCGCACTTATCGTTACCTGATTTCAGACCGGGGTTCTTATTCGGGGCTCACTCACCGACATATCACCTGGTCGAGAAAAAAGCTGGACGAGGCGGCGATGCGTCGGGCCGCCGCCTGCCTAGTGGGGGAACATGACTTCACCTCGTTTCGCGCCAGTCAGTGTCAGGCCCGCAGTCCCGTGCGGCAACTGGAATATCTGCACGTGGCCAGGCGGGGCGAGTTGATCGCCATTGAGGTGAAAGCCAACGCGTTTCTGCACCATATGGTGCGCAACATTGTGGGCGTGCTCATCGCCATCGGGGCCGGAGAGGCGCCGGTTCAATGGATGACCGAGGTGCTGGCCGCCCGCAACCGAAGCGCCGGTGGTGTCACGGCGCGCCCCAATGGCCTGTATCTGGTCAATGTAGGGTATCCCGATCGGTTCGGGCTGCCCGAGACGGCACCGGGACCACTGTTTGTGCCCGAGGGCCTGGGCGAGCTGAGCCCCGAAGAGCATTAATAGAGCCGAGCCGGCTCTTCGGTCTCAGCGGAGATAAGAGCCGGCTACGGCAGCAATCGCGGGGCATTTCTGGTAATATTGCCCCCCAAAGTTTCAGGCAATTGAGAGGCATAGAGTCCGGGCGATGACACGGCAGACGCGCGTTAAAATATGTGGCATCACCGATCCGGACGATGCCCGGGTGGCTGCGGCAGCCGGCGCCGATGCGCTGGGCCTGGTGTTCTATCCGCCCAGTTCGCGCGCCGTAACCCCGGCCGGGGCCCGGGTTGTGGCACAGGCGGTCGGCCCGTTCACCACGCTTGTGGGGCTTTTTGTCAACGCCGAAGAGGCGGACGTTCGGGAGGCGTTACGGCAGGTTCCACTGCAGTTGTTACAGTTTCACGGTGACGAGAGCGCCGAGCAGTGTGAGCTTTACGGGCGCCCCTATATCAAGGCAATCCGGATGCGTCCGGAGCTCGATCTCGACGCCGAGATGGCCCGCTATCCCGGCGCCTCCGGATTTTTGCTGGACGCCTATCGCAAGGGCGTGCCGGGCGGGACCGGCGAGACGTTTGAGTGGGACAGAGTCCCGAAAAGTGCCTCGCGCCCGATCATTCTTGCCGGCGGCCTGACGCCCGACAACGTCGCGCGAGCCGTCAGTCAGACCCGCCCCTATGCGGTGGACGTCAGTGGCGGGGTCGAGCGGGCACCGGGACGCAAAGACCCGCAGAAAATCCAACACTTTATTCGCAATGCCAACAATGGTGACCAAGGTGAACAGTAAGACTCAAGAGTTTGGAGCCAAGCGCTACTCGGAAACCGACTACGGCAGTTTCCCCAATGCCGAGGGTCATTTCGGCCCCTATGGCGGACGCTTTGTCTCGGAAACGCTGATCTATGCGCTGGACGAGCTGCAGCGGATCTACAGTCAGCTCAAGGCCGATCCGGATTTCCAGGCCCAGTTTGACAAGGACCTGGCGGACTATGTGGGGCGGCCATCACCGCTGTATCACGCCGAGCGCTGGAGCAAAGAGCTGGGCGGTGCCCAGATTTACCTCAAGCGTGAGGATCTGAACCATACCGGCGCGCATAAGGTGAATAACACCATCGGCCAGGCATTGCTCGCCAAGTTTACCGGTAAGCAACGGGTGATTGCCGAGACCGGGGCTGGCCAGCACGGTGTGGCCACCGCCACCGTGGCCGCGCGTCTGGGCCTCAAGTGCTGCGTCTACATGGGCGCCGAAGATGTTCAGCGTCAGTCGCTCAACGTCTACCGGATGAAGCTGCTGGGGGCCGAGGTCATACCGGTCACCTCCGGGTCGAAGACCCTGAAAGACGCCATGAACGAAGCCATGCGCGACTGGGCTACCAATGTGGATGACACCTTCTACATCATCGGTACTGTGGCCGGCCCGCATCCCTATCCCCAGCTGGTGCGGGACTTCCAGTCCGTGATCGGCCGGGAAGCGCGTGCGCAGTGCCTGGAAAAGACCGGCCGTCTGCCCGATGCCCTGGTGGCCTGTGTCGGCGGTGGATCCAATGCAATTGGGCTTTTTCACCCCTTCCTGGGCGATGACGGTGTGGAAATGTACGGCGTGGAGGCCGGTGGCGACGGCGTTGAGACCGGTCGCCATGCGGCACCGCTCAGTGCCGGCATTCCCGGCGTACTGCACGGCAACCGGACCTACCTGATGGAAGATGAAAACGGTCAGATCATCGAGACCCACTCGGTGTCGGCCGGTCTGGACTATCCGGGCGTGGGCCCCGAACACTCCTGGTTGAAAGACCTGGGGCGGGTGAATTACGTCGCGGTCAACGATGAGGAGGCCCTGGCCGCCTTCCGCAAAACGACGCTGACCGAGGGCATCATGCCGGCACTCGAGTCCAGCCATGCGCTGGCCTATGTGGAAAAGCTGGCCCCGACCATGCGTCCGGACCAGAGCATCATCATCAACCTCTCCGGTCGAGGGGATAAAGATATTCTGACCGTCGCGAAACTCGACGGTATCGAAGTGTAAGCCTCGTCACCAGGAATTGATCGAATGAGCCGTATTGCCCAACGTTTACAGACCCTGAAAGAGCAGGGCCGCAAGGCCCTGGTTACCTACATCGTCAATGGCGATCCCTATCCCGAGGCCACCCTGCCGACCATGCACGCCATGGTGGAGCAGGGCGCCGATATCATTGAGCTGGGTGTGCCTTTCTCCGACCCGATGGCGGAGGGGCCCGTCATTCAGCGCGGCCACGAGCGGGCGCTCGCCCATCACATCAGCCTCAGGGGCACCATGGAGGTCGTGCGCGCCTTCCGCGAGACTGACAAGGAGACACCGGTGGTCCTGATGGGCTACGTCAACCCGATTGAGCGCATGGGGTACAATACCATCGCCAGGCTCGCCTCCGAGTCCGGCGTGGACGGCCTTTTGACGGTGGATCTGCCCCATGAAGAAGCCGTGGAGCTGAAAAAGGAGCTCGAAGTGGTGGATGTGGACAACATTCTGCTGCTCGCGCCCACCACCAGTGTCGAGCGGGCGCGCAAGGTGGCGGCCCTGGCCAGTGGCTTTCTGTACTATGTTTCCCTCAAGGGCGTGACCGGTGCCGGTCACCTGGATGTGGATGCGGTCAAGACGAAGCTCGATGAGTTTGGTAAGCTGACAGATCTGCCGTTGTGTATCGGCTTCGGTATCAAGGATCCGGACACCGCGCGCAAACTCTCGGTACTGGCCGATGGCGTGGTTGTGGGCAGCGTTCTGGTCGACAGGATGGGGCAGATGGAAACCAGTGACAGCGCCGGAATCGCCGGCGCCATCGGCGAGATCGTCGGTGGCATACGCGCCGGGCTGGATGCCTGATCCAGGGGCCCGTCTGGACCTCAAACGTCTATAATGTTAAAACGCCGCGCCACGGATCCGTCGTTGCGGACAGTTCTTTTTAGAGAGACCTTTACATGAGTTGGCTAGAAAAAATCGTTCCCAATGTTGTGCGCTCCGAAGGCAAGCGCGGCACCAGCAGCAAGAGCAAGGTGCCCGAAGGCCTCTGGAAGAAGTGCCTCAAGTGTCAGTCGGTGCTCTACCGGCCCGAGCTGGAGCGCAACCTGGATGTCTGCCCCAAGTGCGATCATCACATGCGCATTGGCGCCCGCAGTCGGCTGAACCTGTTTCTCGACGAGGAGCATCGGCAGGAACTGGCGGCCGATGTGGAGCCGATCGATCGGTTGAAGTTTCGCGACGTCAAAAAGTACAAGGACCGGCTCAGTGCCGCCCAGAAAACCACAGGCGAGAAAGACGCCCTGGTGGCCATGAAAGGCCAGCTCAAAGGGATGCCGGTGGTGGCTGTGGCGTTTGAATTTGCTTTCCACGGCGGTTCCATGGGCTATGTGGTGGGCGAGCGCTTTGCCCGCGCGGCCAAGGTCGCTCTGGAAGAGGGCATCCCGCTGGTGTGCTTCTCGGCCACCGGCGGCGCCCGCATGCAGGAGGCGCTGATTTCACTGATGCAGATGGCCAAGACCAGCGCGGTGATCGAACGCCTGAAAATGCAGGGTACCCCCTATGTATCGGTGATGACCGACCCGGTTTACGGCGGTGTGTCCGCCAGTCTGGCATTGCTGGGTGATATCAACGTGGCGGAACCTTTCGCCCGTGCCGGTTTTGCCGGCCCCAATATCATCGAGCAGACCATCCGCCAGAAGTTGCCCAAGGGCTTTCAGCGCAGCGAATTTCTGCTGGATCACGGCGCGATCGACATGATCATCCACCGGCGCGACATGCGCGATACGCTGGCCCGCCTGCTTTCAAAATTCACCCGCCAAGAGGCGGTGTGATTGGGCCCATCCATGCGTTTTCAGCGCCTGGACGACTGGCTGAGATGGCTTGAAGGGCATCATCCGCAGGACATAGAGCTGGGGCTGGACCGTATTGGCACGGTGGCCCGCCGGCTCGACCTGCTATCGCCCCAGGCGCGTGTGATCAGTGTGGCCGGTACCAACGGCAAGGGCTCCTGTGTCCTCGCCTGTACCGAGCTGCTGCGGCGGGCCGGGCAGCGGGTCGGCAGCTATACCTCTCCCCACCTCCATCATTACTGCGAGCGCATCCAGGTCGACGGCACCCCGGTCGAGGAATCGGAGGTGTGCGCCGCGTTTGCCGCCATTGACGAGGCGAGCGACGATATCAGTCTGACCTATTTTGAATTTGGCACGCTGGCCGCTTTCCATATTTTCGCGCAGCGCCGGGTGGATATCATGGTCTTGGAGGTGGGCCTCGGTGGTCGACTGGACGCGGTCAACCTGCTCGATGCCGATGTCGCTGTGGTCACCAGTATCGATCTGGACCATCAGGACTGGCTGGGCGACAATCGGGACAGTATCGGGCGTGAAAAAGCCGGAATCTATCGCCCGGGACGGCCCGCGCTGTGTGCGGATCCTGAGCCTCCGGCCGGCCTTCTGGAGGCGGCGCAGGAGGCAGGCGTGCGGCTGCAGTGCCTGGGACGGGAATTTGGCTACGAGGTCAAGGATGGCCACTGGTCCTGGTGGCTGACCTCCGTCGAGGGTGAAGTCTGGCGTGGGACGGGGCCCCGGCCGTCGTTACCGCTGCCGAGCCTGGCGGCCGCACTGCAGGCGACAGCCGCCCTTGGGTTTGACCCCCGGCCCAAAAGCGCGGATCGGAGCCTGTCAGAGCTGGTGCTCACCGGCCGCTACCAACAACTGTCGTGGCGAGGTCGGGACTGGATTCTGGATGTGGCCCACAATCCCGCGGCGGCCCGGTTTCTGGCGGGCCGACTCGAACAGGAGCGACCGGGCCGGGTGGTCGCTCTGGTGGCCATGATGGCGGACAAGGATCGCCGGGGCACGCTGTCCGCATTGATCGATCAGGTGGACACCTGGTACCTGGCCAGCCTGCCGGAGCTCCCCAGAGCCGCCGACACCCGAACACTGAGCGAAGACCTGGCTTCACTGGGGGGCCAACCGGCCGGCTGTGGTACAGTACAGGACGGTATCAACTGGCTTTTGCAGCACACCCAGGAGGGTGATCGGATCGTGATTTTGGGCTCTTTCTATACGGTGGCGGCCGCCCTCGAGCAGCTCGAGCGGCTAGGGGCGTCGCTTGAGCGCGGCATTAGTGGGGAGCACAATGAATAGCGCCCTGAAACAGCGTCTGGTGGGCGCCATTGTGCTGGTGGCCCTGGCGGTGATTTTTGTCCCCAGCTTCTTACGTGAAAAGCAGGTGGAGCCGGTCAATACCGAGACCCTGATTCCGGACCCGCCCGAGCGCGAAACCATGACGTTTGAGTCGCCTACGCCACCGGATGATGTGGAGCCCGCGCCCGCACCGGAAACCATGTTCATGCCTGACGACGCCCGGGAGCAGCCGGTTGCGGACTCGCTGGAGCAGGCACGAGCGCAGGAGGCGTCGGAATCGGCTTCCGGTGCCGATACCGACGAAACGACCAGTGGCGGGACCCGTGACAACGCCGGTGATGACGAGGGCGAATCGGATTCTGGCTTGCCCGAAGCGGCCTCCGAAGAGGGGGCCTGGGTGGTGCAGGTGGCCAGCCTGAGCTCGGCCGATAGCGCCCGAAAGCTGCGCGACCGGCTGCAGGATGAAGGTCATCGCGCCTACGTACGCGAGGCCTCCACCTCGTCCGGGCAGGTGAGCCGCGTCTATATCGGGCCCAAAATCGAGCGGGCGCAGGCCGAGGCGATCAAAGCGGCCGTGGATGAGTCGCTCAAGGTCGAGTCGCTGATATTGCGATTTGAACCCTGATGCCGCCAATGCGACCGGTGGGGTATCTGGCGTCTGGCTGCTCTGCTAAAATGCGCTCGCATTCAACCGGGGAATCTTCCTCTTCCATGAGCATGACGTGGGCCAGGCAATGAATTGGGCAGATTGGGGCATTCTGGGCATCCTGGTGGTGTCCAGTCTGATCAGCGTCAAACGCGGCTTTGTCAAAGAAGCCCTGTCTCTGGCCACCTGGGTGATCGCCTTTGTGATTGCCATGCTGTTTGGCGATCGGCTGGCGGTCGTGCTGACCGACCTGATCCCCACACCCTCTATTCGTGAAATGACCGCGTTTGTCAGTTTGTTTGCCGCTACGCTGATTGTGGGGGCCATGGTCAACTATCTGATTGGCGAGCTGGTGCGCATGACCGGTCTGTCCGGGACCGATCGACTGTTCGGGATGATCTTCGGGTTGGCGCGCGGTCTGATTGTGGTCATGGCCGCCCTGATTCTGTTGCCGTCTCTGGTGCCCCTCGAGCAGGACCAGTGGTGGCACGAGTCGGCATTGATACCCCACTTTCTGGCCTTTGAACACTGGGCCAGGGCGTTGGCAGCGGAAACCACCCGCTTTTTTTTGCAATGGTTTGAATAGTGGCCTGCCGTTCGCCCGGCCGGCCTTTTTTGGTTTGATAAAGGTGTAAATCTATGTGCGGCATTGTTGGTCTTGTGGGTAAAAGCGATGTCAATCTGCAGTTGTATGATGCGCTTACCATACTGCAGCATCGCGGCCAGGACGCAGCCGGTATTATGACGTGTGACGGGGGAAAGCTGGCCCAGCAAAAGGCCAACGGGCTGGTAAAGGACGTGTTCCGCACCCGCCACATGCAACGCCTGGTGGGTAACATCGGTATCGGGCATGTGCGCTATCCCACGGCGGGCAGCTCCGGCCCGGCGTTGGCCCAGCCGTTCTATGTCAACTCGCCCTATGGCATCGCCCTGGCGCACAATGGCAACCTCACCAATGCCGACCAGTTGAGCGAAGAGCTGTTCAAGACCGATCTGCGGCATGTGAACACCGACTCGGATTCGGAAGTACTGCTGAACGTGTTTGCCCATGAGCTGCAGTCCCAGGGCAAGCTGCAGCCCACCGAAGACGATATTTTCGAGGCCATCTCCGGGGTTTACCGCCGGGTCAGTGGCGGCTACGCCGTGGTTTCCATGATCGCCCGCTACGGTCTGATTGCCTTCCGTGACCCCAACGGTATTCGCCCGCTGGTGTACGGCAAGCGCGAGACCGAAGCGGGGACCGAATACATGGTGGCCTCCGAGAGCGTCGCGCTGGATGTGCTCGGCTTTCAGTTGATTGCCGATGTGGCGCCGGGCGAAGCCATCTACGTTACCGCCGAGGGCGAGCTGCACCGTCGTCAGTGTGCTGAAACCACCCGCTTGACCCCCTGTATTTTCGAACATGTGTATTTTGCCCGACCGGACTCCATCATGGATGGCATATCGGTGTACAAGGCGCGCCTGCGCCAGGGCGAAAAGCTTGCCGACAAGATTCTGCGTGAGCGCCCGGATCACGATATTGATGTGGTCATTCCCATTCCCGACAGCAGCCGGGTCGCGGGGCAGGCACTGGCGTACAACCTCGGGGTGAAATTCCGGGAAGGCCTGGTCAAGAACCGTTACATCGGGCGCACTTTCATCATGCCCGGGCAGCAGCAACGCAAAAAGTCCGTCCGCCAGAAGCTCAATACCATTGAGCTGGAATTCAGGGGCAAGAACGTGCTGCTGGTGGATGATTCCATTGTCCGCGGGACTACCTGCCAGAAGATCATCGAGATGGCCCGGGATGCCGGTGCCGCCAAGGTCTATTTTGCCTCCGCTGCGCCCCCCGTGACCTATCCCAATGTGTACGGCATCGACATGCCCACGGTGAAGGAACTGATCGCCCACGGGCGCTCACACGAGGAAATCTGCCGGGAAATCGGTGCCGACTGGTTGATCTACCAGGAGCTGGAGGATCTGATCGCCGCCTCGGCCGAGGGGACGGGCAAAGTCACCGAATTTGACTGCGCCGTGTTCAATGGCGAATATGTGACAGGCGATGTGGACCGGGCCTATCTGGACAAGCTGGAAGCCGA
Source organism: Marinimicrobium sp. C2-29 (assembly GCF_038419845.1). Classification (NCBI taxonomy): domain Bacteria; kingdom Pseudomonadati; phylum Pseudomonadota; class Gammaproteobacteria; order Cellvibrionales; family Cellvibrionaceae; genus Marinimicrobium; species Marinimicrobium sp. C2-29. Next base: position 55,198 of record NZ_JBCAQT010000003.1, read on the forward strand.
TCGCAATGACGGCGCCAAGAGCCAGAGAAGCCAGCAGGCCCCCAAAGCCGAAACCACGCTGATCGGTTTGCACAATGATGCCGCCGAGAACTGAGCGTCGCCAATCCGCTTTGAAGTCGCTGCCGCTGTCGATTGATGCAGAAATGTGTTCTGAAGAAACCGTGTTTTGAAAAAGCCGTGTTTTGAAAAGCAGAGTGTGACCATGAATGATTCGGACAACCCCTTAACCGGCGCCGGCCTGGATACCCTGGCCGTGCGTGCCGGCTGTCATCGGAGCCCCGAGGGGGAGCACAGCGAAGCCCTGTTCCTCACCTCCAGCTACGTGTTTGCCAGTGCCCGGGAAGCGGCGGAGCGTTTTTCCGGCGAGGAGCCGGGCAACGTCTACTCGCGCTATACCAACCCCACGGTGCGCGCGTTTGAAGAGCGTATTGCGGCCATGGAGGGAGCCGAAACCGCTGTGGCAACGGCGTCCGGCATGTCAGCCATTCTGAGCACCTGCATGGCGTTGCTTGAGGTGGGGGATCATATTCTCTGCTCACGCAGTGTCTTTGGTACCACCACGGTACTGTTCACCAAGTATCTGCAGAAATTCGGTGTCGCGACAACGTTTGTCGACCCCACTGACTACGACCAATGGGAAGCCGGCTTTCAACACAACACCAAACTGGTGTTTGTTGAAACGCCCTCCAATCCTTTGTGTGACCTGGTGGACATCCGTCGGCTGGCGGATATTACCCATGCTCACGGTGCACAGCTGATTGTCGACAATTGTTTCTGTACGCCGGCACTGCAACGGCCCATCGAGTTCGGGGCGGATCTGATCATCCACTCCGCCACCAAGTACATCGATGGTCAGGGCCGCTGTCTTGGCGGTGTCGTGGCCGGCCCGAAAGAGACCATCGATGAGGTGCTGGCCTTTGTGCGCAGCGCTGGCCCCACGCTGAGCGCCTTTAACGCCTGGGTGTTTCTCAAGGGCCTGGAAACACTGAGCCTGCGTATGGACGCCCATTCGCGCAATGCCCTCACACTGGCCCAGTGGTTAGTGAAGCAGCCGCAAGTGGAAAAGGTCTTTTATGCCGGTCTGCCCGATCACCCCGGGCACGATATGGCCCAGAAGCAGCAGTCGGCCTTCGGCGGCGTATTGTCGTTCAGGGTCAAAGGCGGGCAGGAGGAAGCCTGGAGAGTCATCGACAGCACCCGCATACTCTCGCTCACGGCCAACCTGGGGGATGCCAAGAGCACCATCGTGCATCCGGCGACCACGACCCACGGCCGTCTGACGCCGGAGCAGCGTGAACAGGCCGGGATCAGCGACAATCTGATTCGTATCGCCGTGGGGCTCGAGGACGTGGAAGACATCAAAAAAGACCTGGAGCGCGGCCTGAAGCAGCTCTGATCGATCCGAACTCAAACGTAAGCTCAAGCTCAAGGGCAGTGGGGCAGTGTTGCAATGCGGGATTTTATTCAAGCCACCGTCAACGAGATTGGCCGTGTATTGCTGGGCAAGGAAGACAAAATCAAGCTGGCACTGGCGTGCCTGCTGTCCGATGGCCACCTGCTGATTGAAGACCTGCCCGGCATGGGAAAAACGACTCTGGCCCACGCCCTGGCCAGGGTGTTGGGGCTCTCCTATCAGCGGGTGCAGTTCACCAGCGATATGCTGCCGGCCGATATCATCGGGGTTTCGATTTTCGATCGCCACCAGAGTCAGTTCGAGTTTCACCCGGGGCCGGTGTTTACCCAGTTGTTACTGGCCGACGAAATCAACCGGACCACACCCAAAACCCAGAGCGCACTGCTGGAGGCGATGGAGGAACGACAGGTTACCGTCGAGGGGGAAACCCGCAAGCTGGATGATCCGTTTTTTGTCATCGCCACGCAGAATCCCCTGTCTCAGATGGGCACTTTTCCGCTGCCCGAGTCCCAATTGGACCGTTTTCTGATGCGTATCAGTCTCGGCTACCCGGCCCCGGAGGCGGAAATGCAGCTGTTCCTGGGGGGCGACCCCCGGCGCCAGTTGGCCGATCTGAAAACCTGTGTCACCCCCGCTCAACTGCCCAAAATCAAACAGGCCGCCGAACAGGTCAAGACTTCGGACAGTCTGCTGGATTATCTACAGCGGCTGGTTCATCACACCCGGCACTCTCCCGAATTTGCCTGCGGACTCTCCCCCCGGGGCGCTCTGGCGTTATTGCGCGTGGCGAAAACCTGGGCCTTCATGCACGGTCGGAATTACGTCATCGCCGAAGATCTGCAGACGCTGATTCCCCCGGTCGTGGCCCATCGCATCGCTCCCGCTGCCAGCGGCGCCGAAGGTCACGAGATGACCCTGGTCACCAAACTGTTGAATGAAGTGGATGTGGTGGCCTGAGTTGCGCGACTGGTTCTGGCGTTGGGTGGAGCGTCGCGCGCCCCGCTCGGAGTCGGTGACCCTGCGCCACAAGTCCATCTATGTTCTGCCCACGGCGCAGGGCTGGGGATTTCTGTTGGTGGTGGCGCTGCTGTGGCTGCTGGGGACCAATTATGAAAACAATCTGGTCCTGGGTTCGGCTTTCCTGTTGCTGAGCCTGATGATTGTGTCGGTGATTCATGCCTTTCGCAATCTGTCCGGATTGACCCTGTCGGCGGTGAAGAGTCACCCGGCCTTCGCCGGGGAGTATGTTGAATTTGATCTGCTGCTGGCGGCGGCACCGGGCTCGCCCCATGAGAGCCTCTCGCTCGCCTGGGACCCGTCCCTGACCGTGACGGCGGATGTTCCGCCAGGTGGCGAGACAGTAGTGACGCTGTCGCATCGCGCCTGGCGCCGTGGCTGGTTGCAGCCCCGACGCCTCAAGCTCCAGAGTGTGTACCCGCTGGGCTTCATTCGCGCCTGGTCCTGGGTGCAGCTGGAGACCCGGGCCCTGATCTACCCCGCGCCCCGGCCCACTGACAAGCCACCCCTGGTCCATGCCAGTGCCCACCGGGGCGAGGAGCTCTCGCAGGAAAACCGCGAGGAGTTTCAGGGTTTCGAGACCTACCGCCCGGGGGCACCCCTGGCTCATGTCGCCTGGAAGCTGTATGCCCGCGAGCAGGGGCTGCATCTCAAAGACTATCGCGGCTACCAGAGTGAGCAGGTGTGGCTGGACTGGCAGGCGCTGCCGGGTCTGGATACCGAGAGTCGCCTCAGTCGGCTCTGCTACTGGGCGCTCGAGTACGGCAAGACCTCCGCCGAATACGGTCTGCGTCTACCGGACAGCACCTTGGGGTTGGGCCGTGGCCCGATTCACCAAGGCCGGGTGTTGCGTGCCCTGGCGTTGTACGGAATGCCGGATGAGACCGGCGGACAGGGAGGCCCCCATGGCTGAACCGCAGCAATTGCCCCGAGCAAGCCTGGCCTGGCTGCTGGTGGCCCAGGCAATTATTCTGGTGCCGCATTCGGTCCATGCACCGCTCTGGCTCTGGGCCGGCTGGCTGTGGGTGGTGACCTGGCGCTGGCAGATATTTCGCGGCGCCTGGAGTTTTCCCACCCTGCCGGTGCGCATTGCCCTGATGACGCTCTTTGCCGGTGGGCTGATACTCAGCTATGGCGCCCGCCTGGATATGACTTCCATGGTGGGCCTGCTGTTGGCCGGTTTTATCCTCAAGCTGTTGGAGCTGCGACGACGGCGGGATCTGCTGCTGACGGTGTACCTGGGCTACTTCGTGGCGACCACCCAGTTTCTGTTTCACTCCGGCCCCCTGGCGGGACTCTATGGCCTGCTGTCCCTGGTCGCCCTGACGGCCACACTGGTAGCGGCCCACCAGTCGCTGGGGCAATTCCGGTTCTGGCCCAGTCTGAGGCGGGCGGGGGTACTGATACTGCAGGCCGCTCCCCTGATGCTGGTGCTCTTCCTGCTGGTGCCCCGAACCGGCGCACTCTGGTCCGTCCCCTCGGATGAGCGCCAGGCCACCACCGGTGTCAGTGACACCATGTCGCCGGGGGATATCAGCGAGCTGGCCCAATCTGATGCCCTGGCATTCCGGGTCACCTTTGAGGGCGAGGCACCGCCACCGGCGGATCGGTACTGGCGCGGTCTGGTATTGTCGGACTTTGATGGCCGGACCTGGCAACAGAGTCAGCGCCAGAAGGCCTCCCATCTGATCAATTGGGGGAGTGAGCCCCGTGCCCAGTGGCGCGACGAGATCGACTATCGGGGCCGGTCGACCACCTATGAGGTGATCCTCGAACCCACGCGCCAGCCCTGGCTTTACACCCTGCCTGCGCCCCGTTCCTGGGATCAGGAGCTGGGGTTGGGTCAGGAGCTGCGCCTGGCGAAACCCGAGCCCGTGCAGCAGAGAATGGCCTACCGAGTCACCACCGAGCTCGATTATCGGTATCAAGCTGGCGGATTGGCTGACTGGGAGCGCCGCCAGGATCTGGCGATACCGTCCGGGAGCAACCCCCGCACCCGAGAGCGGGCCCGGCAGTGGGCCTCAGAGGTCGATTCGGCCGAGGCGCTCATCGACCGGTTGCTGGCCCACTACCGGGAGCGTTTCCGCTATACCCTGCAGCCGCCGGCGCTGGGGCAGGAAACGGTGGATGAGTTTCTGTGGGAGACCCAGGCGGGGTTCTGCGAGCACTTTGCCGGCAGTTTTGTGTTCTTTCTGCGCGCGGCGGGGATTCCGGCCCGAGTGGTGGTTGGCTATCTGGGCGCCACGCCCAATCCGCTCGAAGACTACTGGACGGTGCGCCAGCGGGACGCCCACGCCTGGGCCGAGGTCTGGCTCGAGGGGCGGGGTTGGACGCGATTTGACCCCACCGCCGCAGTGGCGCCGGAGCGCGTCGAGCGCGGTCTGGACTTCTCTCTCTCGGAGGAGGACTCGGCGTCGCTCGAGCGCCGATTCGGGTCGGATTTACCGCTGTTTCAGGATCTGCAGTTGCGCTGGGATGTGTTCAATTACCAGTGGCACCGTTGGGTGCTGAACTATGACGATGAGCTGCGCGATCGCCTGCTGGGGGACTGGCTGGGCGGTGCGGACCTCTGGCGCCTGGCGTTGGCGATCACGCTGGGCGCGGCGCTGGTTTTGGGCTTGCTGGTGGCCTGGATTTTCTGGCAACAGCGACCCCGCTACCGGTATCCGGCGGATCGCCAGCTCGCCCGCCTCAGCCGTAAGATGGCGCGCGTCGGGCTGGCACGCCGAAGAGGGGAGTCGGCCCGCTCCTACGTGGCGCGTTTATCCGAGCACCTGCCGGAGTCGCAATCGGCCCTGAACCGCATTGGCCATCTGTACGAGCTGGTGCATTTCGGTGGTAATACGTCGGCGCTGGGAGATTTGCGTAAGGCTGTGTCGGCGTTGTCTGTACGTTCAAAACCTGCACAAACTGAATGAATTTGAACGTTATAAAGGCCTTTGGTTGTGGTGTTACGTCCGGCCCGCTCAGGGGTAAGGTCTTCCCGGACACGGCGTGAACCCATGACGTGAAGGGATTCACTAATGCCGCGATGGCATGGATGCCATAGAGTGGCCCCTGGGGCCTCTCCACCGACATCCTGTCGGTGACGGTCCGGGAAGACCTTACCCCAGATCGGTCCTCCGCACGTTGTAGAACCCACCGAGCGTTCCTGTAGGGCGGATAAGCGTCAAGCGCATCCGCCACAAAGAGCATATATTTCCAACAATATCTCTGGAGAGCCCGGTTCTACAAGGCTCGTAGGCCCGCTTCGGGGTGCTCCTGCAAAACTGGTCTGGAGAACTCTCGTTAAAGCTGCGGCTGAAACGCGATGAGGGCGGCGGTGACGGCGACGTTGAGGGACTCCACGCCATTGTTCATGGGGATGCGCAGCTGTCGGTTGCACTGCTGCGCGGTCTCTTTTGACACCCCCTCGGTCTCATTGCCCAGCACATAGACGCAGGGCTTACCGGGTCGAAAATCCCCGAGCGTCTGCGGGGCGTGGGAGGAGAGAGCGCAGACATCGGCTCCGGCCGCGCGGAACGCCTCCAGGGCCTGGTTCAACTGTGGGCAGCGCAGAATCGGTGCCTTGAACAGGGTGCCGGCGCTGGCCTTGATCACCAGAGAATCAATCTGCGCGCCGCCTTTTTCGGGTAGCAGAATGCCATCGATCTGTCCGGCGCAGGCCGAGCGGATGATCATGCCCAGATTCTGGGGGTTGGTGATCCGGTCCAGTGCCAGAATCCGGTAAGCGCCCGCCGGGGGCTGCTCCAGAAACTGCTGGAAGGATTGATAGCCCGCGCACTCCAGATCCGCCGCGACCCCCTGATCCTGCTTGCTGTTTTTGGAGATACGCGAGAGCGCTTTGCGATCGTGGTAGCGAATCTCGGCGCCCTGTGTGCGGGCGATGGCGATGATCTCATCGAGAATACCGGCCGGCTTATTGCTCTCGGCCAGGTGCAGGCGAAACAGCTTCACCGCCGGATCGCGCAAGGCCTCCAGGACGGGTTTTCGACCATAGACCGTCAGCAGGGCATCGAAAAACTGTTTTTTGGCCCGGTATTCCGGGCTGTCCTTACGCTCAAGGCTGTCCTGGGATGAATTGTCGGATGAAACCATAAAATACGACCTGTCTGGAGCCATTGAGGGCGGTAATCGAGTGCGGGCGGGATTATAACTTGTCGGCGCTCCCGCTGCTTGGGTAGAGTAGGGACTTCTACGGGTACGGGAGGTGGGTCCCATGAGCACCGGGGAATTGTCAGAAGCCCAGCTGGATCAGCAGCGCCAGATGCTGGAAGCGCTGAAGGTCGAACTGCAGGAGCTGCTGTCATCCGATGACAGCGGAGGTGCCGTCGAACTCGATCAGAGCCGGGTGGGGCGACTGTCGCGCATGGACGCGATGCAGCAGCAGGCCATGGCGGTGGCCAAACTCGATACCTATAAACGGCGGTTGAGGTCGGTGGTGGCGGCGCTACAGCGGATCGAGGATGATGACTACGGCTTCTGTAAAGTCTGTGACCAGCCCATTCCGCTCGCCCGCCTGCAGGTGCGCCCCGAGGCCGAATACTGCCTGAACTGTCAGGACCGGGCGGATCGCCAGTAGCCCCGGGATCCGGGGCTCAGACCTCAAAAATGAAGGTAGCAGTCCTCGTCGTTTTCAATGAGGGCTTTCAGAATGTGGCGCCGCGTTATGAGTCCCACCAGCTTGCCGTCGCTGACCACCGGGTAGTTTTTGGGCTTCTGGGACATCATGGTCTGGGCCAGTTCGACAATGCTGGTGGTTGGTGTCACCGTCAATACGTCGGTGGCCATGACAGTGCGCACGCCCGGCGGTTCGTCGCAGAAAAAGGCGCCGTTCAGCAACTCCTTGATGCAATCCTGCTCGGAAACAAAACCGACCACCGCTTCCTTTTCATCGATGACCGGAATCCCGGTCAAGCCACTTTTGAGCAGACGCTCGACCACATCCGAAGTGTTGGCATTGACCGAAATGGCGTGACTCTCCGCCTGCATATAGTCTTTAACCAGGATTGAGTGCATAGCGCGGTCCTCTTTATGACGACTTATGACGACTCGTAATCACGAGTCGTATCACAACTTGATAACAACAGGAAAAGGTAGAAGTCACAATTCCTACCGATAAGCATAGCGCATTACCGACGGGTTTTGTGGCGGCACAGATCCAGATAGGCCTTGACCGCCGGCGCCAGCCCCAGACTGAGGGCATCCACTGTCAGGGCGTGACCGATCGACACCTCATCAATGCCCGGAATCCGCAGGAATTCTCCCAGGTTGTCGAGGTTCAGGTCGTGCCCGGCATTGACGCCCAGGCCGATCTTCCGGGCATGTTGGGTGGCGGCGCGGTAGTCGTCCAGCAAGGTCTCAAGTTCGGAACTGTGGGCCTTGTGAGCGGCGGCGTAGGGGCCGGTGTAGAGCTCGATCCGGTCGGCGCCAAGCGCCTGGGCGCGCTCGATCTGCTCCAGGTCCGGATCCATAAACAGACTGACCCGAATGCCCAGATCATGCAGCTCTTCGACCAGGGGGCGCAGGGCGTCGGCACTCTGACGCAGGTCGAAGCCGTGGTCGGAGGTCAGCTGATCGTTGCTGTCGGGCACCAGGGTGCACTGGTGCGGGCGGGCCTGGCGGACCAGCTCCATGAAGCCCGGATAGTTGCCCAGGGGCGCGGCGTGAGGATTGCCTTCGATATTGAACTCAATGCCCGGTCGTTCGGCAACCAGAGCGCCAAGGTCAAAGACGTCACCGGGGCGGATGTGGCGTTGGTCGGGCCGCGGGTGAACGGTCAAGCCATCGGCGCCCGCCTCCAGGCAAATCTCACCGTGATGCACCAGGTCTGGGTAGCTGCCCTCGCGCGAATTGCGAATCAGGGCAATCTTGTTCAGGTTGACGCTGAGTTTGGTGGTGGGCGTGCTCATTCGCTCTGGTCTCCGTGGCTCGAGCCATTGTCGCCGGTATCGGTCACCCGGCGGGCACTGAGTATGCGGACCGGAGTATTGGGCGCGTTGGGGTAATCGTCGTAGTTACCGGTGGGTTCTTCCACAATGGCCACAATGGTTTCCTGTCCGGACACCACGCGACCGAAGACGGTGTAGCCCGGCTTGTCGTCGCTGGCATCCAGGCTGCTGTTATTGTTGAGGTTGATGAAAAACTGGGAGTTGGCGCTGTCGGGGTCGCTCTTGCGGGCCATGGCGACGGTCATCGGTTTGTTGCTCAGACCATTGTCTGACTCGTTGGCCACCGGATCCCGGGTGTCCTTTTTGCTGAAATCGTAGGTCATGCCGCCGCCCTGGACCACAAACCCGGGGATCACCCGGTGAAAGATGGTGCCATCGTAAAAGCGGTCATCGACGTAGCGCAGAAAGTTTTCCACGGTTTTGGGGGCCTTCTCGGCGAATAACTCCAGAACGATCTCACCCTCATCGGTGTCGAGTTTGACTCTGGGGTTGCCCTCGTCCTGCGCCTGCAGCGGCAGGGCGGTCAGTGACGTCAGTGACAGGAGTGCAGTTAAACAAAAGCGTAAAAGCATGGTCATCTCCTCGTTAGTGGGCCGCGTGGCCCACTAGCGCCATTCCGACTGCCGGCGACGCTTACCGATGGCCTGCAGAATCAGGGAGAGCAAAACGCCGGCCAGCAGGATACCACCGCCGAACAACCAGTCCTGATAGCGCTTTTCTTTTTTCAAACGCTCGTTGTCTGCCTGGATCACGTCCTGCCGGGTCTGCAGCATCTGGTAGTTTTCGCTGAGCTCCTGGTGTTGCTCATGCAGCCCGACCGCATCGGATGAGAGTTCTCTGAGCTCTTCATGCTCTTCCTGCAGAGACGCGTAATCGTTCTGGAGTTGTTCGAGTTCTTCGCTCAGCTGCTCTGTTTCGCTACGGGCTTCCGCCAGGTTCTGTTCGAGGGAGCGGTTTTCCTCGGCAATCGTTTCGGCCCGGCGCTCGGCTTCAGCCAGCTGGAGTGCCGCGGTCGGCTCGTCGAGCAGAAACTGACTGCGTACCCAGCCCTCTTCCCCACCCGTGGTGCGGACCAGGCTCCAGGACTCGCCATCGTCGGCTTCATCCTCCCGGATCAGCTCCAGCTGGGTGCCGCTGGACAGACCACTGTGGACGATCCGGTACTGGTTGCCCATGCCGCTTCGCAGTGGGACATAGAGCGTATCGGACACATACCGGTCCTGGGCGTGAACAGTAACGCTAAGCAGTGGCGCTGAGAGTACAAACAGGCAAAGGCTGGCAATAAATATTTTCACGCGGGTTCCCATCTTTGTATGAACGATCATTCGTCGGAATTGTACGCCAAATACAGTGTAAACCAAGTGGCACAGTCCGCATTTTTTTGCTGTGGTTCAGGGCAAAACCCGTTTGAAGGGTTTGACTTCCACTTTGGCATAAACGCCGGCGGCGACGTAGGGGTCGGCATCCGCCCAGGAGCGGGCGTCGTCCAGAGAGTCGAACTCGGCGACGATCAGACTGCCGGTGAAACCGGCGGTGCCGGGATCTTCACTGTCAGTGGCCGGGTGAGGGCCGGCCAGCAACAGGCGACCGGCATCTTTGAGCTGGTTCAGCCTGGCCAGGTGGTCGGTGCGGGCGCCTTTGCGTTTGTCCAGACTGTTGGGAACGTCCTCGCTCATGATCGCGTAAAACATAATGACTCCTTACCGGGTTTTCGTTAATGCTGTGTGAACCGGGGCCTTGCTGACAAGACCTCCTTCGGTTGTGTTTGCAGGCACTGTTACTGGCCGTCGTTGATCACTTCTTCCAGATCGAGGTGAGTGAGCTTCCGGATCTGGCGAAACAGATAGAACAGAGCCACCGCCATTACCAGCATGGCCGGAAGGGCAATGACCGGAAAACTCAAGGCCGTCATCTTGCCCAACTCCTCATTGAATGCCAGCGTGCCGGGCGGACTTTCCAGTATCAATTTTGCCAGAATGAAGTTGAGCACCGAAGACAGAAAGAAAGAGCCGGCAATCAGATAGGTGGCGTTCTGCAAGGTTTTCTCAAAGGCCGTCTCGGTGCCGTAATGTCGTAGCGCGCGGGCGACTTTCTCCACCTTGAGGACCTTGTCGTTGTACAGAAAAGTCTTGACCAGTGGGTAGCGGGTTTTCAGGGAAAAGAGTGTCGCCAGGCCGATGATACCGGGGATGGCCGCCTCCTTGATGGCAATGTACTGGGGGTCGAGCTCGAGCAGGCTGATTCCGCCCGTGAGCATGATGCTGATAAAGCCCAGGGCTGAAAAGACGTTGAGCTTGCGGCTGGTCAGAAAGTCGTGAAGTCCGTAGATCAACGGAAACGCCAGGGCGATGACAATCCCGAGTTTGATGCCCAGGTGTTCCTCGCCGCTGAATCGGGTCAGGATCACGGTGGGGATGACAATGTTCAGCAACAGGTTGGCCAGCAGGCTCTCCCGCTTGGGCTTGTTGGGGGGCGGATTGGTGTCGGTGCCGGGACTCCGGGTATCCGGCTTGTCGGTCATACTGTCGGTCATTCTTGCCTCAAGGGTCTCGCGTGAGTCAATGGCTACCGGGCGCGCAGACGTGCCATAATGGCGCTTTTGCGGCGGGAGCCTGCTTTTGTTCGATTTGCACAGCCACAGCGTGTGTTCTGACGGTATTCTAAGCCCTGAGGCGCTAATGTCGAGGGCCAAAGAGCGTGGTGTCACCTCGCTGGCTCTGACAGACCACGATACCGTCGCGGGCCTGGGGCGTGCGCAAACCGCCGCCACTGCTCTGGGTTTGACACTGGTTCCGGGCATAGAGTTCTCCAGTCAGTGGGGGCGTGGAGGGGTTCACATCGTGGGGTTGAACTTCGATCTGGACTCTCCCGACCTGCACCGGGCCATTGCCCAGCAGCAGACGGCACGCGAGGAGCGGGCCCGGGCGATTGACCAGCGCCTGGCAAAACTGGGCATTCCCGGGGCCCTGGACGGTGCCCGGCGCCTGGCCGGAGAAGGGCAGTTGGGGCGGCCCCATTTTGCCGGTTATCTGGTGGAGCGCGGCCTGGTCAAAGACGCCGGAGCCGCCTTCAAAAAGTACCTCGGGGCCGGCAAACCGGCCGATGTCAAATTCCAGTGGCCCTCGATCGAACAGGTGGTGGGCTGGATTCAGGCGGCCGGAGGCCTGGCGGTCCTGGCCCACCCCCGCAAATACCCCCTGACACGCACCAAAATGAGTGCCCTGATTGGTGATTTTGCCGAGCTCGGCGGCGATGCGCTGGAGGTGATCAGCGGGCAGCAACCCTCCGGCATGGCAGAGGATCTCGCGCGTCTGGCGTCACGCCATGAGCTGGCGGCCTCCTGCGGCAGCGACTTTCACCGCCCGGACGCGCCCTGGCAGGAGCTGGGCAATTTCGGCCGGCTGCCGCCGGGTTGTCAGCCTGTGTGGGAGTTGCCAGGCTTTGCCGAGCGCCCCTGACCATTGATGAACAAGCGTACCGATAGCGACAGATACCCTGCACATGAGGAGCGAAGTATGGCGCAGTTTTTTCAGATTCACCCCGATAACCCCCAGGATCGGCTGATCCGGCAGGCCGTGGACATTGTCCGCAAGGGCGGCATCATTGCCTACCCGACGGATTCGGCCTATGCCCTGGGCTGTCATATCGGAGATAAAATGGCGCTGGATCGCATCCGGTTGATGCGACGGCTGGACAAGCACCACAACTTTACCCTGATGTGCCGGGATCTGTCGGAGCTGGCCACCTTTGCGCGGGTGGACAACCAGGTGTTCCGGCTGCTGAAAAATCATACACCCGGCCCCTTCACCTTCATTCTGCCGGGCACCTCGGAAGTTCCCCGGCGGCTCATGCACCCCAAGCGCAAGACCATCGGCCTGCGGGTGCCCGACAATCGCATTGCCCTGGCGCTGATGGAGGAGCTGCGTGAGCCCCTGATGACCAGTAGCCTGCTACTGCCTGGAGATACTCTGCCGATCAGCGACCCGATTGACATCCGTGAGCGGCTCGAACACCAGATTGAGCTGGTGATCGACGGCGGCAATTGCGGTCTGGAGCCCACCACCGTGGTGGATCTGACCGGTGATGTCCCGGTTGTGACCCGGCAGGGCAAGGGCGATGCCAGCGCCTTTGTGCCCGATTGAGCCGCGGCGCTATTCCGGATTAAGTCCCGGCGGTATTCCCGATTGAGCCGCAGCGCTGTTCCTGATTGGGCTGCGGCGCCTCCGGTTTGAGCCCGGCGCTCGATCCCGTGCCCGGCCTGCCCGTATGCCCGGCGGACGTTAGTCGTTATAATGCCCGGCCAATGGATCAAACCACACGAGTGACACGAGAAAATTGATGAGTTCAGCCTCCGATAACAGCGCCGAAGCCACGCAGGACACCTCCGGGCCGTCCCTTGCCGGGGCTGAACTGTCGCGCCGGCCCAGCCAGGAGGAAATGCCCTTCGCCATCGTTCAGGGTAAGGCCTACACCGAGCTTCCCAAGGACCTGTACATTCCGCCGGATGCTCTGGAGGTCTTTCTGGAGGCGTTTGAGGGGCCGCTGGATCTGTTGCTTTACCTGATCCGCCGACAGAACCTGGATATTCTGGATATCGACGTCTCGGAGATCACCCGTCAGTACATGGCCTATGTCGAGCTGATGGACGTGGCTCACTTCGAGTTGGCGGCCGAGTACCTGGTGATGGCGGCCATGCTGGCGGAGATCAAATCGCGCATGCTGCTGCCGCGCAGCCACGAGGAAGAGGAAGACGAAGAAGACCCTCGGGCGGCTCTGATTCGACGGCTGCAGGAGTACGAGCGCTTCAAGGAGGCGGCCGAGGATCTCGATGAATTGCCGCGTGTCGGCCGGGAGGTCTTCGAGGCCAGCGCCGAGGCGCCCGATCGCAGCCTGACCCGCCCGGATCCGGAAGTTGAGCTGAAGGAGATACTGCTGGCCCTGTCCGAGGTACTGCGCCGGGCCGATATGTTTGAAAGCCACCACGTCGAGAAAGAAAAACTCTCCACCCGGGAGCGCATGGCGCAGGTGCTGGACCGGTTGAGCCACAATCAGTTCATGCCCTTCGTCAGCCTGTTCCGGGTGGAGGAAGGGCGGCTCGGAGTGGTCGTGACCTTTCTCGCCGTCATGGAACTGATCAAGGAGGCCCTGGTGGAGATCGTCCAGAGCGAACCCTTCGGTCCCATTCACCTCAAGGCCAGGGTTCAGTAACCCGGCTGCCAATCGAACAGAGACAGTGTGACTCAAGCATGACCATCGAACAGACACAACTGCGCAACATTATCGAGGGCGCGCTTCTGGCGGCAGGTCAGCCCCTGAACCTGAACAAGCTCAAGAGCCTGTTCGAGGAGGACGAAGCGCCGGAAAAAGACGACCTGTTGACGGCTCTGAATGCCATCGCGGCCGATTGTGAGGGGCGCGGGTTCGAGCTCAAAGAGGTGGGCTCGGGCTGGCGCTTTCAGGTGCGCACCGATTTTGCTCCCTGGATCAATCGGCTGTGGGAGGAAAAGCCGCAGAAATACTCCCGCGCCGTGCTCGAGACCCTGGCACTGGTGGCCTACCGGCAGCCGATCACGCGCGGTGACATCGAAGAGATTCGCGGCGTGGCGGTCAGCTCCCACATCATCAAGAGCCTGACCGAGCGCGAGTGGGTCAAGGTGGTGGGGCATAGGGATGTTCCGGGCCGACCGGCCCTCTATGCCACAACGCGCCACTTTCTGGATTACTTCAATCTCAAGAGCCTGGAGGAGTTGCCCAGCCTGGGTGAAATCCGGGATCTGAACGAAATCAACAAGGCGCTGGACCTGAATGATGATGTCGGTGGCCGGGACCCGGAGGCCGATCAGGACAGTTCAGAGAGCAGTGACGCAGAAGGCACCGGATCAGACAGCGAAGCGGCCGAAGGCGCCGATTCTGATCACTCGGAAATGGGCAGCCCGGAAGGTGATAACCCGGAACATGATAGCCCGGAACATGGTAGCCCGGACAATGAAAACACTGAGCCTGAGAGCGACGACGAGTCGCCGCAGACCGACGCCTTCTCTGATCTGCAAGACGACGCACAAGAACACAGCCCTGAGCCCGAGGTCGATGATGACCGGAATCCGGGTTTGCACGATACCGAATCGGATAAGACCCATCTATGAGTAAAGCCAAGCGACCGACCACCCCGCGTACCGGCAAAAGCGAGCCCCGCGCCTCCAAGGCGAAGGCCGCTCCCGAACATAAAGCGGACGAAAAATTGCAGGACGAAAAACTGCAGAAGGTACTGGCGCGTGCCGGTCTCGGTTCACGCCGCGAGATGGAGCGGGCGATTGAGGCCGGTGCCGTCCGGGTCAACAACCGGGAGGCCCATCTGGGGGATCGGGTGACGCCGGATGATGCCATCATGTACCGCGGCGAAGCGGTGCACGTCAAGGCGCAGGTGTCCCGCCAGCGGGTGATTCTGTACAACAAGCCGGAGGGGGAAATCTGTTCGCGTCAGGACCCGGAAGGGCGACGCACCGTTTTCGAGAATCTGCCCAAGCTGCAGGGCGAGCGCTGGATTTCGGTAGGGCGGCTGGACTTCAATACCAGTGGCCTGCTGCTCTTTACCAATGATGGGGAGCTGGCCAACAAGTTGATGCACCCCTCGTCGGTGATTGACCGGGAATATCTGGTGCGTATTCAGGGCGCCGTCGATGATGAAATGAAGCGCCAGTTGATTGAGGGCGTGTTGCTCGAAGACGGTGTGGCACGTTTTACCGACATTGTTGAGGGCGCGGGCGAAGGCCGCAACCGCTGGTTTTACTGTGTGGTGATGGAGGGGCGCAACCGGGAAGTCCGGCGCCTCTGGGAGTCCCAGGGCGTCAAGGTCAGTCGCCTCAAACGGGTCCGTTACGGCAATATTTTCATCCCCTCGCACGTGCGGGTGGGGCAGTGGATTGAGCTGAACGACAAGGAAATCCGGGATCTACTGCTGACCGCCGGGATTGAGAGGCCCAAAGTGCCGACCATGTCGCCGGCCGAGAAGCTTCGTCTGGAGCGGCAGGAGAAACGCCTCCGGTCCGGTGTGGGCAAACGCCCGGCGCCGAAATTGAACCGGCCGAAGAAGTAGCGCTTTCAGAGATTCAGAGTAATGCCCGTTGAAGGGCGGAAGGTGAGCGGGCTGCGGGCGACTCACCGATGACCCGGTTGCGTCCCTCCTCTTTGGCCTGGTAGAGGGCGCGGTCGGCACGATCGAATATGCTGTGAAGCGATGTTTCGCCTTCCGGCAAACGCGTACCGATGCCGACACTGACCGTGATCGCTTTCTGATCGTCGCCCTCACCGGCGGACACCGTGTCCTCTACCCCCCGTCTTATGCGCTCGGCAATGACGCGCGCGCCAGCGCGATCGGTTTTGCTTAATAGAATGACAAACTCCTCACCGCCGTAGCGGAACAACAGATCCGTGTCGCGGCACAAGCGTTCCAGTTGGGCGACCACCTGTTTGAGGATGTCATCCCCGTAACTGTGACCGTAGCGGTCATTGACGCGTTTGAACAGGTCCACATCAACCACCAGCAGCGAGAGTTCGTGCTTGTGACGCTCGGCCAGGCGCAGTTCGCGATGCAGGGCGGAGTCGAAGGCGGCGCGATTGCCAATACCGGTGAGCGAATCGATATGGGCCAAAAGCAGCGCTTCCTGATAGCGCAGGGCGTTGCTCAAGGGTAGCACCAGCACACTGAGCCACTCCTCCAACCACTGTTGTTCCGCCTCGGAAAAACGCTGTTCACGGCTGAATATCAATTGCCCCAACGCCTGATCGCCACAGCTTAACTGATAGTCGCACTGATGCCGGCCGATTTTGCCCAGGCGCTGGGAGCGGGACTCGTGGCCAGACCGTTGGGGTGGGTGGTATTGCAGCCCGGAGAAAGGCAGCATGGGCGCCAGCTGCTGGAAAAATACGCGTAGCTGGACGCTGGGGTCCTGACTGGTCAGCAGCCGGTGCGTCAACTGCAACCGTTGGCTGGCGGAGTCATTGTCCGCCAGCCGGGCTGGAACAGGGATAATGTTGTGGGCATCATCGGCCATGAGTTGTCGCTCAAGTCTTTATTCGTCGGGCCGGGAAGTCAGGTTCCGGCGTATTTGACGGATAAAGCGAATACCGTGCCAACCTCAAGCTGCATCGCTCAAGTGATTGAAAAATAACGATTAAACGAAGCCGCCATCACCCTGGCCGGGTCGGACGTGAGTGGAATCTGGCGCCACCGTCGGTTTTACGACACTTTTTGCCGCTGGGCGGCAAATGTTGGCCGCCCCCGCGAAAAGTGTCGATTATTTGTCATTCGCAGCCGGCAGATCAACCAGCACACAGAGGCCGCCTTCGGGCCGGTTGTGGGCCCTGATCTGCCCCTGGTGCAGAGCTACGCTACGCTGGGCGATGGCCAGTCCCAGACCATAGCCGCCACTGTCGCGATTGCGGTCCTCGTCCGTGCGATAGAAGGGCTGAAAGATATCGCTCAGGCTCTCCTCCGGAACGCCCGGCCCGGAATCACACACCTGGACGGTATACTGGTCGTCTTTGGGCGCCTGCTTCAGATAGAGCGTGACCGGCGTATCCGGGTGCGTGTAGTGCAGGGCATTGCGCAGAATGTTTTCAAATACACCCACCAGCATGTTGCCGTGAGTGGGCACCAGAGCTTCTTCCAGGTCAGTGTCCAGCCGGAGGCGGATCCCTTTGCGCTCGGCCTCCTGGCGATAGTTGTCCATCAGGGTTTCGAGCAGGGCACGCAGATCCAGGGTGTCGTCCAGCTCCCAGCCGCCGTTGTCGTGAACGGGGAGGGCCAGAATGTCGGAAATGACATCGCCCAGGTAGTCCGCCGCCTTCTTGATCCGGTCCAGCTCCTTGTCCACGCGCCCGCCGCTGCGTTGCTGCGCGAGCCCGAGCGCCACCTGCAGGCGCGCCAGGGGTGAGCGCAACTCGTGAGACACATCCTTGATCAGGCGTTTCTGTTCGAGCATGGCTTTTTCCAGTCGCTCGGTCATATGGTCAAAATCGCGGCCCAGCTTGGCGATTTCATCCCGTCGTCCCTCGAACTGGGGACTGACCCTGACACTCAGATCGCCGTTGGCGATCTGCTGGGTGGCTTTCTGCAGCGTGTTGACGCCGCGGGCGAAATGACGGGCCAGGAAGAAACAGGCGGCGCCGCAGATCAGGATGGACACGGACAGCAGGGGCCAGATGTTGCTGATGAACAGCTGCCAGATGATGTCGGCTTCGCTGGTGTCTTCCTCGGTGGAGGACACGGTCAATACCTTGATGCGTTCGCCGTCATTGAGCGAGAGGTAGCGGCCGAATATCTTCTGTGTGCCCTCAATATGTCGCCCGTAGGGTTTGATGCTCGTCAACTTGGGCAGCAACTCGGAAACCCCCTCGGGCAGCGGGCGCTCCAGCAGGTCCTCACCATTGTCGTCGACGATATAGAAGTACCGGGTGGACCAGCTGGGCATGGACTTCATGTCCTGGATGAGTTCCGTGGTGTTGCGATTGATGGCCGAGCCCACCATCTGAAACAGCAGGCGGCGCGCGGGTTCGTAGTTCTGGTCATAGCGGTGTTTGTGGAGCTTGGGCTCCGGCACCAGGTCAAACCAGTGCACCAGGACGTTGGTGGCCACGATGATAGCGGCGGTAATGATCCAGAAGGTGAAAAAGATCTTGAGATACAGTCGTGTCATTCGGCGCCGGTCTCGTCATCGGACTCTTCGTGCAGGGTCAGCATGTAGCCGGCGCCGCGAACGTTGATGATCAACTCCCGGCGCGCCCCGGCGGTGGTGAGCTTTTTGCGGATGTTGCTCACATGCACGTCAATGCTGCGATCGTAGGGGGTCAATTTGCGGTTCAGTGCCTGCTCGGTCAGCTCATCCTTGCTGATGACCTGGCCGGCGCGACGGACCAGCAGCTCCAGGACACTGAATTCGGTCCCGGTCAGGGGAATATCGGCGTCGTCCCAGTGAACACTGCGGCTGCCCAGGTGCAGACGCAGCGCTTCGACCTGGATGCTGTCGGTGCCGGCCTGGGGCTGGCCACCGGGCGCAGCGCGGCGCAGCACGGCGCGAATACGGGCGACCAGCTCACGAGGGTCACAGGGCTTGGGGAGGTAGTCATCGGCGCCGATCTCCAGGCCCACCACCCGGTCGATGGTGTCGCCCTTGGCGGTCAGCATCAGGACCGGCGTCGTGTAGTGTTGTCGTAACTCCTTGAGCACGTCGAAACCACTGCGCTTGGGGAGCATCACATCCAGGACGATGGCGGAATAGGTTCTCCGGTGGGCCAGCTCCAGGGCGCAGTCGCCATCGTGGGCCATGTCCACTTCAAACCCTTCGGCGGTGAGGTACTCGTTGAGCAGCTGACAGAGTTCTCTGTCATCGTCGATTAGCAGCAATTTCGGCATGGTGCTTTCAGTGGAGCTCCCGGATAAGTGATGATTCGTTGAGCCTAGTGTGCAGCAGCCACCAGCGCCTGTCATGACTGGC
Source organism: Marinimicrobium sp. C2-29 (assembly GCF_038419845.1). NCBI lineage: Bacteria > Pseudomonadati > Pseudomonadota > Gammaproteobacteria > Cellvibrionales > Cellvibrionaceae > Marinimicrobium > Marinimicrobium sp. C2-29. The sequence goes on from NZ_JBCAQT010000003.1 coordinate 74,073, forward strand.
GTCTCTATTTAACCTTTTTTAACACAGATTGACGCTAGTGGGCTACGCTTGCCTGATTGCGCGAGAATTGGGAGAATCCCGGCTCGAATGTTGAGCCCGCGAATCGAGGTGACTGTGGCAAAGATAGGACTGTTTTTTGGCAGTGATGAAGGCAACACTGAGCGCGTAGCTTACCTGATTCAGCAGTGTCTGGGGCAAGAGCAGGTCAGTGTCCACGATATTGCCGATGTCACCCAGCTGGACCTGGCCGATTACGACCAGCTCATATTGGGCATTCCGACCTGGGACTTCGGGCAGATCCAGTCCGATTGGGAAGAATTCTGGGACGATGTGGCCGAGGTGGACTTCTCCGGCAAGACCATTGCGCTCTTCGGGCTGGGCGATCAGTTCGGTTACGGCGACTATTTTCTGGACGCCATGGGCATGCTGCACGATGTGGTGGTGGCCGGGGGCGCAAGTATCGTCGGGCACTGGCCGACCGAGGGCTACGATTACGATGCCTCCAAGGCCGAGGTGCCGGGTGAGGACCGGTTTGTGGGGCTGGCTCTGGATGAGGACCAGCAGGAGGATCAGACCACCGAACGGCTCAATCGCTGGTGCGCCCAGATACACGCCGAGTTCGGTCTGGAGACACCCCTCAACACACTGGAATAAATAGTTATCTAGGGCACTTCAGCGACAAAGACGGCGCGAATCGGAGCGGGGTGCCCCTCGGCGGTTCTGGTCGGGTCGTCAGGGTCCAGAAATTCCGCCAGGGAGTGAAACCGCATCCAATGGGTGGAACGCTGCTCTTCCGTTGTGGTGGGGCAGAAGTCCACCATTCTCGGGTTGCGAAAACCGCATTTGCGCAACCAGGACACCAGGCTGGGCCCACTGGGCAGAAACCAGACGTTGTTCATCTTGGCGTAGCGCCCCTCGGGAACCAGAACCGCTCCCTGTTCGCCTTCAATCACCAGGGTTTCCAGCACCAGCTGTCCGCCGGGGCGCAGGGCGTCCTTGAGCTCGCGCAGGTGGTCCATGGGGGAGCGTCGGTGGTACAGAACCCCCATGGAAAACACCGTATCAAAGGCCCCCAGGTTGGGGGGCAGCGCTTCAATCCCCACCGGCAGTACATCCACCGGCGGTTGGCCGCCGATCAGGCGTTTGATGGCCTCGAACTGCACCACAAAGCGCGGCGACGGGTCGATCCCGATCACCCGTGCGGCGCCCTCCCCGAGCATGCGCCAGCAGTGGTAGCCGTTGCCACAGCCCACATCCAGTACCAGCCGGTTGTGCAGCGGCGCGAGATAGGGGTGCACCCGGTCCCACTTCCAGTCCGAGCGCCATTCGGTATCCAGATGCAGACCGTAGAGCCAGTAGGGGCCTTTGCGCCAGGGAATCAGCCGTTCCAGCGCTTGCCGCAACTGGCTCTGCTGTTCGGCCGAGGCGTCGGTTTCCTCGCCCACTCGGACTTCGGTATCCAGTGTGACCCGGGAGGGCTTCAGTTCCGGTAATTGGTCCAGGGCTTCAAGCCAGCCGGGCAGGTCACCGTAGCGGGCGGGGTTGAGACCGGCCTCAATCTGTTCGGGCAGGGCTTCGGCCCAGGGGGCCAGCTTGGGATTCTGGCGCAGGGTGGCCAGCAGGTCGTCGTAAACTATCATTTGATGGCGATCAGCGAGGCAAAATTGAAACATTGGAACCAGACGTCGACGCTGGTAAATCCGGCCTGTCGCAAGCGGTCCCGGTGGGTACCCAGGGTTTCGGGGATCAGCACCTGCTCCAGGGCCGAGCGCTTCTGGGCGATTTCCAGGTCGCTGTAGCCGTTGGCCCGCTTGAAGTTGTGGTGTAATTCGATCATCAGATCGTCATGCAGCTTGTCTTCAAACGCGACTTTTTCCGAGAGGATCAGCACGCCGCCAGGCAGCAGGCCCTCGGCGATCGACTCCAGCACCGCCTGGCGCTCGGCCGGGGCGACAAACTGCAGGGTGAAATTGAGCACCACCACCGAGGCGCGCTCGGGCCGGACCTGTTGAATATCGGCGCAGATGAGCTCGACCTCGGGCTCGGCGCTGTCCGCGGCGAGCACCTGGCGGCAGCGCTCAATCATGGCGGGGGAGTTGTCCACGGCCACCAGGTCGCAGTTGGCCGCGTGAATGCGATGGCGCATGGCAAGGGTGGCCGCGCCCAGGGAGCAGCCCAGGTCGTAACAGCGACTGTCGGCCCGGGCGTAGCGCTCGGCCAGGTCGCCAATCATGTTGATGATGGTGGCGTAGCCGGGCACCGAGCGTTTGATCATATCGGGAAAGACATCGACCACCTTCTGGTCGAAAGCGAAACGGCTGACCTGGGCCAGCGGATCGGCGTAGAGTTTGTCGGGGGTGGGGTCAGCCATGGTTCCGGTTACGTTGGTGGTCTTGTTACAAGGATCGTCAGTGTACCTTCTGCATCGCCCCAATGGCAGGGTAGGCCATTGAATTGTCGTGCTTTTTCTTTCCCGGCTTCCTGTTTTTGAGCTATTCTGAGGGCTCAGATCGCCATTGAATACCGTTTTATCTCGTGGAGAACCCTATGGCTTATGCTGGTTACAGCAAGCTGAAAGCCCTGATTGTGGACGATTTTGACAGCTTCCGGATGACTGTCAGCAAGATGCTTCAGGATTTCGGGGTTCGGGATATTCACTCCGCCACCAGTGGTTCTGAAGCGTTGCGTCTCTGCCGCCAGAATGCCTATGACCTGATCCTGTGCGATCACAATCTGGGCAAGGGCAAGACCGGTGAGCAGGTGCTGGAGGATCTGCGCCATCACAACATTCTCGATTCCTCCACCCTGTTTATTCTGATCTCGGCCGAATCCAGCCGCAGTGTGGTGATGGCCGCCTACGACTATGAGCCGGATGAGTATCTGGCCAAGCCGGTCACCACCCGCTCCCTCCAGCGGCGGCTGGACCGGTTGATGATCCGCCGCCAGAAAATGACCCCGATCCATCGCGCTATCAAGGCCGGGCAGATCGATATTGCCATCGCGCTGTGTCGCAAGGAAATCACCGCAGAGGGCCGCTGTGCGACCCAGTGTCAGAAGCTGCTGGGCGAACTGTACCTGAACGAGGAGGATCTCGACGCCGCCGAGGCCCACTATCGCGAGGTGTTGGAGCATCGGCCACTGGACTGGGCCATGCTCGGAATGGCTCGGGTCAAGCGCGCCCGGGACGACCGGCTCGGTGCCGAACAATGGCTCGAGCAGACCCTGCAGGAACACCCCTGGTATATGCAGGCCTACGACCTGCAGGCGCAGCTGTGTCGGGAGCAGAGCGCCCCCGAGCGGCTGCAGAAAGTGCTGGAGGAAGCGGTGCAGGTCTCGCCTCTGTCCATTCGCCGGCAGCAGCAGCTGGGGGATACGGCCCTGGAGAACAACGATATGGCCACCGCTGCCCAGGCATACCGCAAGGCGGTGCGGCTGGGTGAGAACTCGGTTTACGATAAACCCGAGGCCCATCTGAACCTCGCCCGGACGACGGCCAGCCTGTTTCAGGAGGCACCGGATCTGGCAAAAAAGCTCACCCGCGATGCGCTCAAGTCACTGGGCGATTACGAGTCGCGTTTTGGCAAGGATCCGGAACTTAAGGCGCAGTCGCTGTTGATCGAAGCGCAACTGTTTGCCGGGCAGGGTGACAAGCGCAAGGCGGAGCAGCTCCTGCAGGAGAGCCAGGCGTTGCTTGAGGAGGGGCTGGTGCTGAGCCTGGATGGGTCACTGGAGCTGGCGAAAGCCTTTCGTGCGCTGGGACAGACGGAGGGAGCCGGTGAACTGCTGCAGGAATTGGCTGAGGCTCATGCGGGCAATGATGAACAATTGCAGAAGCTGGACCGGCTTCTGGAGGAGCCGGTCAGTCTCAAAAACCGGAAACTCGTGGCAGAGATCAATCAGGCCGGCATTAGCCATCACGAGGCCGGTGACTATCAGAAAGCCATTGCCTGTTTTGATCAGGCGCTGGGCAAGTTCCCGCGTCACATTGGTGTGCGCCTGAACCTGGCCCAGGCACTGCTCGATAAAATGCAGGCGCAGGATCTCAACGAAACTGACCTGTTGAAACTCAACGAAACCCTGAGCTTTGTCGCCGAGACCATTACGCCGCAACACGAACAGTTTCGTCGGTTCCGGCAGCTGCAGGATCTGCAACAACAGTGCGAACGAAAGGCAAAGCTCCCATGAGGCAATGTAGGTGCACCGTCGGTATCACTATGGAGGCGTTCGATGGATGAGCAAGACGGCGACCTGGATTTCAGCTTCGTGCTGGCCTCCAGTGTCCACGACATGAAAAACTCCCTGGGCATGTTGCTGCATACCCTGGAGTCCATGCTATCGGAAAATCCGCCCGAAAATGAACAGCAGCGCAAGACCTTCTCGGTCCTGGGTTATGAGGCCTCGCGCATCAACAGTGAGCTGGTGCAGCTGTTGTCCCTGTATCGACTGCAACACGAAGCCCTGCGGGTTCAGACGGCCGAGCACTTCGTTCTGGATACCATCGAAGATCAACTGGACCGCAATGATGTGCTGTTTCAGGCGCGTGAGATAGAGGTTGAAGTAGACTGCGATCCGGACCTGAACTGGTATTACGACAGTGAGCTGATCGGGGGCGTGGTCAACAATGTGATGGTCAACTGCGCCCGGTATTGCCGCTCTCGCATGCAGGTGCGCGCCAGTCGTGAACAGGGTACACTCTGCATCGCGATCGCCGACGATGGCAATGGTTATCCGCAATCAATGCTGGATGCCCCGAATCAGAAAAACGCCGGGGTCTCTTTCAGCGAGGGCAGCACCAATCTGGGCCTGTTGTTTGCACACCAGGTGCTGCAATTGCATCGTTCGGGGTCCCAGCGAGGCTACCTGCAGCTGGCCAACCAGGGGCCCCTGGGGGGTGGCGTATTGTCACTCTATCTTCCCTGAGTGGATGCCCGAAGCCCCGGGGCCTGATCGTTGATGACACTGTTAAAAATCAGAAGAGTCCAGATTAAACATTATGCTCAAACTTCGTGCCCGCGATAATAAACATCAGGCGGTCTGGCTCGTCGAGCCGGGAGTCAAAGTCGGCCGGTCGGCCTCCAACGATCTGATACTGGATCACAGTGCGATCGCCGGATTGCAGTTTGTGATCGGGGTAAGAGCCGACCGCCTGATCATGCACAATCGGGCTCCGCAGACCCCGATCACCCTCAATGGCCGGACAGCGCCGGAGCGTTGCCTGGTAAAGGAGCGCGATGTCATCGGTGTGGGCGGAATCGAGCTCGAAGTGATCGATCCCAAAAAAGATCCGGAAGCACCGCCCCCGCCCAGCGACTGGAGCCTCAAAGCCAATAGCGCGGCGCTGGCAAGTCGGGTGTTTCCACTGAAGGGGACCACGGTGGTCGGCCGCTCCAGTGAGTGTGACATTCATTTGGCTGTTGCCCACCTGTCCCGGCGTCACGCTCAATTACAAGTGATCGAAGGGCTGCTCTACGTCAAGGATCTGGGCTCCGCCAATGGCACCTTTCTCAATGGCAAGCCGGTGTCAGAGGCGAGAGTCAGGCGTGGAGACGAGCTGCGTTTCGATACCCTGGCGTTCGGCGTGCTCGGTCCCTCGGATGAGCTGGACAAAACCAGTGTCCGGGTCGCGGCGGCCCCGGTGGCCCAGAAGCCCGGCCGCAGCGCGGAGCCGCCGCTCCGGCCGCGCCCATCGCCTGTGGCGCGACATCGGGCCAGGGTGTCACCACCGGCGCCCGAACCGGTGTCGGTATCGGGTTCGACACGCCGCCGCTGGGTCGGTTGGCTGATTCTGGCGTTATTGGCCGCCCTGGCGGCGGTCGTGGTTCTGGGCCGTTGAGTTGTTCTCAATTCCTGTAAAGTTTTCGCTCTGTTGGCCGATACCCTGAGCGGTGTTCCCATTAATCGGCCCCAGCGCCGACCCCGGCCATCAGAGGTCATTATGCAAAGCATTCATTCCAACCCCCAGTCACGGCCCCCCGAACTTCCGGTGAGTAATACCCGGAGTCAGGCCGCTCGTGAGTCGGGCGCCCGTGCCAGCGGGGCGGAGCAACCCGAGAATCCAACGGCCGCTAGGCGCAGCGCAAGCGACAATCGCCAGAGCGCTCTGAAACTGGTCGATCAGACACTGGCCATGGGCTATGAGAAGTTGGCGGCGAAGCAGAAGTCTTCTGCTGGCGAGTTCGCCCGTTTTGAGCCGCTGAGCGCCGAGAAGGTGGCGGGCAACATTCTCGGCTTCATTGAAGCCCGGCTGCAGAAAGACGCCGCCGCGGGCGCCAGTCAGGAGGCCCTGGAAGAGCGCCTTGAACAGGGCCTGGCGGGCTTCAAAAAAGGGTTTGCCCAGGCGCAGGAGAAGCTGGAGGCGCTGAGCATGCTCAGCCCGGAGGTCGAAGAGGATATCGGTCAGACCCGGGAGCTGGTGCTGGATGGCATTGACCAGTTGCGCCAACGTCTGCTGGACGGAGCACTCGAGCCGGCCCGGGGTGACAGCTCCGGCAGAGCTTCCGAGTCGTCGGGCAGCCGCCTGCTGGCCTATGATTATGGCCAGGCACGGGCCACCTCATTCAGCTTCTCGATGGTGACCGCCGAGGGTGATCGGGTGGAGATCCGGGCCGAAGACAGCCGGGCGGCTTCCCTGCAGGGGTCGGCGACAGGGCAGACGCTGTCGGCCTCCGCCAGTCAGTCTCGGAGTTGGTCGGTGTCCGGCTCGCTCAACGATTCGGAACGCTCGGCCATTGAGCAGTTGATCGGTGAGGTGGATGAGCTGGCTGAGCAGTTTTTTGCCGGCGATCTGTCGGGTGCCATGGGATCGGCCGAGTCCCTCGGGTACGATCGGGAGCAGATTCTGGGCTTTTCACTGAATCTCAGCCAGTCGAGCATCCAGAGAGCGAGTGAAACATACAAAGGTGTTGGTCAAAACGCCGGCCGGTCTCAGGAACTGCCTCAAGGCCGTGACTTGCAGCAGCAGTTGGCACCCCTGGGGCAGTTCGCCCGCGACCTGCAGCAGACGTTGCGTGATGCGCAGCCAATCAGTGCCGACGCGCCCGGACTGGTTCTGGATGTGGCGGAGCAGCTGGCGTCGGGTGAAAAGGCAGACCATGTCGACGCGGGGCAGTCGCTGCGGGACTTCATGGAGTCACTCTTGGCCGGCCTGAATACAACGGATTAACGCCTTGGTTCATACGCTGACACTTTACACGACGGCGGGCTGTCATCTTTGCGATCAGGCCGAAGCGCTGATCTGGCCGCAATTGGCCTCGGGGCAGTGGCGGTTGCAGTTGGTCGATATTGCGCAATCCGATGAGCTGATCGAGCGCTACGGCGTGCGCATTCCCGTGGTGGCCAAAATGGCCGAGGACGATCCCTCGAAGGTGGTGGCAGAGCTGGGTTGGCCCTTTGATTCGCACCAGTTTGCGCAGTTTTTGCGCTCCTGAAATTTACGTTCCCGTGCCTGAATTTTGCGTTTCAGAGAGTTTGTGGCGCCGGGAATTCATTGACGGAAAGTGTCGGGTTGAAGTGTCGGGTTATGGTCGATCGATGCCAGCCTGGGACATGGTTTCCGACACCCACTGAAGTGCATCGATATAGGCCTGTGACAACATGTCCGGGGTAATCTTGTACGCCTCAAGATAACGCCAGTCGATTTTCTCCCATTCGCCCCGCTCGTAGTGTTCCACCACATCCAGGACTCGACCTTCAGCGCCCGAGTGGGTCAGTAGGGCTTCGCTGAGCTCCTGATTGAGCGACAGGTTCGCCAGCAGAATATCCAGCGGAACATCCATGAACGCGTCCAGCGTGGAGAGCAGTCCCACGGTAAAGAAAGCATCCTGACGCTTGGTGTTGTCCATTTGATGGGCGAGGCGTTCACACATACGGGCGCGGGTCAGCGCGGCTACACTCAGCTCCAACGGCTTGTTGCCGAGATTGGCCATGGCCAGCAGGTTGACCCAGTTCTTGATGATGTCGAGCCCCAACAGGGTGATCGCCTGGCGCAATGACTCGATGCTGCGTGGCAGTGAAAATGCGGCCGAATTGACCAGTCGCAACAGTTTGTAGCTCAGTATCGGGTCCTGGGAGAGCAGGCGTTCCACCTGGGGAATGGAAACATCGGGATCGTGCAGCGCCGCAAGCAACTGCAATACGGCCTGTTTGCTTTCGGTGATTCGATGGCCCTTGAGTATTTTGGGGCGAGCCAGAAAGTAGCCCTGAAACAGATCAAAGCCCAGGGCTTTACAGTGCTCCAGCATCTCATAGGTTTCCACCTTTTCGGCCAGCAGAGTGTAGCCTTCGGGCTTGAGTTGCTCAATGTACTGCTTGAGCTCGGGCTCTGATAAAACCAACACATCGAGCTTGATGATGTCGGCATACGCCAGCAGAGGGCGGGTATGGTCATTGAGTACAAAATCATCCAGAGCAATGGTGTAACCCTGGCGTTTGAGCTCCTTCAGGCTTTCCAGTAGCGCTTCATCGACCTGTTCATCCTCGAGCACTTCGACTACCAGCTGACGCTTGTCAAACGGTGGCGGGGTGACCAGCAGGGCACGGGTAAAATTGATGAAGGCCCTGTTTTTGCCTACCACAATTTCCAGCGAAAGCTCGGCGAAGGTGTGCAAAAGCACCTGGGAGCTGGCTGAATCACCGCTGCTGAAATCGGCCCGGTTGATATTACCGGTCCGGCACAGAAGTTCGTAGGCGACGACTCGCATGTTGCTGTCGAAAATCGGTTGGCGCGCGAGTAGCGGCAATAACTCTGACATGAAGGTACGTTTCAGATCCTGGCATATAGGCAGGACAGTTTATATCGACAGACGTTGTCGACACAATGAATGATGCGTAGGGCTTGAATCCTCCGCTCCGCTCAGAAGGTCGCGCCCGCCTCCTCGGGGGTAATGAAAGGGCTCTTTTCTCCCAGTCGATAACTGTAAATCACGGAGTAGGAAAGAATGTTCTGCACGTAGCCCCGTGTTTCCCGGAAGGGGATGGTTTCTATCCAGACGTCATAGGGCAGTTTGTGGTCGTTACGCTTGAGCCACTGTTTGACCCGGTAGGGGCCGGCATTGTATGCAGCGGCCGCCAGAATCCGGTTGCCGTTGAACTCGTTGAGCAGTTCGTGCAGATAGCGGCTGCCCAGCGTGATGTTCTTTTCCGGGCTCAGCAGGTCGCTGCGACGGTAAGGGACGCCGGCCCGGCGCGCTGTCTGCTGGGCCGTCGAGGGCATCAGTTGCATCAGGCCCATGGCGCCGGCCGGTGAGCGGGCGTGGGGCATGAAGGCGCTTTCCTGGCGGGCAATGGCAAACAACAGGTCCGGGTTGATTTTCGTTGCTTCGGCGGCTGTGCGCATCTGCTCCTGATAGGCGAGCGGAAAGCGCAGTTGCAGGTCGTTCCAGGAGCGCGCGCTGATCATCGCCTGAATCCCTTTACGGTGCCAGCCCCACTGCTCGGCGAGCTTGCCGGCCGCGATGACCGATTCATGATCGAGTTGGGGAATGGTGTAAAACCACTCCCGGCTGGCGTTGTTGACGTCTCCGGTCAGCAGCAATTCCCGGGCCCGGCGCAGGCCGGGGTGTTGTGCTATGCGCTCCAGCTGTTCGGGGGAGACCTGCTCGGGCTGGTCCAGTAACCGGTAGTCGTAGCCGAGCTTGTCCGCGGATAAAAAGCCGTAAAAGCTGCGGGTTGCGGCGACCGCCGCGTAGAGGTCAGCCGGATCTGTGCCCTCCTGCTGGAGTTCGAGCTCCTCGATCAGGCGCGCGCGCCAGTAGCGCCAGCGCTCGCTGTCCTGGGCCTCGGCGGGCAGCTGCATGACCCAGGTGTAAGCCCGCTCCCAATCCATCTGAGACAGGGCGTCGCGGATGATGGCCTCCATCAGGTCGGTACTGGTCAGCGCCGGCACCTCGGCCAGCAGACGGTCGGCCAGCTGTGGATGATCCTGGAAGACCAGGTGTTGCGCGATGGTCTGTTGGGTCTGGAGCCGCTCGGCATCGGAGAACAGCTGTTGAGCGTCGTACCCGCGCCAGAGGCTCAACGCCAGTGGTGCGTCGCGGCGGGCCAGGCGTCGCAGGCCGTGGTTGATCACATCCTGCATGGCCTGGGATTGCTGGCGGAAGCGCTCCTGGCGGGTCAGGCGCGCCGGGTCGCGATCCACTTCGCGCAGCAGCGCGGCCAGCGGTTGTTGGGACTCGGACATCTGGCGGGCGATGTAGGCCGCCAGGTGGTGATTGCGGGCTTCCACGGCTTTTTTGTGGCGACTCCAGGCCAGTTCGGGGGTCAGGCGGTCGCTGGCCAGCCAGCGATCGAACAGCGGATCGCAGACATTGGGCTGGGAGTTGCCCACATTCCACAGGGGGGCGACCTCGTCCAGGGCACTCGGATCATCCCGCTGCAGTCGGGCCCAGAGCTGGTGGCATTGGAGTTCAGTGTCGGCGCTCTCGGCGTCATAGAAAGACAGGTAGGTGCTCCAGCGCTCCTGTTTTGCCAGCACGTGCAACCATTGGCGGCGCAGTTGGTGCGCCAGGTAGCTGGCCTGTTCGCGTTCGAGAAAATCGGCGATCTCGTCCGGCTCGGCCTGACTCAGGGTCCGGGTCAGTTCGCGGTATTCAAGGTAGGGCCGCAAAGGATAGTCGCCCAGTTCACTGGAAAGGCTCTCGTAGCGATCCATCTGCCGGCGCGAGAGGGCATCCCGGGCGTCGAGGTAGCGCTCCCGTTGGACCTCCAGTTGCAGACTGGCCGGGACCGGTGAGGCGTCCATGAGGTCAGAAACGGGCGTCTCGGTATCGGCGGCTTGACCCTGCAGGGTGGTCAGGGTGGATGCGATGAGCAGAACGAACGTCAGCGCTGGCGTTCGTGGCTGGCGTCGGTCGGTACGCTTCTGGAAGGAGGCAGGGCGCCAGGGGGTCTTGTTCAGCATGAAAATACAACCTCGAATGACATCGGCCAACCAACCCGGCTGAATCCGTACAGCGCATTATTCTTCTGTGAATGGCGGATTGGCTGTATGATGCAGCTCGTTGTTTTATGGGAGCGGAAGCGCCGGCTTCCACCGCGCCGCCCGGTCCCACCTGGAACGAACTCGCGCAACGAATGCGCAACTCTCGTGTTTGAGGATAACAGCCTCCGGTAAGCCGCGCTATAGCGGCCGAGAGAATTTTTCTGTTTTGTCGGTTTGATCAAAAAGTGGCCCCATGTCCTTGATTCGTCTTGAAAATGCTCAGCTCAGCTACGGTTTGCAGGTCCTGTTGGACGGTGTAGACCTCAATATTGAAAAAGGCCGCCGCCTGTGCCTGATCGGGCGCAATGGGGCGGGCAAATCCAGCCTGTTGAAAGTGCTCTCGGGCGATGTCGATCTCGATGGTGGCACCCTGAGCCACGCGCCGGAACTGCAGATCGCGCGTCTGGCGCAGGATCTGCCCGAGGCCAATGGCCGCTCGGTGTTTGATGTGGTCGCCGCCGGTCTGGGTGAGGTGGGCGCCTTGCTGGAGGAGTTTCACACTCTCTCCCACGGAGGAGGGGCGGACGATATGGAGCGTCTGTCGGAGCTGCAGCAGCGGATTGAGGCCGTTGATGGCTGGCAATTTCAGCAGAAGGTCGACACCACTCTGACCCGGCTGGGGCTGGACGGCGACTGGTTCATGGACAACCTCTCCGGCGGCTGGCGTCGCCGGGTTGCCCTGGCCCAGGCGCTGGTGTCCTCGCCCGATGTGCTCCTGCTGGATGAGCCCACCAACCATCTGGATATTGCGGCCATCGAATGGCTGGAGCAGCAACTGCTGCAGTTCCAGGGGGCGCTGGTGTTCATCACCCACGACCGCTCGCTGTTGCAGAAGCTCGCCACTGACATCGCGGAGTTGGACCGGGGGTTTCTGCGCACCTGGTCCGGGACCTACGACCGCTTTCTGGAGTATCGGGAACAGGTGCTGGAAGAAGAGGCGCGACACAATGCTCTGTTCGACAAGAAGCTGGCCCAGGAAGAAACCTGGATCCGCCAGGGCATCAAGGCCCGCCGCACCCGCAACGAAGGGCGCGTGCGAGAACTCAAGGCCATGCGCGAAGATCGACGCCAACGGCGCGAGCAGCAGGGCAAAGCGAGCTTTTCGGTCAGCAGCGGTGAGCGCTCGGGCAAGCTGGTGGCGGAACTGGAAAAGGTCAGCTACGGCTTCCCGGACAAGCAGATTGTGCAGGACTTTACCAGCGTGATCATGCGCGGCGACCGGATTGGTCTGATTGGCGCCAATGGTGCGGGCAAAAGTACCCTGCTGAAATTGATTCTGGGAGAACTGGAGCCCCAGCAGGGCCGGGCGCGACTCGGCACCCAGCTGCAGGTGGCCTATTTTGATCAGCTGCGCGAACAGCTGAACCTGAATCAGAGCGCGGTGGACAACATTGCCGAGGGGCGTGAATTCATCGAGCTCAATGGCAAGTCCCGGCACATCATTTCTTACCTCAGTGACTTCCTGTTTACCGGGGAGCGGGCGCGCACGCCGCTGCGTGCCCTGTCGGGGGGCGAGCGCAATCGGGTGTTGCTGGCCAAGCTGTTCAGCAAACCCGCCAACCTGTTGGTGATGGATGAGCCGACCAACGACCTGGATGTGGAAACGCTGGAGCTGCTTGAAGATCTGCTCACGGATTACGACGGAACCGTGTTGTTGGTCAGCCACGACCGGGCGTTTCTCAACAATATCGTGACCAGTGTGATCGCCTTTGAAGGGCGCGGTCAGGTGCGCGAGTATGTCGGTGGCTATGACGACTGGCTGCGTCAGGGTGGACGCTGGACCGATGAGGGCGAAGCGCCGGGCGCCGCCTGGTCCTCGGGCGGTGCCGCCGAAGCGACGGCCACGACAGCAACTCCGGGCAGCACCAGCGACAAAAAGAGTCGCAAGCCCAAAAAACTCAGCTACAAGTTGCAGCGCGAGTTTGAACAGCTCCCGGAAAAAATAGAGCAGTTGGAGTCAGAGCTGGAGGCGTTGCAGCAGAAGGCGGCCGACCCCGAGTTTTACGCCGGCCCGGCCGAGGCGGTGGACGATCATCTCAAGCAGTTGGCGGAGAAGGAGCAGGCGCTCGAAAGCTGCTTCGAGCGCTGGGCCGAATTGGAGGATATGCAGGAGGGGTGATTTTTTACCCCTCCGTTGTGTGTCGCGTGGCCTATCAGGTCTCGCGCTCGTCGGTTTCGTTGACCCGGACCGCCAGGACATCGCAGCTGGCTCCGTGAAGGACGCTGTTGGAGGTGGAGCCCAGTAAAAGCGCAAAGCCCTTGCGACCGTGGCTGCCGACAATGATCAGATCAGCCGACTCCTGGCCCGCCAGCTGGTGCAATTCAGTGGCCGGCTGGCCCACCAGGATGTGTTCCTGGCGAATGGGGAAGTCCACCTGCTCGGCGAGACGGCGCAGCTCCTGCTCCGCCTTCAACTGAAGCTGTTCCTGAACCTCGGACAGATCGACCGGCATGTCGCCACCATAGGCGAAAGTCAGCGGTTCGATCACGTGCGCCACACTTAACGTGGCGTTACAGGTGTGTGCCAGCTGTGCCGCTTTCTTCAGTACCTGGGGAGATTCCTCGGACAGATCCAGACCGGCGATGATGTGTTTGTACACTGACATAGTAGCAGTCCTTCTGGTGACATTGAATGTGGGCAAGCGAGCTCAGACAGAGCGATTTTGCCCCGGTACTGTTGGAATACTAACACTTTGCGCCCGCAATAAAAGCGGGTCGTTTGACCCACATCAAACCTTCAGGAGTAACCGGACGCTGTGAATTTCTGGGCACTGGTCATCATGCTGCTTGCCGTGGCCATGGCGCTGGGGCCCCTGTTGATGCTGCAACCGAGCCGGGGCGATAGGCGCCGGGAACAGTTTCGCCAGCGGGCCACCGAGCTGGGTCTGAGGGTCACGATCGAAGCCGCACCGCAACAGGCCACCGACATGGAAGCCCCGGGGCATCAGCCTGTGTACCGGCTGCCGGTCGCGGCCGGAGAGGGCAGCCGCGAGGCCTGGTTGCTGCTCCGGGCCGCCTATCGACACGACACCCACTTTCTGGGCGAATGGCGCTGGCACGGTCCCGGTCGGCCCAGCGAGGGTGAGCGGCGCTGCCTGGCGCAGTGGCTGCCCGAGCTGCCCGCTTCGGTGAGCGCCGTCGGAGCCGACCGGCGTGGCTGGTATCTGTTCTGGGAGGAAAAGGGGGAGGTGACAGACGTCGAGAGGCTGTCCCGGTACCTTCACGACCTCAGGGGTTGTAGTCGGTCTCCGGCATCAGTTCGGGGCTGAGCGCCTTGCGCTTGCCCTGGATCATATCGCCCAGCTCCCGGATGATTTCCATTCGGTGCGGGTTGGGGTGATCAGATGCAATGAGTAACCCCTGGGCTTTCTTGTAATAGGCGAGCGCCGAGGTGATATCGCCTCTCTGCAGGGATTTGTGGCCCTCGGCCACGTAGGTCACGACCTCCACCATCAGACGGGACCAGCTCAGCTCACGCAGAAACTCATCCAGCGTTTCGCGCTCCAGGCGGCCCTGGTTGTGCTGACGGCGCAGGACCCTGGCGGCCTGGTCCAGGCACTCGCGTGTGCGGGCCAGTTGCGCATCACTCTCGCGCAGGCGGTTGGCGCGAGCCTGGCGGCGGTTGTTCTCCAGCTCTTCGGCGCGCTCTTTGACATGGTTGAGGCGGGTTTCAAGATGAGTGTTCCGGCCGTTCTCCAGCGCCAGTGCGGCTTCGAGTTGGTGCTGAATCTCCCGGTTGATACGTTCGGCAATGCGCCGGTCGCTCAGGGTTTCCTCCAGGCCGATGAGCACCTCTTCCAGGCCTTCAATCTGGGCCCGGGCTCGCCGCTGACGCCAGCGAATCTCCCGGCGTCGTTGTTCCCGCCGGTTCACCAGATGCACCAGTAGCAGCGAGAACAACAAAGTGGCAGTGAGCGACAGTAGGGCGTTCATGGCTCCCCGATGGGTGCGTCCGGTTGAAAAAGTCTCTGCCTTTTTAAGGGCTCTGCTGAGGCTGTCGGCCGGGAAGGAGAAAGCTTTACAGATTGTTTGTGGCAAATCCTTGCAAATCAAGGAGATAGCCACTTTACTGGCAAGGGGTGTGGTGCCCGCCAGGCGCTATTCATAGCGCTGGAGCCAGGGGGTTCGCGAGAGGTTCTGTCACTCGCGAGCCAGCATTCGACTTGACCCGGCCCGGCTGAGGTCTTATATATGCGCACCTCGACCGGTATTTTGCCGCGCCAGGCCTGTCGGCCATTCACTCACATTCGGTAACCACAAAGAAGAGTCGCATGGGTAAATCGTTAGTTATTGTCGAATCGCCGGCCAAGGCCAAGACCATCAACAAGTACCTGGGCAACGACTATGTCGTGAAATCCAGTGTCGGCCACATCCGCGATCTTCCCACCAGTGGTAACTCCAAACCGGTGGACCCCAAAGAGCGGGCCCGCCAGGCGGCCAAAACCCGCAAGCTCTCCCCCAAGGAAAAGGAGAAATACAAGGCGCAGAAACACAAGGATCAGCTGATCAAGCGCATGGGCATTGATCCGGAGCATGGCTGGGAGGCGCGTTACGAGATCCTGCCGGGTAAGGAAAAAGTGGTGGATGAGCTGCGTAAGCTGGCGGCCAAAGCCGATACTATCTACCTCGCGACGGACTTGGACAGAGAAGGGGAGGCGATCGCCTGGCACCTGCAGGAAGCGATCGGGGGCCAGCCCGAGCAGTATCGTCGGGTGGTGTTCAACGAGATCACCAAGAGTGCGATTCAGAACGCCTTCAAGCACCCGGGACGGATCGATCGCGATCGGGTCAACGCGCAACAGGCTCGCCGGTTCCTCGATCGGGTGGTGGGCTACATGCTCTCACCCCTGTTGTGGGAAAAAATTGCCCGGGGGCTTTCCGCCGGTCGGGTACAGTCGGTGGCCGTGCGCCTGGTGGTGGAGCGCGAGCGTGAGATTCGCGCCTTTGTGCCGGAAGAGTACTGGACCCTCGCCGCCCAGCTGAAGGCCAGTGGCGGCGAACAGGTGCGCTTTGAAGTCAAAAAGGAAGGTGACAAGGCCTTCAAACCGCTCAACGAGACCCAGGCGATGGCCGCCGTCAAGGCGCTCGAAGGGGCCCAGTACGAAGTCACCGACCGGGAAGACAAGCCCACCCGCTCCAAGCCACCGGCGCCGTTTATTACTTCCACCCTGCAGCAGGCGGCCAGTACCCGTCTGGGCTTTGGGGTGAAGAAAACCATGATGATGGCGCAGCGGTTGTACGAAGCCGGCTACATCACCTACATGCGGACTGACTCCACCAACCTGAGTCAGGAGGCGGTGGCCAACTGTCGGGACTACATCCAGGAGGAGTACGGCAAACGCTATCTGCCCGAAAACCCGGCGGTCTACAGCAGCAAAGAGGGCGCCCAGGAGGCGCACGAGGCGATTCGCCCCTCCAACGTCACGGTCAAGCCCAACCATGTGAGCGGTATGGAACGCGACGCCGAGCGGCTCTACACTTTGATCTGGCAACAGTTTGTGGCCTGTCAAATGAGCCAGGCCGAGTTCACCAGCACCTCCATTGTGGTTCACGCCAATAACTTCGAACTGCGCACCCGGGGTCGGGTCATCCGCTTTGACGGCTTCATGAAAGTCCTGCCGCCGGTTTCCAAAAAAGAAGAGGATGTGGTGCTGCCCGATATCAAAGTGGGGCAGCAGCTGCCGCTGATCAAGCTCGACCCCTCCCAGCACTTTACCAAGCCGCCCGCGCGCTTTACCGAAGCGAGCCTGGTGAAGGAGCTGGAAAAGCGGGCCATCGGGCGCCCGTCCACTTACGCTTCGATCATTTCCACCATTCAGGATCGCGGCTACGCCCGGCTGGAAAACCGCCGTTTTTACGCGGAAAAGATGGGCGACATCGTGACCGAACGCCTGGTAGAAAGCTTTGATGACCTGATGGACTACGGCTTTACCGCCAGCATGGAAGACTCTCTGGACGATGTGGCTCAGGGCGAGAAAAACTGGCAGCAGCTGCTCGATGAGTTTTACGCCGAATTTACCCGCAAGCTGTCCGAGGCACAGAAGAAAGAGGGCGGCATGCGCACCAATGCGCCCACCGACACGGACATCGAGTGCGACCAGTGCGGGCGTCACATGCAGATTCGCACCGGCAGTACCGGGGTGTTCCTGGGGTGTTCCGGCTACGCACTGCCGCCCAAAGAGCGCTGTAAAAACACCATGAATCTTGTCTCTGGCGACGAGGCCCTGGATGCCGATGCGGACGAAGAGGCGGAGTCGCGCCTGTTGCGGACCAAGCGCCGGTGCAAGCTGTGCAATACCGCCATGGACAGTTATCTGCTCGACAGTAAACGCAAGCTGCACATCTGTGGCAACAACCCCGACTGCCCCGGCTATGAAGTCGAGCAGGGCAGTTTCAAGCTCAAGGGCTATGAGGGTCCCACCCTGGAGTGCGATAAGTGCGGCAGTGAAATGCAGCTCAAAACCGGCCGCTTCGGAAAGTACTTTGGTTGTACCAACAGCGAGTGTAAAAACACCCGCAAACTGCTCAAAAGTGGTGAACCCGCGCCGCCCAAGATGGACCCGGTTCCCATGCCGGAACTGGCCTGCGTCAAGGTGGACGACACCTACGTGTTGCGCGATGGTGCCTCCGGCCTGTTCCTGGCGGCAAGCCAGTTTCCCAAAAACCGGGAGACCCGCGCGCCCCTGGTGGAGGAGCTGTTGCCCCACAAGAGCGAGATCGATCCCAAGTACAAGTTTCTGTTCTCAGCGCCCACGGAAGATCCCGACGGCAACAAAACGGTGGTCCGTTACAGCCGCAAAACCAAGGAGCAGTATGTCCAGTCCGAAGTTGAAGGCAAAGCGACCGGCTGGAAGGCGTTTTACGAGAAAGGCAAATGGGTGCCCAACAAATAGGTCACCAATGAATAGAGCGGGGGAGCCGTAATGGCAGCGACCAGTCTGTCTTTGGTCAACCAGAAACTGGCATTCTGTCGGGCCCTGGTAAAGCTGATTCAGCAGGAGCCGGAGCCGCGCCAGGTCAGTGCCCGGGTGCGGTGTCAGAGCCTGCTGGATGCGGCGGCGTTCCATCTGCTGTGCGCCTACCGGCATTACTTGCGCGAGGTGGCGGAGAACTACGGGGTTGCCGATTCGGCCAATATCTCAAATGAAGGGGAGCTGGCCGATGCGCTGCAACGGATGGGCAAAGTGCCCTCCGAGGCGCTGGAGCTGAAGGCCCTGCGCGACGATCCCGATAGTTGGTTGGCCGAGCTGCAGAGTGCTTACGAGGCCTGTTGGGAGCTCAGCGACCCGGTGGCGATGAGCCAGAGAATTCAGGTGATGGATCTGGATACGCCCCGGGGCCGCTCCCGAAAGGTCTCCCGGGAGCGTCTGCTGTTCTGGTTTGAGGCCTTTGAGCACCTGGTCGATCGCCAGCGGGAAACCAGCGCCGAATATTAGCGACGGGGTACACTAGAAAACCGACGTCGTAGCTGTGGAAAATGTGACTCTGTGGTAAACTTGTGCCCTAAAAGGTTGTAACCTCGGGGGCGGAGTCACTATGTCATCATCCATGTACGAAATTGTTGAGCTGCCGAATGGCGATGTGGTGCTGCAGCGCTCCGACGAGGAAAAAGAGCCCCTGGTCTGCATCCGTTTTTCCGCCGACTCCCTGTCTTTCATGCGCGACGGTAAATTCGATGTGGCCCGAGCCATGATCGAAGCGGGTATGGAAGCGGCCAGTGAGCTGGCGGATGAGGGGGTGGAAGACTTTCTCGGAGAGTTGGGCGACGAAGAAGAAACGCCCATTTATCACTGAGCCTTCCCGCCCTCTACCCACTCTGCTTTGCTCGTCAGAGATTCAGCGCATTCTCAGCAAGAGCCCCTGACACTGTCCCTTCAGCGCCGCTGCCTCCAGGTGTTTGAGCTCACGGTCATTCATGGCTCCCGGGCTGGCAATCACGGTATGACTGTTGCCCCGGGCAAGCGCTTCCCATAGGATCCAGCGATTGTCCTCGTTTTCGGGGACATGAATCATGCGGATGGCGTGAGTATCCACGCCATAGCGCGCCAGCAGGGCACGATCCACCGGGCCCGGATTGATCCAGGTCAGCCACCGCTCGGAGCGGCTCTGGCTCAGGTGCGCCACCATTGGCAGCAACAGCTGTGTCTGTTCCGGCGCATTGTGGGTCAGCACCAGTTCGGTGATGCCTCCACTCGGAGCCTGAACCGGCTCGGCGGCTTTATTCAGGACGGCGTTATTCAGGGCGGCATTAATCACGGCGAATCACTCCTACGCTCAAGCCTTCGATGGTCAGATCCTGGTCGCGCAGATCGACCTTGATCACCTCAAAGTCCGGGTTCTCCGGCAGCAGCTCTACCTGGGCGCGGTTACCGACCCGGCGGAACCGTTTGACGGTCACTTCTTCACCAATGCGCGCCACGACAATCTGCCCATTGCGTACCTGTTGAGTGCGGTGTACCGCAAGCAGGTCGCCATCCAGGATGCCGGCATCCTTCATGCTCATGCCATGGACCCTGAGCAGGTAGTCGGCCTGAGGAGTAAAAAAGCTGTGGGGGAACTGGCAGTAGTCCTCGATGTGCTCCTGGGCCAGGATGGGGCTACCGGCGGCGACCCGGCCGATGAGTGGAATCCCCTGTTGGGGCTCCACCAGCTTGATGCCACGCGAGGCGCCGGGGATCACCTCAATGGCGCCCTTGCGGGCCAGGGCCTTGATGTGCTCTTCGGCGGCGTTGGCCGACTTGTAGCCCAGAATCCGGGCGATTTCCGCCCGGGTGGGCGGGTAGCCGGTGTCTTCGGCGTAGTTCTTGATCAGTTGCAGGACTTTTTCCTGCCGTGGAGTCAAGTTGAGCATGGCGCGCTCCCGTGGCGTTGATCCCGAATTGAAGACCGGTCAAAGCTGAGATCCGATCTATGGGTTTTTATACAGCTATTGTGATTATATACAGTTATGACCTGTATGCAATACCTGTCGGAAAACTCGCCGGGATGACCTGGAAATCGGGACGGGTAGGGCGGGAGACGGAGGCCAGGGACGAGGTCAGGGGCGGCCGGCGCGGTGACGATGCGCCGCGCCCTGGCTGGCGTCAGTGGGCTCCGCCATTGACTCAGTAGTCGTCGTAGCCGGAGAAGAGGTCGGGTTCGATCTGGTTGATCGGGTTGTCCCAGCTGTCGGGTTTGTGCGTATCGTCACGCCAGCGGTCTTCCTGGCTCATCTCGAAGGCAATGTCGGAGTCCTCGGGTGGGGCCGTCGGGGTCAGGGGGAGCTGAAGCCAGGTTTCCAGGTCGAACTCGCCAATCGCACCATCCAGATACTGGACTTCAACGGTACCCTGTTCCTCGTCCAGGGCGACGACTTCGAAGGCCTGTTCGCTGTCCCGGTCGAAGTACCAGGCACCAATGCTGGGTGCTTGAAAAGCCATGTGCACTTCTCCTGTATTGATGGTCCTGTGTTAGTGGAATAGCGCGCCAGCCAAAGGGGGCGTTATGATTGATTGATACCATAGCACGGACCCGGGTGAAACCTCATTGACCGGACAGGGCACTGGCACCCACCCGGGAAGGTCCCGGGGGCGGGCGCTCTCTTCCGGAAGTGTCGTAATTGCTTCATTTTGCTCGCAGTTTTCGTTTTGTCCGGGGCATCGGTATACTCTCGCGAGTCTGAATGATTCTATCGGTTCTACTTTACATAAGAACTTTGTCTAACACGGCGGAAAGGTATGGATTTGATAAACCAGATTAAGGGTTGGCTGGCCGACCTGGCCGATAAAGATCAACTCTGGATCGTGCACGCCTTCGGTCTGGTGGTGGTGACCCTGGTCGTGGCCATGGCGGTCGTGTTCGTGTTGCGGCGCGCGGAGCGTCGCGCGGATAGAGCCAATGCCATGTGGGCCAAGTCGCTGTTCTGGGCCGCTCGCTCTCCTGTTCGGGGGGTGATCTGGCTTGTTGGCCTCAGTTGGGCCAGCTATGTGACCCATCGCGGTACTGAAGTGGAGCTGATGGGTGTGGTCACGACGGTACGACAGGTCGGTATCGTGATCATGGCGGCCTGGTTTCTGGTGCGCTTTATCCGGATGGCGGAGCTCGAGTTTCTCAGCCCACGTGAAGGTGAGCCGCGCGATCCCACCACGGTGTTGGCCATCGGCAAGTTGCTGCGGGTCGCGGTGCTGATCACGGCGGTGCTGGTACTGGCGCAGTCGCTGGGCTACAGCATGTCCGGCGTATTGGCCTTTGGCGGGGTCGGTGGCCTGGCGGTGGGTTTTGCCGCCAAAGACCTGCTGGCCAATTTTTTCGGTGGCCTGATGATCTATATGGACCGGCCCTTTGCCGTGGGCGACTGGGTGCGCTCGCCGGACCAGAATATCGAGGGGACGGTGGAGAATATCGGTTGGCGCCTGACCCGGTTGCGCACCTTTGATCGCCGACCGCTGTATGTGCCCAATGCCACCTTTACCCAGATTTCCGTGGAAAACCCCTCGCGGATGGAGAACCGGCGGATTTTTGAAACGGTCGGTATCCGCTACGATGATGCCGGTAAAATGGCGGGAATTGTCGCCGATGTGAAGAAGATGGTTCTCGATCATCCCGACCTGGAAACGGAAGTCCGCACCCTGATCGTCAATTTCAACGGTTTCGCGGCCAGCTCGCTGGATTTCTTTGTCTATACCTTCACGAAGACAGTGGATTGGGTGGAATTCCACGAAATCAAGCAGGACGTCATGCTCAAGGTCATCGAGATTGTCGAAAACCACGGTGCCCAGTGTGCCTTCCCCACCTCAACGCTGCATATTCCGGAGCCGGTCACTCTGGCCGACCCGCAAGGTTCCCGATCCGAAAACCGGGAAGAACCCAAACAAAGCCGGGACACTCCCCGGCAGAGAGAGGACAACAGTGCCAAAGAAAGCCGCCCAATCCAGTCCGGACCGGACAACGGGAATAACGGGAATAACGGGAACTCCGGTGAGTCATGAAGGCAGTGCCATCTTGGCACTGCCTGCGCACTGCGAATGTCTGTACAACCTGGAGCAGCTGCATGCGGCGCTGGATACCATGGCGCTCGAGATCAATCAGCAGATGGCCGGGTCCGACCCCGTGTTGGTGTTGACGGTGATGAATGGCGGGCTGGTTACGGCAGGGCAGCTGCTGCCCCGTCTCGATTTTCTGCTGGAGGTGGATTATGTCCATGCCAGCCGTTACGGTAACAGAATCGAGGGCGGCAAGCTCCAGTGGCAACACGAACCCAATGTGGCGCTGGAGGGGCGTCGGGTCCTGTTTCTCGACGATATCCTCGATCGCGGCATCACGCTTCAGGCCCTGGTTGACTATGCCCGTGAGAAGGGTGCCGCTTCGGTCCATACCGCCGCGCTGATCCAGAAGCGTCTGCCGGAGCCGCCGGCGGTTGCCGCCGACTTTCTCGGCCTGACCGTGCCGGATCGTTTTGTCTACGGCTTTGGCATGGATTATCGGGGTTACTGGCGCAACGCGCCTGGCGTTTTTGTTGCCTCCGAATAGCGCCCTTTATATAACCAAAAAAGCTAAGAGTGTCGCAAAACTGCGAATTCATGCTGGACAAACGGGGCTTTTTGGCTTACAAAGTGGGCGTTCCGAAAGAAGGAGCCGTTGGCGAAGTTTTGCAAGCTTTATTGTGCAAAGTTTTGTCAATGATTGTTGGTAACGTTTGCAATTACTGAGTAAAAGGCAACGTTGTAAGTAAGATTTCATAAGAATAATGAGGTAACACTATGACTGAGCGCGCATCAGGAACCGTAAAATGGTTCAATAACGCCCGTGGCTACGGGTTCATCACATGCGGTGACGAGAGCGACGACGTTTTTGTTCACTATCGCAACATCCGCGGCGAAGGCTATCGCTCTCTGTCGGAAGGGCAGAGTGTGGAGTTTGAGCTGCTGGAGGGTGACAAGGGGCTTCAGGCCGATGACGTGGTCGCCTCGATGTAAGCTGGCAAATGCCCGCCGCCGGTATGTGGGCGGGCGCTGAATCCTTTCCTGATTCGCCGCCTCGCGGCTACTCTCCTCGCTCCTGATTCTCTTCCTGGTCTCCACCTTCTTCTTGTTCGTCCGGATGCTCGTAGGGTGTGACCTCAATGATCAGACCGAACAGTGGGTGATCCAGGTAATGCAGCTCGCGACTGCGCATCCGCCGTTGCTGAGTCATGGTGGCAATGCGACCGGGCAGAAAGTCTTCCCCGAGAAAGTTGGGCCGGCTCGAGGTCTCGTTCAGGCTCGTGTCCCAGGTGAAACCGGTTTGGCTCTCGGCCCAGGGGTCGTCCCAGTTCGAGGTCGACGTCGGCTGTTCTTCAGTCTGCAGGTTCGGGCGTCGGGGTAATTCCGGCCAGGCGCCGGGGGGTTGACCAAAATTGGGTTCGAACTCGGTCAGCCATAGGCGGGTGTGCAGGTGCAGGTAGCGGGACACGCTGAGGGTGATACTGCCTTCCAGCTCGTAGTGGTCGCCGAACAGCTCACCTCCGGTAATCAGCAGCGCGGGCGCAAACTGTTGCTCAACGGTGGGTTGGCGCCAGGCTTCGTGAAACAGCACCTGATGCTCGCTCTGGCGGGACAGGGCATTGGCGTAGCGGTTGAGTGTCCGTTCGCCTTCGGGCAGGTAAAAATAGGGCCGCCGGGTCAGGTCGACAGCCAGGGGGCCTTCCTCGGGGGCGAGGTCGTTCTCATCGGCGGCGAAATCGGCTTGCCCGGAGTCAAAGTCAGGCAGCAGGGTGCTGGGTGTCTCCGGGTCCTTCAGCTCTTCCCAGTTGAAAGGATAGCGCAGCTGGATATTGCGCGGCCAGCTCTCGGCGCCACTGCCGCCACCGGTCCGCTCAAAGATGATCACCTCTACCTGGTACCAGGTGGGTTCTTCCTGCGCGAGTGCCTGCTGTGATGCACTCCAGAGCAGGCCAAAACCGAGGGCACTCAGAGCGAAGGAACGGGAGCGGTGAGTCAGCGTCATGATGATTTTCCGGGGGTTAGTTTGTCCAGCAGGGTCGAGACGGCCTCCAGGCGCGCCTCCCCATTTTCCATAGTCTGGCTGAATTTTAAATGATTGGCGCCCGCGAGCTGGTAAGTCTGTGGTTCACTTTGCACCAGAGTCACAATCGTCAAAGGGTCGACCTCTGTCTGCTCGGAAAATTCCACTCGTCCACCCTGTTCGCCCGCTTCGAGCTTGGCAATGCCGAGCTTTTCCGCCCGCAACTTCAGCGCCGTGACCTTGAACAGATTCTTGGTGGCGTCAGGCAAAAGCCCAAAGCGGTCGATCATCTCCACCTGCAGCTCGCGCAGTGCCTCATCGTTCTCGGCGTTGGCCAGGCGCTTGTAGAGTACCAGACGGGTATGCACGTCGGGCAAGTAGTCGGCCGGAATGAGCGCTGATATGCGCAGATTGACGTCAATGCCGGAGTCCAGCGGTTTTTCCACATCAATGGCCTTGCCCGAGCGGATGGCCTTGATCGCCCGGTCGAGCATGTCCATGTAGAGGGAGAAGCCCACCGTCTGGATCTGACCGCTCTGCTCCTCGCCCAACAGCTCGCCCGCGCCGCGGATTTCCATGTCGTGGGTGGCCAGCGTGAAACCGGCCCCCAGGTCATCGGCGGCGGCAATCGCCTCCAGGCGCTTCTGGGCATCGCCGGTCATGGCGCGCCGCTCGGGGGTCAGGAGGTAGGCGTAGGCCTGGTGGTGCGAGCGTCCGACCCGGCCGCGCAACTGATGCATCTGCGCCAGCCCGAATTTGTCGGCCCGGTGGATGATGATGGTGTTGGCGCTGGGGATGTCGATGCCGGTTTCAATAATGGTGGTGCATACCATGACATTGAAACGCTTGTGATAGAAATCCGACATGACCCGCTCCAGATCGCGCTCGCGCATCTGGCCGTGGCCGATGCCGATGCGTGCCTCCGGGATCATCTCGCCCAGCTCCCGGGCGATCCGGTCGATGTTCTTGACCTCGTTATACAGGTAGTAGACCTGTCCGCCGCGCAGGATTTCCCGCAGAATCGCCTCCTTGATGACGGCATCGTCGTGCTGACGCACAAAGGTTTTGACCGACAGGCGTCGGGCGGGCGGGGTGGCGATGATCGACAGGTCGCGAATGCCCGACATGGACAGGTTGAGCGTCCGGGGGATGGGCGTCGCGGTCAGGGTCAGGATGTCGATTTCCGAGCGCAGGGCCTTGAGCTTTTCCTTTTGACGCACGCCAAAGCGGTGCTCCTCGTCGATGACCAGCAGGCCGAGATTTTTATAGCGAATGTCGCCCGACAGAAGCTTGTGGGTGCCGATCACGATATCGATCTGGCCCGCCTCGAGGCGTTTCTGGACCTCGGTGACTTCTTTGGTGGTGCGAAAGCGTGAGAGCACCTCGATGGTGATGGGCCAGTCGGCGAAGCGGTCCTTGAGCGACTCAAAGTGCTGCTGCGCCAGCAGGGTGGTGGGCGCCAGTACCGCCACCTGCTTGCCACTGTAGCTGGCGATGAAGGCGGCGCGCATGGCGACCTCGGTTTTGCCGAAACCGACATCGCCGCAAATCAGCCGGTCCATGGGCTGGGCCGAGAGCATGTCCTGTACCACCGATTCGATGGCGCGCTGCTGGTCCGGCGTCTCTTCAAACGGGAAGGCGGCGGAGAAGCTCTCGTAGGCCGATTTGGGGTCCTCGAAGGCGAAGCCTTTGCGGGCCGCCCGTCGGGCGTAGATGTCCAGCAGCTCGGCGGCAGCGTCGCGTACCTGTTCGGCGGCTTTGCGTTTGGCTTTCTGCCACTGCTCGCTGCCGAGACGGTGCAGGGGGGCGAGCTCCTCGTCGGCGCCGCTGAAGCGACTGATCAGGTGCAGGTTGGTCACCGGCACATAGAGCTTGGCGCCATCGGCGTATTCGAGGGTCAGAAACTCGGTGGCCTGATCGTCCACCTCAATCGACTCCAGGCCCCGGTAGCGGCCCACGCCGTGGTCGATGTGGACCACCGGGGCGCCGGGTTTGAGCTCGGTCAGGTTTTTGACCACCAGGTCGCTGGCGTCCTGGGCCTGGCGACGCCGGCGCTGTTGCTGGACCCGTTCGCCAAAGAGCTGGGATTCGGCGATTACCGCCAGTTTCGGGTCATCCAGCAGAAGCCCCTGGTCGAGGGCGCCAACCATGAGCGCGGGGCTGGCATTGCTCGCGGCAAAGTCGTCCCAGTGCTCAAAAATTTTCGGGGTGACGCGGATGCGCCCCAGCAGCTCCAGCAGCGTTTCCCGGCGGCCGGCGGAGTCCGCGCAGAACAGCACCCGGCCCTCAAAGTCCATCAGGAAGCTTTCAACGGCCGCCAGAGGATTGTCGGACTGGTGTTGAATCGGCAACTGAGGGGGCGGTTCGGTGGCGAAGTTGAGCTGGCCCGCGCCCGCTTCCAGTGGTGCGCTCTGCACGAATGTCCGGCACTGGGGCTTGATCAAGCCGAAAAGCTCGTCAACGCCCAGGTAAATATCCTGGGGCGGGAGGATGGGACGCTGCGGGTCGACGCGCCGGTTTTCATAGCGGCTCTCCAGCTCGCTCCAGAAGCGCCGGGCGGAGGCTTCGAGCTCCCCGACAATGTAGACCTGGGTCTGCTCGGGGAGGTAGTCGAACAGGTGGCTACACTGATCGAAAAACAGCGGTAGATAGTACTCTATGCCGGGGGGGGCGATTCCGCTGCACACGTCCTGATAGACCGGGCAGGCCCGGTGGTCGACGTCGAATGACTCGTGCCACTGGTCCCGGAAACGGCTGATTCCGGTTTTGTCGAGCGGGAATTCCCGGGCGGGGAGCAGGCGGATCTGGTCAACCTGGTCCACCGTCATCTGGGTTTCCGGGTCGAAGCTGCGGAGGGTTTCCACTTCGTCGTCAAACAGATCGATACGATAGGGGCGGTCGCTGCCCATGGGGAAAATGTCGACCAGAGCACCGCGCACGGCAAACTCCCCGTGCTCGTACACGGTGTCCACGCAGTGGTAGCCAGCTTTTTCCAGGTTCTGGCGCATGGCTTCCAGGTTCAGCTGTTCCCCCGGTTCGAGCATCAGGCTGTTGCCGAGCAGATAGCTCTGCGGCATCAGCCGCTGGAGGACGCTGGTCACGGGCACCACCAGTATGCCCTGACGGGTCTGGGGCAGACGGTAAAGCGTGCTCAGTCGCTCGGAGATGATGTCCTGATGCGGAGAAATGCTGTCGTAGGGCAGGGTTTCCCAGTCGGCCAGATGCAGAACGGGCAAATCTCCGGAGCTGCCGGCGAAGAAGCGCAGCTCGGATTCCAGGCGCTGGGCGCTGGCGGTATCCGGCGTGATCACCAGGCTCAGCCCCCGGTAGGCGCGGGCCGCATTGACCAGTGCCAGGGCCTGGGAGGCGCCATGCAATTGGCCCCAGCGCTGGCGATTGCCGGGACGGTTGGAAACGGGTGGATCGAATGCGTGGTAGCTCTTCATGGGTATAGGCAGCTGGGATAAAAAGCCGCCATTGTACCCGACCTGATGCGGTTGTGTCGGCTTGCCCGAGAATAGGGCAGAAAGTCGCGGAAGTTGCAAAAAACCCGGGTTTACGCTGGCCTTTCGGCGCTCTGGTCTTTATAATTGCGGCGAAATTTGCAGTGGGTTCGGCCCGGGTTTCGGGACTGAACCGGCTCCGTCCGAGGTCTGGTGGCGGAGAAATCTCATGGTTTTTGCGCGTTCGCGAGGATTGCGCACCGCCCGCGTGGGGCATCCTGATCCACAACTCTAAAAACTTTCCGCACAGAACATGTAAGGCCACTTTGGTGCTGGCCGGGCAGCCGGAGTGGTGGGCGTGAAGTTAAGGTGTGATCGGGAGCCCGGTCGACGACACGGGCCGTTCGAGTACCAGCTCGAGCTGCCAGTTTATCCAACGAGTGATTAGGCAGAGACGTATGATAAAGATCCGTCGGGGATTGGATTTACCTATAACCGGTGCGCCTGAGCAGGCCATCAGTGAGGGACCCAAAATCCGCTCTGTGGCCGTCATTGGTTTCGATTACCACGGTATGAAACCAACCATGGCGGTCCAGGTGGGGGACAAGGTCAAGCTCGGGCAGTTACTGTTTACCGATAAGAAAACCGAAGGCATACGCTACACCGCGCCCGCTGCGGGCACCATCGCGGCGATCAATCGCGGTGAGCGGCGGGTACTGCAGTCGGTGGTGATCGATGTCGAAGGCGACGAAGCCGAGAGCTTCGAAGCCTATAAAGGCACCGACCCGGCCCAGGTGTCTGATGAGCAGGCGCGTGAGCTGCTCAACGAGTCGGGGCTCTGGACGGCCCTGCGTACCCGGCCCTACAGCAAAGTGCCGGCGCTCGACAGCAAACCCCACTCCATTTTTGTCACCGCCATGGACACCAATCCGCTGGCCGCCAACCCCGAAATCATCATCGGGGAGCAGGCTGAGGCCTTTGCCCAGGGGCTGACCGTGCTGACGCGCATGACCGAAGGCAAGGTCTTTGTCTGCAAGGCGGCCGGAGCCGATATTCCCACCGGATCGGCCGAAGGCGTTGTGACCGAAGAGTTCGGCGGTGTGCATCCGGCCGGTAATGCCGGCACCCACATCCACTATCTGGACCCGATTGTCGGTTCGAAAATGGTCTGGACCGTGAATTATCAGGATGTGATTGCCATCGGCAAGCTGTTCACCACCGGTGAGCTGCACACAGACCGGGTGGTAGCGCTCGGTGGCCCACAAGTGGAAAAGCCGCGTCTGGTACGCACACGTCTGGGGGCGAACCTCGAAGAGTTGACCGCCGGTGAGCTCAAACCTGCAGAAAATCGCCTTATTTCCGGCTCGGTGTTTGGCGGCCGTGCGGCGCGCGGGCCCCTGTCCTATCTGGGTCGTTATCACCAGCAGGTGTCAGTGCTGGCCGAGGGCAACGACCGCCCCATGCTGCATTACCTGCGGGCCGGCTTTAATGGCTTTTCGGTCATGGGAATCTATATCTCCAAGCTGTTCAAAAACAAACAGTTTGATTTCACCACCACTACTGGCGGCAGCGAGCGCGCCATGGTGCCGGTCGGTGCTTACGAGAAGGTCATGCCCCTCGACATTCTCCCCACACAATTGTTGCGTGCCCTGATTGTCGGCGATGGCGAAACGGCACAGCTGCTCGGATGCCTGGAGCTCGATGAAGAGGATCTGGCGCTCTGTACCTTTGTTTGCCCCGGCAAATACGAGTACGGGCCGATTCTGCGTGACAATCTCACCCGTATTGAGAAGGAGGGCTAAGGTATGCGAGCTCTGCGAAATGTTCTCGACAAAGTTGAACCCCATTTTCACAAGGGTGGCAAGTACGAAAAGTGGTATTCCCTCTACGAGGCTGTCGACACCATTTTCTATCGTCCCCCGAACGTGACCAAAACCACCGCTCATGTACGCGACGGCATCGACCTGAAGCGGATCATGATCACGGTGTGGCTCTGTACCTTCCCCGCCATGTTCTACGGCATGTACAACGTCGGCTTCCAGGCCAATACCATCATGGCCGATATGGGCATGAGCTCGGTAGAGGGGCTGCGTGGCGGTTTCATCGAACTGATGGGAGGCTATGACCCGAGCAGCATCTGGGATTCGTTCTGGCATGGCGCGGCCTACTTCATTCCCATTTACTTTGTGGTCTTTGTGGTGGGTGGCTTCTGGGAAGTGCTGTTCGCCACCGTTCGCGGTCACGAAGTGAACGAAGGCTTCTTTGTCACCTCCGTGCTGTTTGCCCTGATCTGTCCGCCCGATGTGCCTCTGTGGCAGGCGGCTCTGGGTATCAGCTTCGGTGTGGTTGTGGGTAAGGAAGTGTTCGGTGGTACCGGCAAAAACTTCCTCAACCCGGCACTGACCGGGCGGGCTTTCATGTTCTTTGCCTACCCGGCCGAAATGTCGGGCGACGCTGTCTGGACCGCCGTGGATGGCTACAGCGGTGCCACTGCCCTGTCCATTGCCTATCAGGAAGGGGTTCAGGGGCTTACTCAGCAGATCAGCTGGATGGATGCGTTTATTGGCCGAATCCAGGGCTCGATTGGCGAGGTATCTACCCTGGCGATTTTCATCGGTGGCGGCATTCTGTTGATCATGGGCATTGCTTCCTGGCGCATCGTCGCCGGTGTGATGGCGGGCATGATCGCCACAACCCTGCTGCTCAACGGTGTGGGCTCGGACACCAATCCGATGTTCGCCATGCCCTGGTATTGGCATATGGTCGTGGGCGGTTTTGCGTTTGGCATGATGTTCATGGCGACCGACCCGGTATCGGCCTCCATGACCAATACCGGCAAGCTCTGGTTCGGAGCGTTGATCGGCTTTATGGTGGTGATTATTCGCGTGGTGAACCCCGCTTTCCCGGAAGGGATGATGTTGGCAATTCTGTTTGCCAACCTGTTTGCACCCCTGATTGACCATGTTGTAGTTCAAGCGAATATCAAGCGGAGGTTGGCACGTGGCTAGTAACGATTCGATCAAGAAGACAATCACTGTCACCCTGATGCTGTGTATTGTCTGCTCGGTAGTGGTGTCCACAGCGGCGGTGCTGTTGCGCCCCGCTCAGGAGGCAAACCAGGCGCTGGATTTCAAAAGCAACATTCTGTCGGCTGCGAATCTCCTGGACGCTGATCGAGGTGTTGAGGAAATCTTTGCCGAGCGAGTCACCACGAAAGTGGTCGACCTGAAAACCGGAGAGTTCACTGACGAGATTGATCCGGAAAGATACGATCAATGGAAAGCGGCGAAGGACCCGAGTCGCTCAATGAACCTGACTGGCGATGAAGATATCGCGGGCATCTCCCGGCGTGAACAATATGCCGAGGTGTTTCTGGTACAGAACGATCAGGGTGATCTGCAGACCGTCATTTTGCCGGTTCGCGGCTATGGTCTCTGGTCGACGCTATACGGCTTCATGGCCCTGGAAGCGGATGCCAACACCGTCGTCGGCCTGGGCTTTTATGACCACGCCGAAACGCCGGGTCTCGGGGGCGAAGTGGACAACCCGAACTGGAAGGCCCAGTGGGAAGGCAAGAAAGTCTATGGCGAGGAGGGCAATGTCCAGCTATCTGTCATCAAGGGTGGTGTTGACTCCTCCGACCCCAATGCTGAGCACAAGGTTGATGGCCTTTCGGGCGCCACACTGACCAGCAAGGGTGTCGATAACCTGGTGAAGTTCTGGCTGGGTGATATGGGCTTCAAGCCGTTTTTGAACAATTTGCGTGAAGGGGAGGCTTAAGCCATGAAGAAGCTGAAAAAACTTCTGATTGAACCCATTTTCGACAACAACCCGATCACGTTGCAGATCCTGGGTATCTGTTCGGCGTTGGCGGTTACCAACAGCCTGAGTGTAACCCTGGTCATGTGCATCGCGCTTACCTCGGTCACGGCGTTTTCCAACTTTTTTGTCTCTGCGGTTCGCAACCACATTCCGGGCAGTATCCGGATCATTGTGCAGATGACGATCATTGCCTCATTGGTGATCCTGGTGGATCAGATTCTCAAGGCCGTTGCCTATGACATCAGCAAGCAGCTGTCGGTATTTGTGGGTCTGATCATCACCAACTGTATCGTCATGGGCCGGGCGGAAGCCTTTGCCATGAAAAACCCTCCCATCCCGAGTTTTGTCGATGGTGTGGGTAATGGCCTGGGTTACAGCGCGATCCTGATTGGTCTGGCCTTCATTCGCGAGCTGTTCGGCTCTGGTAGCCTGTTTGGTGTGACCCTGCTCACCCCGGTGACCGAAGGTGGTTGGTATGTGCCCAATGGCCTGTTGTTGCTGCCGCCCAGTGCGTTCTTCCTGATCGGTTTCTTCATCTGGGCCATTCGCGCCTGGAAGCCGGAGCAAGTGGAAGAGGAAGAGTATCCAATGTCACCTAACACCAAACCGCAGGAGGCCTGATCGTGGAAAACTTGCTGAGCATTTTTATTCGTACGATTTTCATCGAGAATATGGCGCTGGCCTTCTTCCTGGGGATGTGTACATTTCTGGCGATTTCCAAAAAGATCAGCGCCGCCTTCGGTCTGGGTATTGCGGTGATCGTGGTCCAGGTTGTGACCGTACCCGTGAACAACCTGCTCTATACCTACGTGCTGGCTGACGGTGCCCTGGCCTGGGCCGGGCTGCCGGATGTGGACCTGAGCTTTCTGGGACTGATCACGTACATTGGCGTGATTGCGGCTCTGGTACAGATCATGGAGATGTTTCTGGACAAGTTTGTTCCCAAACTCTACAACGCTCTGGGCGTGTTTCTTCCGCTGATTACCGTCAACTGCGCCATTCTGGGCAGTTCTCTGTTCATGGTGGAGCGGGATTACAACTTCGCCGAAAGTGTCGCCTTTGGCGCCGGTTCCGGCGTTGGTTGGGCGCTGGCCATTACCGCTCTGGCCGGTATTCGGGAGAAGATGAAATACAGCGATGTCCCGGCCGGGTTGCGCGGTCTGGGAATTACCTTCATCACTGTGGGCTTGATGTCCCTGGGCTTTATGTCTTTCGGCGGCATTGACCTGTAACCAGCGAGGTAGGCTAGATGAATTTGGAAATTATATTGGGTGTTGTCATGTTCACCGTCATCGTGTTCGCACTGGTGATGGTGATCTTGAGTGCCCGCGCCAAACTGGTTACCAGTGGCGATGTGGAAATTGATATCAATGGCGAAAAACAGCTGAAAGTGCCTGCCGGTGGCAAGCTGTTGCAGAGCCTGAACAATTCCGGCCTGTTTTTGCCCTCGGCCTGCGGTGGCGGTGGAACCTGTGCGCAGTGCAAGTGCATCGTCAAAGAGGGCGGTGGTGCCATGTTGCCCACCGAGGAAGGCCACTTCACCAAGCGCGAGGCCCGCGAGGGCTGGCGTCTGTCCTGCCAGACGCCGGTAAAGGAAGACATGAAGATCCAGGTCCCGGAAGACGTGTTCGGCGTGAAGCAGTGGGAATGCACTGTTGAGGCCAACCCGAATCTGGCGACTTTCATCAAGGAGCTGACGCTGAAATTGCCCGAGGGCGAGAATGTCGACTTCCGCGCCGGTGGTTACGTCCAGCTCGAGTGTCCGCCGCACCACGTCAAGTTCAAGGACTTTGACATCGAAGAGGAATTCCGCGGGGACTGGGAACGCTTCGGTTTCTTTGACCTGGAATCGAAAGTGGACGAGCCGGTCATTCGCGCATACTCCATGGCGAACTACCCGGAAGAGCGGGGCATTGTGAAATTCAATATCCGCATCGCCACGCCTCCCCCGGGCGCCAAAGATATTCCTCCGGGCATCATGTCATCCTATACTTTCAGCCTGAAGCCGGGCGATACCATTACTGTGTACGGGCCCTTCGGCGAGTTTTTTGCCAAGGACACCGATGCCGAGATGGTCTTCATCGGCGGCGGCGCGGGTATGGCCCCGATGCGCTCGCATATCTTCGATCAGTTGCGCCGTATCAAAACCGACCGGAAGATTACCTTCTGGTACGGGGCGCGCTCGCTGCGCGAACTTTTCTATCAGGACGAGTACGATCAGCTTCAGGAAGAGAACGAGAACTTTGAGTGGCACGTGGCACTCTCCGACCCCCAGCCTGAAGACAACTGGGAGGGCCCCACCGGCTTTATTCACAATGTGCTGTACGACATGTACCTGAAGGATCACCCGGCACCCGAAGATTGTGAATACTACATGTGTGGCCCACCCATGATGAACGCCTCGGCGATCAAGCTGCTGAAGGATCTGGGTGTGGAAGATGAAAATATTATGCTCGATGACTTTGGTGGTTAATGCAGCCTCAGTTTACGTTGGATAATTTCCTCACAAGAATAAAAACGAGGTCGGCAGTGCTGGCCTCGTTTTTGTTTTTTGTGCTGGCAATAAGCGGCTGCGAGCGCTCGAGTGAGCGGGAGCATCAGCTGTTTCGCGGCGAAACCATGGGTACGTCCTACAATGTCACTCTGGTGGCGGAAGAGGGACGGACCCTGGATATCGATCGCGACGCGATGCAGCGGAATCTGGACGAACGGCTGGCGGAAGTGAACCAGCAAATGTCGACCTATATCGATGATTCGGAGTTGATGCGCTTCAACCGCTCGGAAATCGGCCAATGGCAGCGTCTATCCGCGCCACTGGCCGAGGTGCTGTCGTTGAGTCACAACATCAGCAAGCGCAGCGAAGGCGCCTTTGACATAACCGTGGCCCCGCTGGTGAATCTCTGGGGTTTTGGTCCAGAGGGAGAGCCGGAACAGACGCCGGGTGATGACCAGCTCAGGCGCGCGATGGTCGATGTTGGCTATGAGCATCTGCAGATCGAAGGCGATCGGGCGCGCCGGATGCGGGCCATTCACCTGGATCTGTCGGGTATCGCCAAAGGCTTTGGCGTCGATCAGTTGGCAGAGTTTCTCGAAAGCCGGGGCTATCAGCACTACCTGGTGGAGATCGGCGGCGAAGTCCGCTTGTCGGGTGAGAGCCCCCGAGGTGATCGCTGGCGCATCGGCATAGAGCAACCCGCCGCATTGCGCGAGGGAGCCCGAAAGGCCGTTGCGCTGACGGACATTGCCATGGCGACCTCGGGTGACTACCGCAATTACTATGAGCGCGATGGCCAGCGTTACTCCCATACGATTGACCCTCGCACTGGGCGGCCGATTCAACACAAGCTGGTGTCGGTCACGGTGCTGGCGGAGACCTCCGCCGAAGCCGATGCCTGGGCAACGGCGCTCAACGTGCTGGGCGCCCAAGAGGGTATGCGCATTGCTGAGCGGGAAAAACTTGCGGTGTATATGATTGTCAAAGAAGGTGAGGGGCTGGTGGACCGCCATTCCGAGGCGTTTGAACCCTACTGGTAGGCTCTCTTACCGAGCGAAATACAAATGCGCGCGAGCCACGGGCTCGGGCGCTTGAGAGGTGGATGTTATGGCTATGCTGTTTGTGACCCTGACGGTCATGTTGCTGGTGGTTGTCGGCATGTCTGTAGGCGTGCTGTTTGGCCGCAAGCCATTGAGCGGCTCTTGCGGTGGTGTGGGCGCGGCCTTGGGCCAGAAGGATTACGTCTGCGACCTTTGCGGCAACGATGAGAGCAAGTGTAAAGAAATCAACGAGCGCCAGGAGGCCGGAGAGGCTTTTGAAGACCTGGCCTACGATGCCACTCGTCAAAGCAGTGGGGAGGGAGGAGAGAGAAACACCCATCCGACAAACGAAAAAGGAGGCCCTTTCTAGTGGCTGATCACACCTACGATGTGCTGGTTATCGGTTCCGGACCAGCGGGTGAAAGTGCCGCCATGTCGGCGGCAAAATCCGGGCTCCGGGTTGCTGTCATCGAGAGTCGCTCGCACGTGGGCGGCAACTGCGCCCACAAGGGCACCATCCCCTCCAAATCCCTGCGTCATGCGGTCAAACAGCTGATTCGCTACAACAGCGTCAGCCTGTTCCGTGAAATGGGGGACACCCGCTGGTTGTCTTACCCGAGGGTGCTCTCGGCGGCCTCCAAGGTGATCCCCAAGCAGGTGGAGCT
This sequence comes from Marinimicrobium sp. C2-29, assembly GCF_038419845.1. Classification (NCBI taxonomy): domain Bacteria; kingdom Pseudomonadati; phylum Pseudomonadota; class Gammaproteobacteria; order Cellvibrionales; family Cellvibrionaceae; genus Marinimicrobium; species Marinimicrobium sp. C2-29. Next base: position 109,496 of record NZ_JBCAQT010000003.1, read on the forward strand.
GCACACGGAATTTTACATTCGCAACCGGGTCAACTTGCACACCGGGCTGGCCTCCTTTATCGATGCCAACACTGTGAGTGTGGATCAGGGCGACGGCGCCCAGGAAACCATTACCGCCAAGTCGATCATCATCGCGACCGGCTCCCGTCCCTATCGACCGGTGGATGTGGACTTTGAGCACCCCCGGGTCTACGACAGCGATACCATTCTGGAAATGCAGCACACCCCGCGGCATATGATCATTTATGGTGCCGGTGTGATTGGTTGTGAGTATGCGTCAATTTTCGCCGGTCTCGGGGTGACGGTCGATCTGATCAATAACCGGGACCGGCTCCTGTCGTTTCTGGACGATGAGATATCCGACGCCCTCAGCTACCATTTGCGCGATGGCGGGGTGACGGTCCGGCACAGTGAGGAGTACGAGTCGATCGAGCCCAGCGAGCACAGCGTGACGCTGCATCTCAAGTCGGGCAAACGCCTCAAGGCCGACGCCATTCTCTGGTGTAACGGTCGCAGTGGCAACACCGACAAACTCAACATTGACGCCACCGGTCTGGAAGTCGACTATCGGGGGAACCTGCAGGTCAGTCAGGACTATCGGACTTCGGTGGACAATATCTTTGCGGTGGGTGACGTGATTGGTTGGCCCAGTCTGGCCAGTGCGTCATTCGATCAGGGCCGCGCGGTGGCGGCGGTGATTACCGGCGAGCCCTGCAAGCCATTGACCAATGTGCCGACCGGCATTTACACCATCCCGGAAATCAGCTCCATTGGCAAAACGGAAACGGAGTTGACGGCGGCCAGAGTCCCTTACGAAGTGGGCCGCGCGCTGTTCAAACACACCGCGCGAGGACAGATCAGTGGCGAGGATGTGGGAATGCTCAAGCTCCTGTTCCACGTCGATAGCCTGGAAATCCTGGGTGTCCATTGTTTCGGTGCGGAGGCGGCCGAGATTGTCCATATCGGGCAGGCCATCATGAGCCAGAGTGGGGCGGCAAACAGTATTCAGTTTTTCCTGGATACCACTTTCAACTATCCCACCATGGCCGAAGCCTACCGTCTGGCCGCGCTGGATGGCATGAGCCGTATCAACCGTCGTTAGTAGTGGGCCGGGCCCCGTCTGTTGCCGCCCCCGCCCGGGGGCGGTGTTTCACCACGCTGCGCAGCACGGTATCTCCCTCGAAGTAGACCACGTAGTGCTCGTACTCCCAGCTTGAAATCGGTGGATCGCCCACGGCGGCCCGTCGTGCCCGGGGCGCGCCAAAACGCTCTTCCACCCGTTCTTTGTTCATGCCGTTGCGTGGCACATCGCCAGCCTCCCCGGAACCGGCCTGCTGGCCCACGGGTACTTTGACCTGGTCGGCCAGGGCGGGCAGACTCGCGCCCAGCAGCAGTGCCCAGCCCAGGGCATGGATAATGGATGTAGCGTTGCGGCTCATGATGAGGCTCCTGTTGGTCGGCGGTCACCCTCTCGGGCCTGATACGTTTCCTGATGACGGCGTTTCTCCGCCATCTGGGCGCGCATGATCTGTTGGCTGATCAGTTGTTGTTGTGCGTCGGTCACATCGGTGAATTCTGCCGCAATTTCCCACTGTTGGGTGCGACAGGGTTCACACCGTGCCACTTGGGCATAGACAGCGACGCCCACAAAGGTGGGCAGAAAGGTCAGGTTCAGGGCCAATCGTTGCCCCTCTTCCAATGCTTCGTCCGTGGTGAAAGACAGCCCGCCCTCGCTGAGGTTGACCTCGCGCCGCTTGCCCGGCAGTTGGCGCTGTCGCGGCTCGGCGATCAACTGTTGGCTCAGCAGGTCGATCTTGCGATTGAGCAGGTGCAGGTAATCGGCCAGTTGCCGGTCCCGGTCCTTGATCTGATAGAGCAGTTGCGCGCTCTCGCTGTCAATTTTTTTCAGCTCTGAATAGACCCTCAGTCCCGCCGCGTCCGGAAACAGGTTTTCGGCCGGGGTATCCCGGGCCGTCTGTGGCTCGACCGGCCGGTACTGCAGGTCGATGTAGTCATCGATGCGAAAATAGTGACGGCGTTCAGACATGGTCAACCGGTCTCGTTCTGTATCAGTAGTGTTGTCCTATAGCATACCCTGTTTTGCGTGCCGGGCAAAAACCCGTTGCCGGGCTTGTGACCGACAGGCCAATAGGGTTAAATGCGCTCATGCCAAGAATCGTCCCACTCTATATCGGCCTGCGCTATACCCGCGCCAAGCGCCGCAACCAGTTTATATCCTTTGTCAGCGCCTTCTCCCTGGTCGGCATGGCGCTGGGCGTGATGGCGCTGATCGCCGTACTGTCGGTCATGAACGGGTTTGACCGGGAAATGAAGGCGCGCATTCTGAGTGTGGTCCCCCATGGCTTTATCGATCGTGAACCGGAGCTGGATGATTGGCAGGCACTGGCGGCGCAAGTGGATCAACACCCGGAGGTGATGGCCTCGGCGCCCTATATCGAAGGCTTCGGCCTGGTGACCCATGCCCGCGGTGTGGAAGGGGTGCAGATACTGGGTGTGGAACCCGAGGCCCAGGCACGGGTCTCGGTGGTCGAAGAGCGCATGACCCTTGGCTCCACTGACGAACTGGTGGCGGGTGAATTCCGCATCGTCATGGGGCGGCTGCTCGCCCGCCAGCTCGGATTGGCGCTGGGCGACAAGGTCCGGGTCACCCTGCCGGATATCCGGGTAACCCCGGCGGGTATTTTCCCCCGGGTCCGGCGGTTTACCCTGGTGGGGGTTTTTGAAGTCGGGGCCCAGATGGACCAGAGCCTGGCCATGATCCATCTGGATGATGCCCGGCGCCTGTTCCGGGTCGAGGGCGTGCAGGGCTTGCAGCTGCAGGTATCGGATATCTATCGGGCGGCGCCGGTGTTGAGCGAACTGGCCTCGCAGCTGGGGCCCGATTATCGGGTCCGGGACTGGAGCCAGACCCAGGGCAGTCTGTTTCAGGCGGTGAAGATGGAAAAACTGGTGATTGCCGTGTTGCTCGGCATCATCATCGCGGTGGCTGCGTTCAACATTGTCTCCAGTCTGGTGTTGATGGTGGCGGACAAACGCAGCGACATTGCGGTATTGCGCACATTGGGCATGAGTGCCCGTCAGATCATGGCGGTCTTCGTCGTGCAGGGCAGCGCCGTGGGCATTGCCGGTACGGCCATCGGAGCGGTGCTCGGCTGCCTGCTGGCGCTCAATATCGGTGCCCTGGTCGCTTCCATAGAGTCATTGCTGGGGCTGCGTATTTTTGATCCGGCCGTGTATTTCATCAGTCATCTTCCCTCTGAGTTGATGTGGCAGGACGTCGCGTCCATCTGCGGCGTGGCGCTGCTGCTCAGCTTCCTGGCGACGCTGTATCCGGCCTGGCGCGCCGCCAAAATCGAACCAGCGGAGGCCTTGCGCTATGAATGAATCGACGGCGGTATTGCGTTGTCGCCAGGTCCAGAAGACCTACGATCAGGGGCCACAGACCATCAAAGTGCTCGACGCCATCGATCTGACGGTGGAGGCGGGCGAGCGGCTCGCCATCGTTGGCGCCTCCGGCTCGGGCAAGTCCACCCTGCTGAATATCCTGGGTGGCCTGGATCTGCCCGATTCGGGCGAGGTGGCCGTCGCCGGGGAGGCGCTCTCGGCTCTGAGCGCCGATCAACGCGGTCGCCTGCGCAACCGCACACTGGGCTTTGTTTACCAGTTTCATCACTTACTGCCCGAATTTACGGCACTGGAAAACGTGGCCATGCCCCTGCTGATCGGAAAGATTCAGGGGGGCGAGGCACACCGCCGGGCTTCGAACATGCTGGAGCGGGTGGGTCTGGGCGAGCGCCTGCACCACAAGCCCTCGGAGCTGTCCGGCGGTGAGCGCCAGCGGGTGGCGATTGCCCGGGCGCTGGTGGCCGACCCCGCTTGTGTCTTGATGGACGAGCCCACGGGCAATCTGGACGGCCAGGCGGGTGAGGCCATTCAGGCACTGATGCTGTCGCTCAACCGGGAGATCGGGACCAGCTTTGTGGTGGTCACCCACGATCTGGCACTGGCGCGACGCATGGACCGGGTCCTGACTCTGCACGAAGGTCAGCTGCATGAAACTCAATAGCCTGACGCTACTGATCGGTCGGCGCTATGCGCTCTCCCAGCGTCATAGCCAGTTGGTGTCGTTTATCTCGTCGGTCTCGATTGTCGGGCTGGTGGTGGGCGTGGCCCTGTTGATCCTGGTGCTGTCGATCATGAATGGCTTTGATCGGGAGTTGCGCGAACGGATTCTCGGGATTATGCCCCATGCGGCGCTCTACCACCGGGATGGGATTGTCGAGTACGAAAGCCTGGCCGACCGGCTCAGAGCCCATCCGGACGTGGACACGGCCATCCCTTTTGTGCAGATGGAAGGCCTGCTTTCTTTTCGCCGGGAGGTCGCGCCCACCCGGATTTATGGCATTCCCACGGCGGAGCGGGAGTCGCTGGCGGTGCTGGCCGACTCGGTGCCCGAGGCGGCCTGGGAGTCGCTGGCACAGCACCCGCGCGGTGTGATGCTCGGGGCCGGACTGGCGCGAAAACTGTCGGTGGGCGAGGGCGAGAAACTGACCCTGGTCGTGCCGCCCGGAGCCGGAGAGGGCGCGCCCACGATCGAGGCACTGGAAGTGCTGGCCGTGTTTGATACCGGCACCGAGCTGGACAATAACCTGGCGCTGATGGCGCTGGCGCGCGCCTCAGATCTGACTCGCGCACCCGGGGCCGCCAGCGGTATCCGGCTGCAGGTCAACGACCTGTTTATCGCGCCCGATCTGGTGCGCCAGCTGGCGCGAGAGCTGCCGGGCGGTTTCTACACGTCCGACTGGACCCGCACGCACGGCAACCTCTACCAGGCCATTCATATGTCCAAGCAGATGGTCGGCCTGTTGCTGTTCCTGATCATCGCCATCGCCGCCTTCAACCTGGTCTCCACCCTGATCATGGTGGTGGTCGACAAGCAGGGCGATATCGCCATCCTGCGTACACTGGGCGCCTCCAGCGGCGAAATTCTGGGGATTTTCATGGTGCAGGGCGGGGTGATCGGCATTGTCGGAACGGCCCTGGGAACGCTGGCCGGAATCGGAATGTCACTCTGGGTGACGGAGTTTGTTCAGTGGCTGGAGCAGTTGCTGAATTTTCAGTTTTTGCATTCCGATGTCTATCCCATCAGCTACCTACCCTCGGCCATTCACTGGCCCGATGTCGCCCAGGTCTCCGTGACGGCGCTGGTGCTCAGTCTCGTCGCCAGCCTCTACCCCGCCTGGCGGGCGACGCGGGTACAGCCGGCCGAGGCGCTGCGGTTCGAATAACTCATTTTTTGCCGGGTTTCTCTTCGCTGGGGCCCTTCTTTTCGTTGGGGCCGTCTTCGCTGGCGCGCCGTTCGCGGCGCCAGCGGTTTCGACGCTGCCAGTTTTTCACTACGGTCCAGCGCCAGAAAATCCGCATGGTGATGTAACCCAGACTCCCGAAGATCAGACCGCTGATCAGTGAGCCCGCCAACAGTGGCTTCCAGATCAGACTGAATTCGTGCACCAACCAGTGCAGGCTCAACTCCAGCGATACGCTGACCGGGGGCGTGCCCAGCAACCATCGGCCCAGTTGGTAGGTGGCAAAAAACATGGCGGGCATGGTCACAGGGTTGCTGATCCAGACCAGCACGACTGAAATGGGCAGGTTGCAACGCAGTAGCAGTGCCATCAGCGCTGCGATGGGCATCTGACCCGGCAGGGGAATAAAGGCAACGAAGATGCCCACAAAAAAGGCGACCGACACCGAGTGGCGGTTGAGGTGGAAGAGGTTGGGATCGTGCAGCATGTCGCCCAGAAAATGCAGCGCCGGGGTGTTTTTGATGGTTGCAGCGCTGGGGATCAATCGCCGAAGTAGCTTACGTGCCATACTCAATCACATGACGGCCGTGGAAAGAGGGGCATTATGCCTGCTCAACCGGAAAAAAACGATGTTTCCGCGTTGTTCAAAATCACTCTGGGCGTTCACAGCTGTGCCTGTCAAGGCTTACGGGCCGGCCTCACCGCCCTTTATGAGGCAAGTGCTGCAGGTACTCCAGTAGTCGCACGCAGCCCTGATCCACGCTCTCTTCGTTGGTGAGCAAGTGGCGAATCCGGTGTTGGCACTCGCTCAGGGCATTTTCTACGACGGCGCGGGTGCTGTCGGTTGTGGTCGTCAGCTTGAGTGCCCGATGAAGCTGGTCGGCAAGGTTGTCCATCAGCCTCAGGGTTTCTTCCGTCTGGTAGGCATAGGTGATCTCCATGTTCACGAGTGTGTTGTGGGCGTTGACCGACCACTCCTCCAGCAGTTGATTGTGTTTTCCCGCCAGTTGCTGTCGTTCCAGGTTCTCGATACGCGTGCTGGCCAATGCCAGCAGGTTGTGTAGGAGTTTCTCGCTGTCAGAGAGTGCTTCGTCCTCCTCGGGCGGATATTTGAGCATCAGGTGCATATGGTTGCTGGCGAACAGAATGCCCTCGTTCAGGTAGGCGACTTCCGCTGCCAATGTGGTCCGACGCACTGTGGCGCGGTCTTTTTCGGAAAAGAGTTTGCCGGGGAAGTATTCAGCATGACCGATTTTGGACTCGATGTAGAAGCCCGCTCTCAGCTCGGCTTTTTTCAGTATCTTGATCAGATCGCGGGCAAGCTCCTCGATACTCTCAGCGTGCAGGCTGTCGAGGGAGAACTGGCGCAGGAGTGCATCCTGTTCGCTGTCGACCCGGCTGGCTTCCAGGCGTTCGGACATGACCTCCAGCTCCCCCTGCAGTTGCTCCAGGCTTTCCGGTGAAACGCTGGTCTCCGGTGCCGTGCTCTGCCGCTCCATGAGCTGGTTGTAGAGCATGTCCACTTCGCTCTCCAGTGCCAGTATGCAGTGTTCGCACTCCTTGACCAGCCGCTCCAGGCGGTGCAACTCGGCGATCTGCTGGTCTTTCAGTTCACTATCCTCGGTCTCGGGGATGGCGTCGCGCAAATGCTTCATTTCGCCTTCAAGATCGACGATCAGGTTGCGCTGGCGCTGGTTGTTATTGCGCAGTTGCTGTATCTCGGCGAGCGAGTAGGGCGACTGGCCCGGTCGCTCATTGGCAGCCTGGTTGAGTGCCGAGGTACTGTCCGCCATGTTGGTGTGAATGACACGGAGGGTTTCCTGGATTTGCTCCATGGCCGTCTCCGGGTTTTCCTCGGGAGCCAGGACACCCGCATTGGCCGTGACATAAGCCGAGGTCACGCCCGCCTGAGTCGAGGAGGGCGCTTGCAGTTGTTGCTTCAGCTCGTTGATGTGGCGCTCTGAGCGGTAGAGTTCGGCCTCCAGGCGCTGGATGGTGCTCTCCAGCTCCGGGCCCCGAGCGGAAGGGTATTCGCCATTGTACTCGCGCAGCCCCTGGGTGAGTTCGCGCTGCAGACGCTGGTGATCATTGGAGAAATGCTCGATTTTGGCCACTCGCTGCTGGGCACCGATAATGGTGGGCGCATCATCGCCCATGATCTCGCCCAGTTCCCGGCGCAGGCTGTCGGTTCCGCGATCCGGTTCGCTCTGGCTGAGGCTCAAGGCTTGATTGATCCGACGCAACTTGTCGATGGTGATCCGGTTCTCCTCCTGCAGCGCTTCCAGCTCGTCGCGTTTGATCTGGTTGAGATCCAGTTTGCGCTGCAGATCGCGGCTGAGCTTCTCAAACCCCTTCAGTTTTTCGATCCGCTGCTGTAGCAGCTTGACCTGATTGTTCCGCTGTCGGCTGGGCTTGCCCTGATCCACGATCCAGCGGGCGATATCGTACAACTGGCGCTCCAACAGTACCCAGGCATCGCCCGACGCCTGCTCCTTGCGGTGGGCGCGGGCTTCCGCTTCAATGTAGAGGTAGCGCAGAGCGGCCACTTTGGCGTTGAATGGCTGTTCCGGCGCCAGACGGGGGACGGTCGATTGGGTGATGTTCTGGTAGCGCTGCTGGGCCGCCTCCTTGCTGTTGGCCAGGTAGGTCGCCACGGCGTCATCGGCGCCCTCGGGCTGAACCTCGGTCTGCTCCCGCTTCTGGGTACGCTCGGTGCGCAGCGTCTGGCGCAGCCGATGGTAGGCGTCGAGCACCCGGCGGTGCTTGCGCCGCTCCCGGAACAGAACGAACGTCAGCAGTCCGCCGCCGAGCAGCAGCACCAGGATCAGTTCGCCCAGAATGATGTTGGTCAGGGTCAGAGTGTTGAGCATACCGGCGCTTGTTACCTCGTAAAATGCGCTCAATCTCACAGTTTGAGGAGCTGACCCCAGTATAGTCAGATTTCACGCTTGGTAGTGTCCTGTGTTTGCGGCATACTCCGCTGAGCGAAACAAACCGGCCAGGGAGCGGCTATGCGTGCGGCATTACTCAGTTTCAGTGTCACCCTGGTGGCGTTGGGGGGCCTCCCCACGCTGCCCGCTCGTGGCTGGCTGTTACTGTTACTGGTCCCCGTCAGCGCGTGGCTGCTTCCTCCGCTCCGATCCCGTCTGAAGAGCTCACTGCCCACCCCGGTGCTCCCGGTGGTGGCCGGTTGTCTGCTGGGCGCGCTCTGGTCCCTGGTCTGGGCCCACTGGACGCTGGCCCACCGGATACCGGAGTCGCGCTCGGGTGAATCCTTTGTGGTGAGTGGCCAGGTGGTGGGGTTGCCTGATAGTGACAGTCGTCGGCAGCGATTTTTGCTGGATGTCTCCCAGTGGCCAGAGGACTCCGGGATCAACCCGCCGGTGCGGCGCATCCGGGTGAGCTGGTACGGCGGACCGGCGGTGAACAGCGGTGAAACCTGGCAACTCAGACTGCGCCTGCGCCCGCCCCGGGGTTTTGTGAATCCATCGGCTTTTGATTACCAGCTCTGGCTCATGCGCCAGGGGGTGGATGCGGTGGGTTATGTGCGCACTGACGAGGCCAATCGACGCCTGGCGTCCGCCTCCAGACTGACCCTGGGATACTGGCGCCAGCGGGCTCGCGCCTGGCTGGAAGCTCATCCGGGTTGGCCCGAAGGCGAGGGTCTGGTGCAGGGGGCGATGTTGCAGGCACTGCTCATCGGGGAGCGCTCGGGCCTGAGCAACGAGCAGTGGCAGCGGTTGCAGCGCACCGGCACCAATCATCTGATCGCAATCTCAGGGCTGCACATCGGCTTTGTGGCGCTGTGTGGCTTCACACTGGGCTCCTTGCTGGGACGTCCGCTGAACCTGCTGTTTTATCGGGTGCCTGCCGTCTGGGTAGGGCATGCTCTGGCCCTGGTGCTGGCACTGGCCTATAGCGCCCTGGCGGGTTTCAGTCTGCCCACCCAGCGGGCCCTGGTCATGGTGGCGGTGGTGCAACTGGCACTGCTCGGGCGGCGCCATGTGCGCCCCTCCGACCTTCTGATCCTCGCCCTGGCGACAGTGCTCCTGCTCGATCCCCTGGCCGGGTTCGATCTCGGCTTCTGGCTGTCGTTTGCCGCCGTGGCGGTTCTGCTGTTGGCGTTTGTCGGGCGCACGCCCTCCCGTCAGCCACGCCCGGGCGCGAGCCTGATCCGCTCCCAGTGGGTGGTCTTCCTCGGATTGCTGATTCCGCTGGTCATGCTGACCCAGGGGGCCACACTGCTGGCGCCGCTGGCGAACATGCTGGCCATCCCCCTGGTCACCTTTGCCGTCGTTCCCTGGTTGCTTTTTGCCGCCTCTCTGGTCGGGGTCTGGCCGGGGCTGAGCGGACTGTTGCTCCGGCTGGCGGACTGGGGCCTGACGGGACTTGAGCTCTGGCTGGTCATTCTGGATGAACTGGCGGGTGAGGCTCTGCAATTTCAGCCCCATTTTGGTTGGCCGGGGCTGGTGCTGGCGTCGCTGGCGATATTGATGCTGTTATTGCCGGCGGGGCTGCCCGGTCGCTGGCTCGGGTATCCGGCCCTGGTGCTCGCGCTCTGCCTGCCCGGCGAGCGGCCACCCCCGCTGCGGCTGACCTTTCTGGACGTGGGGCAGGGGCTGGCCGTGGTCGTACAGACGCCCCGGCACAGCCTGGTGTATGATACCGGCCCGCGCTACAGCGACCGCATGGACGCCGGTGGGGCGATTGTGGCCCCCTATCTGCGCCGCCGTGGCGTGTCGGAGCTGGACGCGGTGGTGGTCAGCCACGGCGACAATGATCACGCCGGCGGCCTGAAAAGCTTACTGACCGCCATTCCCACGACCCGACTCTGGTTGGGGGAGCCGTCGAGACTGGACTCGGGCGCCCCATTTCCGGAGTCTCTGGCAGCGCCGGAGCCGCGCGATTGCCATGAGAACAGGAGCTGGCGGTGGGATGGGGTGCGTTTCAGCCTGCTGTTCGCGGGTCAGCCGGCAGAGGCCAACAGTAACAATCACTCCTGTGTGCTGCTGATCGAATACGCCGGTCAGCGTTTGTTGTTGGCCGGTGATATCGAGCGGGAGGTGGAGTGGCGTCTGATCGGGCGGGAGCGTGTGCCCGAGGCGTTGACGCTGCTGCAGGTGCCCCATCACGGCAGTGTCAGTTCGTCCACTCCGGTCTGGGTCGAGCGGGTGCGGCCGGAGTGGGCGGTGGTCAGTGCCGGTTATGAGAACCATCTGGGCCATCCGCATCCGGATGTTGAGGCGCGTTATCGGGAGCAGGGCAGTGAGTTGCTGCACACGGGGGAGTTGGGGGCGTTGGAGTTCTGGTGGGATGAGGATGGGTCGATGAGCCGGCGCTACTATCGGGAGTATCAGCGGCGGTATTGGTATCAGTGATCGAGTTTCACGATTTGGAGTTCTACATTGGTCGCCAGGTGGGGTAACCCCTTTCCGGGACACGCTGTTATCGCCAGGGATGGCGTGTATGCAGACAATGCAGGAGCAATTGTCTGTAAATACATCCCTGTAAGCTCGTCGGCGGGGTCCCTCCCTTCGACGGTCCCGGAAAGGGGTCAGCCCTCCGGGCTCGGTGCCAGATTCTGGGTTTTGTACTCCGTCGCTGGAATGAGCCGAATGTGTTTTTATGTGACGTAGTGTTTTCACCAGCGTTTGTGGCTGTGCTATTGTTCCGGTTTTTTAGACTGTTCGCTGCTGCAACTGTGAGGGTAGACGGTCGGGTAGATACATGTGGGACCGTCTTCGGCCATGCGCGTTCTAAGGCGAACCAGGCAATAAATGTGGCACTGAGACTCGGTGTGGGGTAAGGCTTTGCAAGACCCTCACCCGCGGGACTAGTGGTGAGGAGCTACAGGGATGTACTTGCTGCGTGTCTTGCAAAGCCTTACCCCATGCCGAGTCGGGGTATCTATTGGGTTACACAGTGACCAGAACGTAACAACGAGCAAAAATGAGTAGAGGATCTGTTTGTGTTTGAGATTATTACCGCCGGCGGCTGGTTGATGGTGCCCATTATTATCTGCTCTATCCTGGTTATCGGTATCGGTGGCGAGCGCTACTGGACCCTGGAGCCCAAAAAAATTGCGCCGCGTCACCTGCTGGCGCAGGTCTGGAGCTGGATCAAAAACAACCAGCTCGATGCCAGCAAATTGCGGGAACTGAAACAATCCTCACCCCTGGGCCGAATCCTTGCGGCCGGGCTGAGTAACTCCCGGCACGGACGGGAAGTGATGAAAGACAGCATTCAGGAAGCCGCCAGTCAGGTCATTCACGACATGGAACGCTACCTGACCATCCTCAGCACAATCGCCAACATCGCTCCGCTACTGGGCCTGCTCGGCACCGTCATCGGCATGATCAAGGTCTTTACCGCCATCATGCTGCAGGGCACCGGCAATGCGGCGGTGCTGGCGGGCGGTATTTCCGAGGCGCTGATCACCACGGCGGCGGGTCTTACCGTGGCCATTCCCGCGATGATTCTGCACCGCTTTTTCCAACGCCGGGTCGACACGATCGTCGTGACCATGGAAGAGGAAGCGGTGAAACTGGTCGATGCACTGCACAGCGACCGCCGGGTCGATGTGAAATCCAACTGATCGGTTGAGGAGTCGCGGGTGCAATTTCGTCGTCAACCCAGAGAAAATGACAGCATCAATCTGACACCACTGATCGATGTGGTGTTTCTGCTGTTGATCTTTTTCATGGTGTCCACCACTTTTACCAAAGAAACCCATTTGAGCATCGACCTGCCCGAAGCCGAGGGTGAACCCAGCGCTCAGGAAGCCCGGGAGCCGCTGGACATTCTGATCACCGCCGAGGGCGACTACTCGGTCAATGGCCGCAGTCTGATGAACGCCAAAATCGCGACCCTGCGGTCTGCGCTGGAGAAAGCCTCCGGGGGCGACACCCAACTGCCGCTCACCATTACCGCTGACGCCCAGGCGCCCCACGAGAGCGTGGTGCGTGCCATGGATGCGGCGGGCCAGCTGGGGTTTGTGCACCTGAGCATTACCACGCGGCGACCCGACACCGGGGACTAGGGGGCTCGGATGGCGCAAGGCGCAGAAGCGTTCTGGCAGGGTGTCTGGTATGGCCGGAGTCGCTGGGTGTATCTGCTATTGCCCCTGACCGGTCTGTTTCGGTTGCTCGCGGCCGCCCGCCGTGTCTGGCTCGAAAAACGGCATCAGCAGCAACTGTCCGTACCGGTGATTGTCGTGGGCAATATCAGTGTCGGGGGCACCGGCAAGACACCGCTTATCATCTCGCTCGCCGAGCACCTGCAGCAGCGCGGCTATCGTCCGGGCATTGTCAGCCGGGGCTACGGCGGGCGGGCACCGAACTATCCTCTGGCGGTAACGCCCGACACGCCGGTCCACCACAGTGGGGATGAACCCCTGGCCATTGCCCGGGCGACGGGCTGTCCTGTGGTCGTGGGGCCCGATCGCGTGGCGGCCGGACAGAGGCTATGTGATCAGGGGTGCGATCTGATTCTGAGCGATGACGGTCTGCAACACTACCGTCTGGCCCGCGCGCTGGAAATTGCGGTCGTGGATGGAAGGCGCGGTTTTGGCAACGGCCACTGCCTGCCGGCCGGCCCTCTGCGCGAACCGGTCCGTCGTCTACAGGAAGTGGACTGGATCGTGGTCAATGGCGCGCCCGACGACGCGCTGTCCGAACGTTTGTCCGGTTTATCCCCGCTCTCAGACTCATCAAACCCCACCGGTCCTTACCGGATGTCGATCCAGCCCCGATCCTGGTGCCCCGTCTCGGGCGGCGCACCCGAACCCCTGAGCCGTTTCCGGGAGGGCCAGAGCGTGCATGCGGTGGCGGGAATTGGACACCCCGAGCGTTTTTTCACGACTCTGGAACAGCTGCAACTGACGCCGATTCCGCACGCCTTTCCCGACCATCATGAGTATACGCCCGGGCAGTTGGACTTCGACCCGCCCGCTCCGGTGGTGATGACGGCCAAGGATGCGGTAAAGTGTCAGGCTTTTGCCAGGCCTGACTGGTGGTATCTGTCGGTGAGCGCCGACCTGCCGGATCGCTTCTGGCAGACACTCGATACGCGTCTGGATTTGTTGAAACGCGATTTTTCTGCGGAGCACCAAACATGAGTTTTTATGTGGTCATTCCCGCCCGCTATGCCTCCTCGCGCCTGCCCGCGAAGCCTCTGAAGGACATTGCCGGCAAGCCCATGATTCAGCACGTCTACGAGCGGGCCTGCGAAAGCGACGCGCAAGAGGTCATTATCGCCACCGATGATGCGCGCATCGAACAGGCGGCCAATGCCTTTGGCGCGAGGGTGTGTATGACCTCGCCCGATCTTCCCTCGGGCACCGATCGCCTGCAATCCGTGGCGACCCAGTTGGCATTACCCGACGAGGCCATCGTGGTCAATGTCCAGGGCGATGAACCGTTGATTCCGCCCGAGGTGATCAATCAGGTCGCCGGGAACCTGGCCGCAGATTCGAAAGCGAGCGTGGCGACCCTGTGTGAACCGATTGAAACGCAGACCGACTTTTGCAATCCCAATATTGTCAAAGTGGTCACTGATGTTTCGGGGCGCGCCCTGTATTTCAGCCGTGCCCCCATTCCCTGGCCCCGAGATGCCTTTGCCGAATCATCCTCACAGAGCCTGCCCGAAAATTTGTCGGCCCGGCGGCACATCGGCATTTATGCCTACCGCGTTGGCCTGCTGCACCGGTTTGTGGGTTGGCATCAGGCGCCGCTGGAACAATTGGAGTCGCTGGAGCAGTTGCGGGTATTGTGGCAGGGCGAGAGCATTCATGTGGCGGATGCCTGTCAGCCGGTTCCGGGCGGAGTCGACACCGCCGAGGATCTGGAGCGGGTCAGGGACTACCTCATCGAACACCCTCAGTCATCATCAAGAGAGCGTTAACCATGCCGACCAATGTCCTGTTTGTGTGCCTGGGCAACATCTGTCGATCGCCGACCGCCCACGGCATTTTTCAACGCAAAGTCGAACAGGCCGGCTTGCGGGACTCGGTGCTGATCGAGTCCGCCGGCACCGGCCCCTGGCACGTGGGCAAATCCCCTGACGCACGCGCTCAGGCCAAAGCCCTGGAGCGCGGCTACGATCTGTCTGCGCTGATTGCGCAGCAGGTCAGCCCGCAGGACTTTGAACGCTTCGACTACATTCTGGCGATGGATGAGAGTAATCTGGAAGAGCTGCAGTTGATAGCGCCCGAGCACTATCGGGGCCACCTGGGGCTGTTTCTGGACTTCGCCCCGGCTTCCGGCCACCGGGAAGTGCCCGATCCTTACTACGGCGGCGATCAGGGCTTTGAATTGGTGCTCGATCTGGTGGAAGAAGCCAGTGACGGACTGCTGAACGAAATCAAAAGCCGGTCGGCTTAGCCCGCAAGAACCACTTAATTCCGAATCACTCAACACAAGAGCTGCCGTGAGCGAATTACAGACCGACGTTGACCTGCAACCCCACAACACCCTGGCCGTGCCCGCGCGGGCGCGCTTCTATGCCCGGGTGACCGACGCCGCGCAGCTGCCCGAGTGGCTCGAGTTTGCCCAGGCCAACTCCCTGCCATTGTTGCTGTTGGGCGGTGGCAGCAACCTGGTGTTACGCGAAGATTTTGACGGTCTGGTCATCCATATCGGATTGCACGGCCGGGAAAAAATCAGCGAAGACCGGGAGCATGTCTGGCTTAAAGTCGCGGCCGGAGAAAACTGGCACAAGCTGGTCGAATACACACTGGAGCATCAGTACTGGGGACTGGAAAATCTGTCACTGATTCCCGGCTCGGTGGGCGCCGCCCCGATACAGAACATCGGTGCCTACGGGGTAGAATTGCAAGACGTATTCGAATCGCTCGAAGCGCTCGACCTGGTGACGGGCGAGCGAATGCAATTTGATAAGGATGATTGTGCGTTCGGCTACCGCGACAGCCTGTTCAAACACGAGGGCCGGGATCGCTACCTGATCACCTCGGTCACCTTCAAGTTGTTCAAACAACCGCACTTGAAAATCAGCTACCCGTCCCTGCGCGAAGAGCTCAAGGCGATCCCGGTCTCTGAACTGACACCGGTTGAGGTCAGCCAGGCGGTCTGCCGCATCCGTCGGAGCAAACTCCCCGACCCGGCCCGGATTCCCAATGTGGGCAGTTTTTTCAAAAATCCGGTCATCGGCCTCACCCAGTTTCTCGAGCTGCAGATCCTCCACCCGGGGCTGGTTTCTTACCCGGTGGATGCCCGTCATGTAAAAGTTGCCGCCGGTTGGCTGATCGAGCGGGCAGGCTGGAAGGGCGCGAGTCGGGGGCCGGTGGCGGTGCACTCGGAGCAGGCTCTGGTACTCACCAACCCCGGCCACGCCATGGGCGCGGAGGTGCTGGCCCTGGCCGAAGAAATCCGCCACTCCATCGCCTCGGAATACGGCATCGACCTGGAGCCCGAACCCAGGGTTTACTGAATCAAAGTACTAATCTGACCTTGGGGCAGGGGTTGGGTAAGGCACTCGGAAACACGCCGTAAACCCATCCCTGGGGGCTCTGCGCCGACATCCTGTCGTCGAAGGTTTCCGAGTGCCTCACCCAACCCCTACGTAACTTTGGGCACGACTAAACGAGCCTGTACCTGCCCACACTAGATTGTCAGCCAGTTTTTTTCCGAAAGTTGTCGGTAATAAAAACAACGCAGGGGATCCGCGGAAAGTACAACGAAGCTCTGAGGTCCGCTGTACCGGAGGGTGTTACAAGACCATGAGCCGTGGGACTAGCGCTCTCGAGTTTACAGGGACGTACTTGCAACGTGTCTTGTAACACCCTTCGGTACAGCGGACCGGACGTAAAGCTACCAACTTTAGGTGTTTGTACAACTCACTGATCTTTACGATTGATAAATCGCTTGAACAACTCCCACCAGACATACACATACACAATGCCGGCCAGAAAAGACGCAATGTAACTCAACCAGTGCCCCGTATTGAAACCAATCTGCACACAAGCCACCAGAATGATCAATAACACCATCGACCGGCGAAACAACTGCCGGTCCGTGCCACTGATCAGATACTCATAAAAACGCAACAACCATGCTTTCATAACAGTACGGTACCACTATCAAGACAACTCCACATCAATACAGCTCCACCACCACCCGGAAGCCCACCGTACCCTCCACACTGTCCGGCGCCCGCCCGGTACGAATATGCGAGCCTACCTGCCCGACACTGTCCGCATAAGAACCCCCGCGGATTGAGCGCTGCTCACACTCCGGGAGCTCCAGAGGCTCTCCATTGGTCGGCATCTCAAGCAAATGCGTCTGATAACAATCCTGCACCCACTCAGCGGCATTGCCCGCCGTATCGTGCAAGCCGAAGGGGTTGGCCGGATAGGAGCCCACCGGTGCGCTCTTACTGGAAAAAAGCCCGGTGTACTCACTGTTACAGCCGCGCCGGCAATTGGCCATCCCATCGGCCTCGGCGCCGGCTTCGCCCCACCAGAAGGTTGTTTCGGTACCCGCGCGGGCCGCGTATTCCCATTCCGACTCACTGGGCAGGCGGTAGCGCTTGCCCGTGGCCTCACTCAACCACTCGGTATAGGCCACCGCATCGTTCCAGCTGACATTGATGACCGGACGGTTGCCGCGTCCCCAGCGATTGTCACTGGGCAATTGCCGCTCCGTGGCCTCGGCAAATTTGGCGTAGTCGGAAAAAGTGATCTCGAACCGGCTGATGGCAAAGGCATAGGGAATGCGAATATCTCGCCGTGGCATGCTGTTGTCCTCCAGCTTGCTTCCCATCGTGAACTGGCCGCTGGGAACGATCACCATCGATGGGCCGCGTCCGCCATCGGCGAGGTCATTGACAAAACTGGCTCCGGCCACCGGCGTTTTCTTCAGGCTGACCGACAGCTCCACGGGCTCTTCTCGTACCTCAATCCAGCGGGTATCGGTATCGTAGCCGCGATAACTGGTTTCGATGTGATAACGACCGGGCAGCAGCGGAATGCCGGGGTAGTAGCGCTCGGGAATATTGAGAATCCGAACCCGGGCATTCTCCGGTTCCGGTTGAACCTCAAGGGGGTGGCGGGGCGGAGCGGCTTCCGGCACCGAGACCGGCTCCT
This sequence comes from Marinimicrobium sp. C2-29, assembly GCF_038419845.1. Lineage (NCBI taxonomy): Bacteria > Pseudomonadati > Pseudomonadota > Gammaproteobacteria > Cellvibrionales > Cellvibrionaceae > Marinimicrobium > Marinimicrobium sp. C2-29. Next base: position 126,923 of record NZ_JBCAQT010000003.1, read on the forward strand.
CGGCCTGGGCGTCCAGATCCAGCGCGTCTGGCTCGCCTTGTGGGTCCTCCTTTGGTCTGAGGACCAGAGGCTCGGGCGAGTCCAGCAGACGCGGTGGTGACACGGATGAGGCCGGTGGCGGTGCGGGTTCTTCGGCCATGATCAGACGGGCCGTGTGGCGGGCCGCTGAGGCGACAGGCGCGGGCAGGATCGAGCGGCCCTCGGGGCTCAAATGATCGAACACCAGACTGAATCCGCCCCAGATCAGTGCCAGAAACAGGACCAGTGTGAGGCTGCGTGAAAACCAGCGTCCCGGTCCGATCGAGCGGTAGTGGGCGGCCTGTTGCACCCGGGTGGAGACAACGGTGTCGTGCTCCTGCGTTGAGTCGGTCCGGCCCTTGATCTCCGTGACCCGGATCTGCGGGTGTCGGTACAGCCCCCGGCGCGGCGTCCAGCGCAGTGAACCGAGGCCGGTCCAGGCTCGCCGCAGCTGCTCCTGCAAGGCGCCGAGGCTGGTCGCCAGCAGCGCCCGGAACAGAGACAGCAGTTGCACCCGGGTGGAGTCCGCGCTGGTGGCATAGCCTGGAGGCAGGCCGCTCGGCCCCTCGAGGGCATCAATGGCCGCCACCAGCTCGCGGCCGCGCTGAAAACGGTTGTCCGGCTCCTTGGCCAGCAGGCGGTTCAGGATTTTCTGATAGGCCTGGTACTGCGGCGGGAGCTTGGGAATGGGCGCGGTCAGATGCTTGATCGCGATGGCCACCGCTTCGTCGGCCTGGTAGGGCACCTGGCCGGTCAGCATTTCATAGAAGACCACGCCCAGGCTGTAGATGTCGGCCCGGCCGTCCACCGGCTTGCCCCGGGTCTGCTCCGGGCTCATGTAGTGGGGGGTGCCCACGACGGTGCCGGCATTGGTCATGCGCGAGGCGCTGCTGACCGTGCGGGCCACACCAAAATCCGAGAGCACCGCGGAGCCGTCTTCCCGGAACAGAATGTTTTCGGGTTTTATGTCGCGGTGGATATAGCCCTTTTCATGGGCGTGGTCGAGGGCATTGGCGATTTCCCGGGTAATGCGCAGCGCTTCCTGGGTGCTCAGGCCCGAGGCCATCTTCTCGTGAATGGACCCCCCGGCCAGATAGTCCATGGCGATGTAATTGAGGTTCTTGTAGCGGCCGATATCGTAAATGGACACGATGTTGGGGTGGGACAGCTGCCCGACGATGTTGGCCTCGCGCTGGAAGCGCTCGCTGAACACCGGGTCGCCATTGAGCGCCGGGGACATCACCTTGAGCGCGACCTCCCGGCCGACGCTCAATTGAATCGCCAGGTAGACACTGGACATGCCGCCCTGGTTGATCTTGCGGATGATTCGGTACCCGGGGATATGCATCAGCGAGCGACCCAGTACAGAACCAGCAGCAATGACACCAGGGCGGCGCCGTAAAGCGCCAGATCCGCTGTCCGCCGGCCGGTAATGTGCGGCACCCACTGCCAGAGACTGTGCCAGGCCGAGGGGCGACTGAAGGGCGACTGCACCAGCTGAAGCGTGATGTTATCCCGTCCCCCGGAACGCAGGGCGGCGCGCAGCAGACGGCTCACCGCGGAGCGCGGGGAGCGACTGGTGAACAGCAGCCGGGCGAGCTCCCGATCATCCAGCTCATCGGTCAGCCCGTCGCTGCAGAGCAGAATCCACTGGTCCCGCTGCCACTGGCCGTGCACGGAGTCCACCTGCACCTGGTTCAGCTCGTGGGAGCCGAGGCACTGGGTGATGATGTTCTTGTCCGGGTGGCCTTCCACCTCATCCTCGCCAATGGCGCCGGAGGCGAGCAGCATCTGCACATAGGAGTGATCGCGGGTCAGGCGCTCCAGGCGTCCGCCATCGGGGGTGTAGGTCCAGAGGTAGGCGCGGCTGTCGCCCACCCAGGCGACTTCGTACTCCTGCCCCTGACTGCGCAGCGCGACAATGGTGGAACCCATGCCCGGTGCGCCTTCGCCGTGGGAGGCGGCACTGAGCACCGCCCGGTGAGAGGCCTGGATGGCCTGAGTCAGGGTTTTATGCCGCTGATCGAGCAGGGTGTCGCGCACGATGGCACTGGCGACCTCTCCCGCCTCGTGGCCCCCCATGCCGTCGGCAACCAGCCAGAGGCCGCGTTCGGGCAGGCAGAGGTAGGTATCCTCATTGTTGTCGCGCTTCAGGCCCGCATTGGTGGCGGCACTGTATTCCAGTCTGGATTCGGGCATAGGTAATCCGTTGAACCAATCTTGTTACGTGCACCTCTGTGCTAATAGCGGTGCTCTCGCTTCGGAATGCTAAAACACTTTGCCGCTAAAAACCACGAACCGGCGCGCGTTTTGCCTTCGCGCGCCCGGCAGGTGGCGTGGCTCGTTCCATAACGCCAAGCCGCGCCGCCCACTTGCTTACAGGACCTGGATGGTCAATCCCCGCTCTTCCAACAGGGCGCGCTGTTCGCTGTTGGTAACCACGGCGGTGCTGGCGCGTTCCGGTTTGAGGTACTCCCCGGCGACCCGCTGGATATCGGCGAGGGTCACGCCCAAGACGCGGTTGCGGAAGGTTTCCCGCTTGGCCCGGGTCCGCCCGAAGAGTTCGGCCTGGTAGGTCTGACGCGCCTCGCCGGCGGGCGAGCCGGGCTTGTCGATACTGCTGACCACGCCCAGAATCGCCTCTTCCAGGGGCTGCCAGGGATGTTCGTTCGAGAGCAGCCAGTCCACCGCGGCCTCGAAGTCGTCCAGAGTGTCGGTCAGACGCGGGTCCCGGTAGGAGAAGAAGCGGAAGGCCGCAATGTTGTTGTCCTGGCTGGCACCGCCACCGTAGGCACCGCCCTGTTCGCGGATGGTGCGGTGCAGGTAACCGTTGCGCAGAAAGCCCGCGAGCACGGTCAGGGGCGCCGCATCGGGGTGATCCGAAGGGACGGTGGGGTAGGCCTGGGCACAGAAGTTGACCTGGGTGTTGGTCAACCAGGCCTCGTTCACCGGTTCGCGCACCGGGTCCAGCTGGAAGGGCCGGAAGTCCTCGGCCGGCGCTTCCTGGGGCCAGTGCTCACGGGTGCGCTCGCGCAGCTCGTCCAACTGATGGGGTTCGCCAATCAGCAGAAACTCGCGCGGCGCATTGCGCACCAGCGTGTGCAGCCCCGAGAGCTGGTCGGCGAACGCCTGCAAGGCCTCGGGTTGATCCAGGGTTTTGTCCAACTGCTTGAGCGAACGCAGACCGGCCAGGCCACCCAGGTGGTGAGCCATCCTGGCGCTCGGCGCCATGCCCGAGCAGGCGGCCAGCATGGCCAGACCGTGGCCGTTGCCGGTAATACCCTGTTCCCGGCGGGTGCGCAGTTGCGCCACCAGTTCACGCAGACGGGCCAGCTCGTCGAAGCGCGCTTCGGTCAGAGTGGCGCGCAGGAGGTCGTTCATCGCGCCGGTGTGACGACTGAGCGCTTTCGCCCCCAGTGACAGGTAGGCGTCGATCCGCTGCACGTCATCGCTGGCACCGCGCACACTGCTGGAGGCGCTGATGCCACCGACCACTCCGGCCTGCCAGCGCTGGGTGTCCAGGTAGTCGCGATGGCCCAGGCCGACTTCGGTCAGCAGGTTGCAGTAAAGCGGCAGCAGTGACTGTTCGTTGTCGCTCAGGGCCGGCAGCCGGCAGGTCACCTGCTCGTACACCAGGCCGTTGGTGCCGGCGCCATAGCGGCGCAGGGCGTAACCCTCCGGGCGCTCTGGGTCGAGCGCCTCGCGGCTGCCCTCCACGTAGGGCATTTCCCGGGCGACATCGTCCAGGCCCACCTTGGGCAGGATGCTGTCGTCGTCTTCCTGTACCTGGCGCTCCTGCAGCGCTTTGGCCCGGTCGACAATGATCTGGCGATCGTCGTCCGTAAGTTCTTGTTCTATGCGGGTCAGTCGCTGTTGCTCGGCGTCCTGGGCGCGCCGGTTGTAGGCGCTGTCCGGGCGCAGGGTCAGCCGCAGGCGGTGGGGGTTGTCCAGCAGCCAGGTGCGGATCAGACCGGGAATGAAATCCGGGTCCAGAATTTTATCGCGCAGCTCCACCAGCGCTGAGTCCATATCCAGCAGGGCGAGGGGGTCGGCGCGGTGGGTGGCGGCGGGCAGACAGTTCATGATCAGCTGCAGGCCGTAGGGGAAGCCATCACCGCCCACTTCCCGTTGCTGCAGTTCCAGTTGATGCAGGGCGGAGTCGAGCAGGTCCTGGGGGACGCCTTCTTCGGCCACGGTTTTCAGTGTGTCCAGGATCAGCTGTTCCACCTCGGGCACGCTCTCCAGCGCGCAGCCTTCCAGGCCACAGGCAAACGCGACTTCGTACTGGGAGTCGTCGATTCCGCACAGGGGGGAGGGTGCCTGACCCAGCTCACTGGTTTCCAGCGCCTGCATCAGGGGAGAGGCGCTGTTGTCCAGCAGTACGCTGGTCAGCAGTTGAGCCTCCAGGGTCTGTTCCAGGTCGGTGATGTTGCCCAGTAGCCAGCCCAGGACCACATGGGTCTTGCGCGCTGGGTCTTCGCCTTCTTCCAGTGGGTAGGCTTCTTCCACGGCGATGGGGGCGTGGTAGCGTTTTTCTTCGCCCACGGCGATTTCTTCTTCCAGCCGCTCGAACCGGTGGAGCGCTCTCTCTTCAAAAACGGCCTGGTGCTCTTCGGCGGGGATGTTGCCGTAGGTCATGAAGATGGCGTTGCTCGGATGGTAGTGAGTCTCGTAGAACTCTTTGAGCTGGTCATAGGTCAGGTCCGGAATATGCTCCGGGTCGCCGCCGCTATTGTGGTGGTAGGTGGTGGTGGGGTAGAGGTACCGGCACAGGGATTGCCAGAGCTGGGCGGGGACCGAGCTCATGGCGCCTTTCATTTCGTTGAACACGACGCCTTTGTAGGTGAGCGGGGACTGGGGGTTGTCCGGCTCTTTGAATTCCAGGCGGTGGCCTTCCTGGGCGAAGTCGAGTGGGTCCAGTTTGGAGAAGAAGACGGCGTCGAGGTAGACGTCGAGCAGGTTGTCGAAGTCTTTGCGGTTCTGGCTGGCAAAGGGGTAGGCGGTCCAGTCGGCGCTGGTGAAGGCGTTCATGAAGGTGTTGAGTGAGCGCCGGATCATCATGAAGAAGGGGTCGCGCACGGGGTATTTTTCGCTGCCGCACAGGGCGGTGTGTTCGAGTATGTGGGCCACGCCGCGGGAGTCCTGGGGGACGGTGCGCAGGGCGACGAGGAAGACGTTTTCGCTGTTGTCGGTGGCGAGGTGGACGTGTTGGGCGCCGGTGACTTTGTGGCGATATTCTTCCACGCGCAGGTTGAGTGAGTCGATGGTCTGGCTGCGCAGGTGTTCAAAGGCGGAATGGCTGTGGGTCATAGAATTCTTTGTCTCCGGAATATTCTGTGTTTGTTGGGTTTGCTCTCGATTCTGGTTTCGGTGCTTGGGGCTAGTCCGGTCCGCTTTGGGAGGGACTGTCCCAAGACACGTGGCACTAATCGGCAGGATAGCCGATTTGCACAGCCGCAGGCTGCCCGTAGGGCGAGCCACATGGATGTGGCGAGTGAACTACGTCCCTGTAACTCGTCAACACTAGTCCCGCGGTTGACGGTCTTGGGACAGTCCCTCCCAAAGCGGCCCTCAGTGCCAATGGCCGCGATCGGTGGGCCTCTCTCTTTAATGTTCAGTGGTGCTATTTCGGCAATTTTATCACTTGGGTCTGAACGCCAGTTGTTGGTCGTTGAAACCGTCGAAGGCTTCCAGGAGCGGTTCGTAGTCGATCGGTTCGCGCTCCAAACGGGCGAGAGCGTAACAGCTGGCTTCGAGCGTGGAAAGCTGGCCGGGCTTTTGGGCGCGGCGGATGCGGTAGCGCGAGGGCGGGGTGTCCGCCAGTGCCAGGCGCGGCAGGGTCTGCAGGGCCGGGTTCAGGTGGAGCATTTTGCGGCTCTTGCGCCAGGTCGCATCGATGACCACCAGGCGTCTGGAAGCTGTGTCGATGGCTTCGGGTGTCAGGGTCGGGCTCGTTTGTGTACCGGCGGCCCAAGTGTCGGGGTAGAGTAGCAGGTTGTCTTCCGGCGCGCCGAGAATTTCCTCCAGTGTTTCCGGTGGCCAGTGTTCGCCCACCTGGCGTTCGCAGTGGGTGAGGCTCAGTTGCAGGAGGGTGGCGCTGTTTTTGGCTTCGCGCGTTTCGTCCGGATGTTGCAGGATGAGCACCGGCATCTGGTTGGCGCAGGGGCGGATCCACTGGCACAGGCAGGTGCGCAGGGGGCGTTCGCAGCGAGGGCAGAGGGCTCGGCTCACAGGAACAGGCTCATGGTGTTCGACTTCACGGGTTTCGTCTTCACGACAGTTCCGGTACTCGGGGTTTGGGGTGGGCGGCGATGAGTTGTTCCTTGCCGGCCCGTGTCAGTTGTTTGATCTGCCACTCCCGGCGGCTCGCGCTGCTGCGATCCGGGTGGGGCTCCAGGTAGCACAGCTCGCGCGGTCGGCGCCCGCGAAAGTAGCGGGCGCCCCGGGGGCCGCTGGTGTGTTCGCGCCAGCGGCGGGCGATATCGGTGGTAATGCCGGTATAGAGGCATTCATCGTCGCCCAGGATGATGTAGACGTACCAGCTGCTCTGCGAATTCTCCGTACCAGCCTCAGTCACTGGGAGCTCCGGTAGAGGGGTTTGAGCCCGCTGTCGGGTGTTGATCGGGAGCGGTGGCTGACGCGCCACTGGTTGAGTTCCTTGACCAGGACTTTGGCATCAAAGACGGCATCGGTGTTGCCCCGGAAGAGGGCGGCGTCCAGGTCGGCCAGTTGGGTGCGTAGCCGTTTGCTGCCGATCTGCTGGCCGATCTCGGTCAGCCCCTGGGGCGGATCTTCGGGCCAGTTGGTCTGGGCCCAGACCAACAGGGCCTGGCGCAGTTGTTTGAGGTCATTCTTCTGAGCCGCCTGTTTGATGGCCTGCCAGGCCTGGCTCCGGGCGATGCGTTCGCGGCGGAGGTCTTCCCGGTGCAGGTCGTGGATGGCGTTCAGTTCCTGCTTCAGCCGCCACCCCGTGTAGGCGAGCCAGAGACAGAGCACGAGCAGCGCGAGCGAGAGCGTCAGCAGCAGTCCGTGCCAGAGGTTCCAGCCGCTCTGGTCGCTTTGACCGGGGAGCGAATCCGGGCCGGCCTGTCCGTCACCTTCAGGGTCTTGGCGGTCGCCCTCACGGCGACCGCCGTTGCTCTGGCGTTCGGATCGGCTGCCCGGGGTGGCGGCCACCTGGATCCGGGTTTCCGGGATTTCCGCGGTGCGCATCTGTTCGGCCTGGGTATCCCACCACTTCACTTCGATGGCGGGCAGGGTCATGCGCCCGCTGTCGTTGGGGACCATGGCGACGGTATAGGTGCTGGTGCTCTGGAGGCCGGCGGCGCTGGTTTTCTCGTCGGTCTGGGGACGGTCCGGGTAGAAGGTGACGCCATCGGCTTGCGGCAGGACCAACTCGGGTAATTGCGCGGCGGCCAGACCTTCCGCCTCCAGCGTGATGCGGCGGGTCACCGGCTCGCCCTGTTTGAGATTGGTCGGATCCTTGCTCCAGTGCTCGCTCAGGCGCAGGCTGCGGGCGGGCAACCAGGTGCTGCCATCGAATTCACTGGGGGTGGGGCGAACCTCCACCTGCCGGCTTTCGGTGCGCAGGCGTTTGCGGGTGTTGCCGCCCCAGGGGCCACGCTGACCCCGGCTGAGCGCCACTTCATAGGCGCGCGAGGGAATTTCCAGGGTGCCGCTTTCCTGGGGAAAGATGGCAAAGGTGGCTTCGAGCACCAGGTGCTGGCGGTTGTCGATCTGGGTGATGAAGTTGTTCTCATCAACCGTGGTCACCATGGCGTTTTCAAACTCCAGGGGTTCCATTTCGGCGCCATCGAGGTTGACCTGACTGTAGAGGCGCACGGTAAACAGCAACTGCTCCTGAACGTACACCGAGTCTTTGCTCAGCTCGGTTTCAATGAACAGCTCCTCACCGCTGCGCTCCGGATCGCGCTGACGTTCCTCGACGGTAATGTCAATGGGCTGGCTCTGTTCGCCTTCGAACTCAAAGGCGGGGATGATCAGTGTGCCGGGTTTTTTGGGTGACAGTGTCAGACGCCACTCGGTCCAGGATTGCATGTCGCCATTGACGATCCGCATCTGGTGGCTGCGCTGATTGCTGAGCACATCAAAGTGGCGGCGCAGGGGTTCGAAGTCGGGTCCGCCCTGAAGAGTGCGCCCACTTTTGCGCAGCGTCAGTGTAACGGTGTCATTCAGGCTGATGGTGCGCCGGTCCACCTCGGCCTGCAGTTCCTGGGCGCTGGCGGTCGCGCTCATCAGCAGGAGCAGGCCGATCGTCACCAGCCGGAGGACCCAGTCGGTCAATAGGGAGGGTGATCTCATAACCGTTTGCCACTTGTGTGAATGCAATAGTGTGTTCATAGCTTGAGTCTTGAATCCTTACCAGCGCTTTTCGGCATCGGGTGCCTGGGTTTGGGTTTCACCGCGGTAGCGTTCCAGACGCCGCTCCTGACTCTGGTGCTCGAATTTGCGTCTGAGCAGACCACCCGGGTCATCGGGAATCCGGCGCAGCCACTGATCCATGGCCTGTCGCTCCTCGTCGCTCAGGTCCGAATCCTCCAGTGTGGCCGGTGCGGACATCTCTTCGGTCGGCTCGTCGGACTCCTCTTCCTGTTCGCCCGTTTGTTCCTGTTCCCTGTCCTGCTGTTCTCCGTCGTCCTGTCCATTGCCTTCGCGGTCGTTAGAGGGATCCCGGTCGTTTTCAGGTTCCTGATCGTCGGGTTCCGACGGGTTCTGCTGTCCGTCGTCCTGATCTCCTGATTGAGAATCGCTCTGGCTCTGTTCCGAGTCCTCAGGTTGTCCGGAATCGTCGGAGTCGGAATCGCTACCGTCCTGGTTCTGTTCATCGGAGCCGTCCTCTCCGGACTCGCCTTCTTCGTCGGATTCCTGTTGCTGCTGTTCCTGTTCCTGTTGTTCTTTCAGCTGTTCCACCAGTTGTTTGTTGGCCTGGGCATCTTCCATCTCCGGCGCCTGCGACAGGGCCTGCTCGTAAGCCTCGATGGCCGCCGCCAGATCACCCGCCCGAGCGAGGGCATTGCCGCGATTGTAATGGGCGCGGGCACTGTCGCTCTGGGCAAAGGCCTCGGCCGCGGCCTCGTAGTCCTCCGCCCGGTAGAGGGCCGAGCCCAGCCATTCCGGGTCCTGAAAGACCTCGGCGGCGGCCTCGGGGTCATCGGCCTGCAGGCGCCGCTCACCGCGCTGATTGGGAGTGAGAAAGGGCGCCTGCCAATCGGCGGCCTGGGCCGGTGCAGGGTAAAGGCCGACCATGGGCAGGGCGACCACCAGAACCAGGAGGCCCCGCCTGAAACTGTAGAGAATCAGCGGCAGCAGCAGAAGGACCAGCCAGTGGCCCCGGTCGTACCAGGTGTCGAACTCCCGCTCGAGTTCCCGGTGGCGTTCCTCGCCCAGGGTGGGCTGGTTCAGCAGCCACTCGATATCATTGCGATCGCCGATACGGGTGTAGCGCCCCCCGGTTCGCCCGGCCAGGCGCTCGAGCCGATCTTCTTCCAGCCGGGCCACGACCACTTCCCCCGAACGGTCGCGCTCAAAACCGCCGCGCTCGTTGGGAATGGGCGCCCCGTCCGGCGTGCCGATGCCCAGAATTGACAGGCGGAATCCCGATTCCTGCAGCCGGTCGAGAATGGGCCTTTCGGCCGCCTCCACCACGCCGTCGGTAATCAGCAGAATCCGGCCCTCGGACATACCCGCATCCTCCATCAGAGTCTGCGCCTGGGCAATGGCGGCTTCGGTGTTGCTCCCGGCCTGAGGCATGATGTTGGGGTGCAGGGCAGAGAGCAGGCTGTTGATTGTGGCGGTGTCGTCGGTGAGCGGGGATACCACGTGGGCATCACCGGCATAGGCGACCAGACCGGTAAAACCGTCTTCACGCAGGCGCAGCACGTCGGCAATTTTCAATCGGGCGCGGGCGAGGCGCGAGGGGGTCAGATCTTCGGCCAGCATGGAGGGTGACAGGTCCAGGACGATCACCAGAGCGTTTTCGTTTTTGTGGACCGGCAGGGGCCGTTTTTCCCAGCTGGGGCCGGCCAGTGCCAGCGTCGCCACAATCCAGCCCAGCAGTAGGGCCCACAGATAGGATCGGCGCTTGCGCCCGGAGTCGGGGTCCACCAGGTGCTGCAATAACTCGGGGTCGACCAACTGGCTCCATTGGCGCGCACGACGGGTCTGCCGCCAAAGCAGCAGGGCCAGCAGAACAACGGGCACCAGGGCCAGCAGCCAGTAGGGTCTCAGCCAGTGAAACTGGGTGATCAATTGGCTCCACTCCATCATGATATCCCCCCTTGCCAGGGCTGCTCGAGGCGCTGGCTCCACAGTCGTCCCAGGGCCAGCAGCAGGCTGAGACCCAAGGCCAGCCCCAGGGGCCAGAAGAACAGACTTTTGGTGGGCCGGAAGGTTTCGTCCTCGAATTCAATCGGCTCCAGGCGGTTGAGGGTGTCGTGCACCTGCGCCAGCTCTTCCAGGTTGCGCGCCCGGAAGTAGCGACCGCCGGTCTGCTCGGCAATTTCGCGCATGGTGCCTTCATCCAGATCGCGCGAGGGGTTGACCCGCCTCTGTCCGAAAATGGTGTTGGTCACCATCTCCTCGGCGCCAAAACCGATGGTGTAGATTTTCACGTCGTGCTGCTCCGCGAGGTAAGCGGCCCGTTGCGGGGTCAATTCGCCCGCATTGTTGGCGCCGTCGGTGAGCAATACCAGGACCCGACTGGCTTCGGGCCGATCGCGCAGGCGCTTCACCGCCAGCCCGATGGCATCGCCAATGGCGGTTTTTTCGCCGGCAAAGCCGATCTCGGTCTCCTGCAGCAGTTGGTCGACGGTGTTGCGGTCGTAGGTCAACGGCGCCTGCAGATAGGCTCGGGTGCCGAACAGCACCAGACCCAGCCGGTCGCTTTTGCGCTCGCGCACAAACTCGCCCACGACCCCTTTGACCGCCTGGAGCCGGTTCAGGGGCTCGCCCCGGTATTGCATGTCTTCAATTTCCATACTGCCGGAAATATCCACCGCCATCAGCAGATCGCGCCCGCTGCTGGGAAGGCTCACCGGTTCGCCCACCCACTGGGGGTGACTGGCGGCGAACAGGGTCGATCCCCATATCAGCCAGAGTATCAGCGGCAACAGGCGCCGGGGGGTGCGGCGGCCGGGGGTATCCCGCAGCTCCCGTACTTTCTGGAAAAAGGGGACCCGCAGGGCCGCTTCGCGGCTGGGTTCGGCGGGAACGAACCACATGACCAACGGCAGCGGGAGCAGCATCAGCAACCAGGGCCATTGCAGTTCAAGCATTGCGCGTGGCCTCCGGACGACGGGGTGAATGGGGTTGGCTGTGGCCGGATTTTCCGCGCCGATGGTTTGCAGGGCGCTGGAGGCGGTGGTCTCTCAACCACTCCCGGCCGAGTTGCTGCAGCGCCTCGACATCCGCCTCGGGGTTGGCCTGATAGGGTCCCGCCAGCAGCGCCCGGCCGGGCCCCTCGGTGAAGGGCCGGTGTTTCTCGGGGAGCTGCCCATCGAGAAATTCCAGCCAGGCTTCGCCCGACAGTCCGGCCACCCGGGAATGTTGTTCGGGCGGCAGTGCGCTCAGCGCCGCCCGGCGCAGCAGCTGATTCAGCGACTGGAGGTAGGCGGCGGTATCGGAATACTCCCGAAAGTGGCGGTAGGCCCGCTCGAGCTCGGCCAGCGCCTCCTGCCGATAGCGCTGCCGACGGCGCTTTATCCGGAGGCGGTACAGGGCGAAGCCCAGGCCCAGGACAATCAGCGCCAGGACCAGCCACCAGCCCCAGGCCAGGGGCCACCAGCCGGTGGACTCCGGCAGATGGATGTCGCGCAGTTGTGCCAGTGGATCTTGTGCGTTCATACCCTCACTCATCTGGCTGATCGACGCCCCGGTTGGCGTGTGCGTGCCCCGAAGCGCTCGCGCATCAGTGTGTGAATATCATCGTTGGTGGCGTAGGACAGCAGCGGCAGCGCCAGTCGCTGACAGCGGCCGGTCAGATAGTGCAGCTGTTGCTCAAAGCGCGACCGATAGGCCCGCTGAAATGCCGGATCCTGTGCGGGCAATTGCAACCGCTGCTCGCCGTCGCTGACGGTCAGGCCGCTGTTGCTGGCCAGTTGTTTTTCCAGCGGGTCGTACAGATGCATCAGGGTCACATCCGTATGCCGGGCCAATTCAAACAGCTGCTGTTCGCAGCGCCGATCAAAGTCGTGAAAGTCGCTCAGCAGAAAAACGGCGCTGCCGGGTTTGGCGATCCGCCGCGTGTCTTCAAGAATGGTGCTCAGGTGAACGGCATTGTCCGCCGGAACCGGGTCGTTCAACTCCCGGTTGTAGTCGTGCAACTGGTGCAGCAGCTCCAGCGCCGCATGCTTGCTGCGACGGGCCCGAATGTCCCGCTGGCTCGTGTCGCCGAACACCAGGCCGCCAATCCGGTCGCTCTGGTGCAGCGCGGCCCAGGCGATCAGGGCCCCGAGATGGGTGGCCAGCACCGACTTGAAACAGGTGCGGCTGCCGAAAAACATGGGCGAGCGCTGGTCAGCCACCACAAAGACCGGGCGCTCGCGCTCCTCGCGGAACACCTTGGTGTGGGGGACCTGGGTGCGGGCCGTGACCCGCCAGTCAATCGAGCGCACATCGTCGCCCGGGTGATAGAGACGAACCTCCTCAAAATCCACCCCCCGACCACGCATGCGCGTACGCAGCCCACCGGTCAGCAGACTGCGGGCCGGGCGCTGGGCAAAGAGCGTGAGGTCGCGCGCGGCAAAGCGCAAACGCAGCAGATCGGCCAGATCGCAGTGCGCGCCCCGGGGGCCCAGCAGAGTGTCGGAAGCCGTCGTCATTGCCATCAACCCAGAGGTACCGTTTCCAGGAGTCGATCAATGACCTTCTCGCTGGTAACGCCGGTGGCTTCCGCTTCAAAGCTCAGGATCAGCCGGTGGCGGAGGCAGTCGTGCGCCACCGCCCGGACATCGTCCGGGCTGACGTAATCTCGGCCATCGATCCAGGCGTGGGCGCGGGCGCAGCGATCCAGCGCGATGGTGCCGCGCGGACTGGCACCATAGTCCAGCCATTGGGCCAGTTCCTGATCGTATTCATTGGGTCGGCGGCTGGCGTTGATCAGCTGAACGATGTACTCCTCGATGGGTTCGGCCATATGAATCTGCAGCACTTCCTGGCGGGCGGTAAACAGCACTTCCTGGCTGATTTCACTGGGCGCTTCGCCTTCGATATGGGCGGCTTCGTCGCGGGCCAGTTTGAGGATCCGGCGTTCCGACTCAATATCGGGGTAGTCCACCAGTACCTGCATCAGGAAGCGGTCCAGCTGCGCTTCCGGGAGCGGATAAGTACCTTCCTGTTCGATCGGATTCTGGGTGGCCATCACCATGAACAGTGCCGGCAGAGGGTAGGTGGTACTGCCCACACTGACCTGCCGCTCGGCCATCGCCTCCAGCAAAGCCGACTGCACCTTGGCCGGCGCCCGGTTGATTTCATCGCTCAGCACCAGGTTGTGAAAAATGGGGCCCGGCTGAAATTCGAAGGTGTTCTGTTCGGGGCGGTAGATGTCGGTGCCGGTGACATCGGAGGGCAGCAGGTCCGGGGTGAACTGAATCCGGTGGAAGTTGCCCTCGATCGCTTCGGCCAGGGTTTTGATCGCCTTGGTCTTTGCCAGTCCGGGCGCGCCTTCCACCAGTAGATGGCCGTCGGCGAGCAGCGCGATCAGCATACGCTGGACCAGGTGCTCCTGGCCGACGATCTGGTTGTTGAGCCAGTGATTCAGAGTGGTTAGCGAGTCGTATGCCTGCATAGGTGCCTACTTTTTTGCCTGCTTATTTGATGAAGTACGGTTCGGGGTCTGATTAAAAACTGATCAGGTGTCGCCTATTGTTGCCAAGCTGCGCAGTAGACTCATCTTAGTGGAGTCAGTTCCCTGTTTTTTCAAGCTCGACATTTACAGATGTCGGGCCCACACTGAATAGTACTTCAGAGAAAATGACCATTGATCGGGAGGAATGCATGGAAAGACGACTGGTGGACGCCGACGATCTTCAGGGGTTGTTTGCGGACCTGGACCGATTGGGGCGTGACCTCATCACTGAATCTGACTTTACGCACTGGGAAGTCTTCCGTCGAACGTTTTTTGCGCGATTGCCTCTGGAGGAATGGGTGGGCCGCCCGATTCAGGACGTGTTCGGCGCGGTTTACAGCGCCTGGCGCCTGCTCGAAGACCATACCCCCGGCGCGCCCTCGATACGCCTGTTCAATCCCAACCTGGAAGAGGATGGCTGGCTGTGCCCGCACACAGTGTTGCTGGTCAAGCACGCCGACATGCCCTTCCTGGTGGATTCCATCCGCATCGAACTCAACCGGCGCAACATTGCCATTCACAGCATCAAGAGTACGGTCATCGCTGTGGAGCGGAACGCAAAAGGGCAGCTGAATCGCCTGGAGGCCGCCGGGTGCGAGACGGATACCGAGGCCGCCTGTGGGCGCACCGATGACCCCGGGCTCAGCAGAGAAGCCCTGATTTACATGGAGATTCGCCTGCATACCGACAGCGGGGTTCTGAGGGATATACGCCGTTCACTGCAAGTGGTGCTCAACCAGGTCAAGGTGGTGGTGAATGACTACCATCCGTTATTGGCCGAAGCCGAAACCGCTGAGGCTCAGCTGACCCATGCGACCCACCCGCCGATGGATAGCAAAATCAACGAAAGCCAGGCCTTCCTCGCCTGGTTGCGGGATAACCACTTCACCTTCATGGGATATGTCGAGTATGACATTGTCAGCGAAAACGGCACCCGGGTTCTGAAGGAAAACGCCGACAAGCGCCTGGGTCTGTTTCGTCTGGACGAGACCGAACCCGACCGCAAGGTGCTGGATGATGATAGCGCCGGTACGCTGCAGTTTCATCTGTCGCCCAAGCTCATTGCCTTTTCCAAATCACCCGGGCGTTCGCGTGTTCATCGCCAGGCGTACTCTGATTATGTGGTAGTGAAGCGCTTTGACGACCAGGGCGAGTTCTGCGGTGAAGCACGGTTTCTGGGGCTCTATACCTCGGCGGTCTATACGCTGAGCCCCTATCAGATTCCGCTGATCCGGGAGAAGGTCGGTGAAGTGTTTGAACGGTCGGGGCTGGACCCGGCGAGTCATGACGGCAAGGCGCTGCGCCAGATCCTGGAAACCTTCCCCCGTGATGAACTCTTTCAGAGCAGTACCTCCCAGTTGTACGAAATCACCACCGGTGTGGCGCGCATCAATGAGCGCTATCGCGTGCGCCTGTTTGTGCGTCAGGATGTGTTCGGGAAGTTCATCAACTGCCTCATCTATGTGCCCCGGGATCTGTTTACCACCCGCATTCGCATGCGCATCCAGTCGCTTCTGGGCAAAGCACTCGGTGCCCATGAGGTCGACTTCAACACCTATTTTTCGGAATCCATCCTCGCCCGGGTGCATCTGGTGTTCCGCGTCGATCCGGAGGTGGCGCGCGATTACGATGTCGAGCAGCTCGAGGCGCAGATTATTGAAATCACCCGCTCCTGGGAGGATCAATTGCTGGAGGCGCTCACCGAAGCCAAGGGCGAGGAGCGCGCGGTGTTGTTGCTCGAGCAGTATCAGGACGCCTTTCCGTCCGGCTACCGGGATCACTTCGATGCCCGTTCGGCGGTCCAGGACATTGACCAGATGGAGGCACTCGGGGGCAACGGTGAGCTGGCGCTGAGCTTTTATCAACCGCCCAACGTCGATGACCGGGCGCTGCGCTTCAAAGTGTTCCGGCGCAACCGCCCCATGGAGTTGTCCGATGTGATTCCGGTGCTCGAACACCTCGGACTTCGGGTGGTGGCCGAGCACCCCTACGAGATTGTGACGGCGGATGAAAAATCCGTGTGGATGCACAACTTCCACTTGAGTCACGACCTCAGTGACAAGTTGGACGTGGCTTCGGTGCGCAATAACTTCCAGGAGGCCTTCTCGGCGGTCTGGCGCCAGGAGGCCGAGAGTGATGCGTTCAATCGCCTGGTACTGGGCGCGCGCCTGAGCTGGCGCGAGGTCGTTTTGTTGCGGGCGCTCGCCTGCTACATGCGCCAGACGCTGTTCAACTTTACCGAGCAGTACATCGCCTCGGCACTGGCCAGTCATGTGCGCATCACCCGCGATCTGGTGGCCCTGTTCAAGGCGCGTTTCGATCCGCGCGCACGCAGTGATGAGAAAACCCGGCGCGAGCGCGGCGAGCGTCTGCGCGCAAAAATCATCAAAGCGCTCGACCAGGTGAGCAACCTCAATGAGGATCGGATCATCCGCCGCTACCTGGCCATTCTCGATGGCTGTGTTCGCACCAACTATTTTCAGCCCGACGCGTCGGGTCAGGCCAAAAACTATCTGTCGTTGAAGTTGATGCCCCGGGAGATTGCGGATATCCCCGAGCCCCGCCCGATGTTTGAGATATTCGTGTACTCGCCGCGTATGGAGGGCGTCCATCTGCGTGCGGGCAAGGTGGCGCGCGGTGGGTTGCGTTGGTCGGATCGTCTGCAGGACTACCGCACCGAAGTGCTCGGGCTGGTCAAGGCCCAGCAGGTCAAAAATGCGGTGATTGTTCCCAACGGCGCCAAAGGTGGTTTTGTGTGCAAACGGCCCCCCAGTGGGGGCGACCGCAAAGCACTGCAGCAGGAAGCGATTGCCTGCTACCAGACGTTTATCCGCGGGCTTCTGGACATCACCGATAATCTGGTGGAAGGCCGGATTCAAGTGCCGGAGCAGGTGGTGCGTCTGGACGAAGACGATCCCTACCTGGTAGTGGCGGCCGACAAGGGGACCGCCACCTTCTCTGATATTGCCAACGAAATATCCAACGAATATCACCACTGGCTGGGCGATGCGTTTGCGTCCGGTGGCAGTCAGGGGTATGACCACAAGGCCATGGGCATCACTGCGCGCGGTGCCTGGGTGGCCGTGCAGCGACACTTCAAGGAGCTGGGAAAGGATATCCAGAACGAGGACTTCACCGTGGTGGGCGTGGGCGATATGGCCGGCGATGTCTTTGGCAATGGCATGTTGTTGTCAAAACACATCTGTCTGGTGGCGGCTTTCAACCACATGCACATTTTCATTGACCCGACGCCGGACGCCGCCAGCAGCTTTGAGGAGCGACAGCGCCTGTTCGATACGCCGGGAACCAACTGGGCCGACTATAACGGGAAGTTGATCAGCAAAGGCGGTGGGGTTTTCAGCCGCGATGCCAAATCGATAAAAATCTCGCCACAAATGCGCGAGTGCTTCGGTATCGAGGAGAGGGAGCTGACCCCGACCGAGCTGATTTCCGCACTGCTCAAGGCGCCGGTGGACCTTCTTTGGAACGGCGGCATTGGCACCTATGTGAAAGCCTCCAGTGAAACTCACGCCGAAGTGGGCGACAAGGCCAACGACTCCCTTCGGGTCGATGGTGATCAACTGCGCTGTAAAGTCATCGGCGAAGGCGGCAACCTGGGGATGACCCAGCTTGGTCGGGTGGAATACGCGCTCAATGGCGGTGCCTGCAATACCGACTTTATCGACAATGCCGCCGGCGTTGACTGTTCTGACCACGAGGTCAACATCAAAATACTGCTGAACGAAGTTCAGGAGAATGGTGATCTGACCGGAAAGCAGCGTAACCAGCGGCTGGTGGAGATGACCGATCAGGTGGCCGAGCTGGTGTTGCACAACAACTACCGCCAGACCCAGGCGATCAGTGTGGCGGCCTCCGATGCATTGCGGCGCAATGCCGAGTACCGGCGGGTGATGAGCGTCTGGCAGAGTCAGGGGCGGCTCGATCGCAAGCTGGAGTTTCTGCCCGATGAAGAGACCCTGGCCGAGCGTCAGGCCCAGGGGCAGGGGCTGACCCGCCCGGAGTTGTCGGTGCTGATCTCTTACGCCAAGGTCATCCTTAAAAATGATCTGGCCGAAGCGGACGTGGCCGACGATCCCTATCTGGCCCGTTTCGCTCTGCGCGCCTTTCCAGAGCCGCTACAGAAAGATTTTCCCGAGTGGATCGAGCGCCACCGGTTGCGGGGAGAGTTGGTCGCCACGCAAGTGGCCAACGATCTGGTCAACACCATGGGCCTGAGCTTTGCCCAGCGACTGCTCGACTCGACCGGCGTCAATACCGGCGACATGGCCAAGGCCTATGTGATCGCCCGCGACATCTACCAGCTGGATGAAACCTGGCGAGCGCTGGAATCGCTCGACTATGTGGTCAGCTCGGAGGTGCAGATGGAGCTGATGAAAACCATGATGCGCCGTGTCCGGCGTGCCGCCCGTTGGTTCTTGCGCAATCGTCGCAGTCAACTGACGCCGCAAACCGAGATCGAGCACTTCGCGCCGCTGGTTGTGGAGGTGATGCAGGCGTTGCCCGATTACCTGCAGGGGCGGGCGCTGGAAGAGTGGACCGAGCAGAGCGAGCGGTTGCGGGTGGCCGGTGTGCCGGAGGATCTGTTACCACGGGTTGCCGCCCCGGGCCACCTCTACTCGGGACTGAGTATTGCCGAAGCCTCACGCCAGACCCGGCTACCCCTGATGACCGTGACGGATCTGTATTTACAGCTTAACGAACAGTTGCAGCTGCATGACTTCGCCCGCCAGATATCCGAGGCGGCGGTGGACAACTACTGGCAGGCCATGGCACGGGAAACCTACCTGGATGATCTGGAATCACAGCTTCGAAGTCTGACGTTGGCGCTGTGTCACTGGCTGGAAAATGATCAGACGGTCGAGTCGGTCATTGAACAGTGGCAGGTGCTGATGAGCTTTCAGCTGGATCGCTGGCGGGGCATGATGAATGAAGTACAGAACAGCAGCGGCAGTGACTATGCCATTTTTTCCGTTGCCCTGCGGGAGCTGCTGGATCTGGTGCAGATAACCCAGTATGGAGAACCGGGTTGAACGCAGACAACTCCATTGAACTCGAAGCAAAACTTTACATCATATTTGTCAGGTGGTGGCCAATGTCTGCTAGAGTAAGTTGCAACGGTGGTTGAGCGGACAGCCCGACGTTTGCAGGCAAAACGAGGCTCCTGCGACAGTTTTGTGGCGTTACCAGGCACACCACCCTATGAGTATCGAACCCCAGGAGGAATATCCAATGACACAGCCAAAACTGAGCAACAGCAAACTTTTTCGGCAGGCCTGTTATATCGGTGGTGAGTGGGTTGGCGCTCAGAGCGGCGAGACACTGGACGTGGATAACCCGGCCAATGGCGATATCCTGGGGCAGGTGCCCAACTGCAACGCCCAGGACGCAGCCCGAGCGATCGCCGAAGCGGACAAGGGGTTTCAGGTCTGGCGCAAGAAAACAGCCAATGAGCGCAGCGAGTGTCTGTATCGCTGGTATCAGTTGATGTTGGATAACACCGAGGATTTGGGGAAACTCATGACCCTTGAGCAGGGCAAGCCTCTGGCCGAGTCCAAAGGCGAAGTCCAGTACGCCGCCTCTTTTATCAAGTGGTTTGCCGAGGAGGCACGGCGCTCCTATGGCGAAACCATCCCGGGTGCCAAACCGGATCAGCACATCGTGGTGACCCGTCAGCCCATCGGCGTGAGTGTGGCCATTACTCCCTGGAATTTTCCGGCGGCCATGATCACGCGCAAGGCGGGGGCCGCCCTGGCCGCCGGCTGCTCGATGATCGTCAAGCCCGCTGAAGCGACACCCTATACCGCCCTGGCTCTGGCCCACTTGAGCGCCGAGGCGGGCATCCCGGCCGGTGTGCTCAATGTGATTACCGGCAAACCCCGGCCCATCGGCGAGGCTTTCACCAGCAGCCCGGTGGTGCGCAAACTCAGCTTTACCGGCTCCACCGTCGTGGGCGGCAAACTCATGGCCCAGTGCGCCGAGCATATACAGAAAGTGTCACTGGAGCTGGGGGGCAACGCGCCCTTTATTGTCTTTGACGATGCGGATCTGGATAAAGCGGTGGAGGGGGCCATGGCCTCCAAGTTCCGCAACACGGGCCAGACCTGTGTCTGCGCCAACCGCTTTCTGGTGCAGGACAGTGTGCACGACGCCTTTGTCGAGAAGCTGACCGCCGCCATGAAAAAACTGAAAGTCGGTGACGGCTTTGAAGAGGGTGTGAACCAGTCGGCCCTGATCAACCGGGCCGCCGTGGAAAAGGTGACCCAGCATTACGAAGACGCCATGAGCAAGGGGGCACAACGGGTTTACGGGCCGGTGCCGGAGGGGAAAAAGGGCAACTATGTCGAACCCCTGTTGTTGACCGACGTTACCCCGGATATGCAGCTCTGTCATGAAGAGACCTTTGGTCCACTGGCGGGGATCATCCGGTTCAAAACCGAAGAGGAAGCGATCCGCATCGCCAACGACACTCCCTACGGCCTGGCGGCCTATTACTACAGCCAGAATATCCACCGGGTCTGGCGGGTCGCCGATGGCCTGGACAGCGGCATCATCGGCGTCAACGAAGGCGCGGTGTCCAATGCCACGGCGCCCTTTGGCGGCATGAAAGCCTCGGGCCTGGGGCGTGAGGGTTCACGCCACGGTATGGAAGAGTACGAAGAGATCAAATACCTCTGCATGGGCGGGGAGTAAGCACCGATGGCACAGACTCGACCCAAGGAAATCACGCTCGCGTTGATGCCCGGTGACGGTATCGGACTGGAGGTCATGGACGCCGCCGAAACGGTGCTCGAGACGCTGCGGGAGCGTCACCAGTTGCCACTGCGCTGGGAAACGCTGCCCTGGCCCAGCACGGCCTGGCATCGGGAGCATGGCGAGATGATGCCGGCCGATGCCCTTGAGCAGCTGCGCGGCTACGACGCACTGTTATTGGGCGCTCTGGGGGACCCGGGGCCTACCAGTGACCCAAAACGGTACCGGCTCTCGGATGGAATCTCTCTGGCACCTCTGCTGACGTTCCGCAAAGGCCTCGACCTGTGGGCCTGCGAGCGGCCGGCGCGGTTGCTGCCCGGGGCACCTCAATATCTGGCCGACCCGCGCGCCGCGAATGTCGACATGCTGGTGATTCGCGAAAACAGCGAGGGCGAATACGTCAATCAGGGCGGGCGATTGCGTCCCGGCACGGTGGATGAGGTCGCCACTCAGCTGGAAGTGTTTACCCGCCGCGCGACCGAACGGTTGATTCGCCACGCCTTTCGCCGCGCCACCGAACGCTTGAAAGCGCGGCATGAAGCGGGCGAGATTCGCGATTACAGCTGTGCTCGCAGCGGGCATCAGAATGCTCAGGTCTGCCTGATCACCAAGCGCAATGCCCAGCCCAACTGGGGCGAGATGTACACCGAGGTGCTCGACCAGGTGGCGCCGGAATTTCCCGAGATTGGCGTACATCACGAGCTGGTCGACGCCGCCTGCATGAAGTTTGTCCAGTGCCCCTGGCAGTTCGATGTGGTGGCGGCCAGTAACCTGCACGGCGATATTCTCACGGATCTGGCAGCGGTACTCTCCGGTGGTCTCGGTGTAGCGCCTTCCTGCAACATCAACCCCGATGACAAAAGTCAGCCGGCCCTGTTCGAACCGACCCACGGGAGCGCGCCCGACATCGCTGGACAGGGGATTGCCAACCCCTCGGCCATGTTGTTGACCGCGGCGATGATGCTGGAGTGGCTGGACTTTTCCGCGCCAGCGGAACAGTTGCGAGCGGCGGTGGCCAAAGATTTGCAAGCACAACAGCAGGGCGATGCCAGGGCGCGAACCACGCGGGAGGTCACGCGGGGAATCATCGATAACCTGCGTTAACCGATGCGTTGAACACACCGATCAACCAGTAAAGGAGCAACAACCATGAGCCATCTGTCACCTCTGTTGAAACAGTCGAGCAAGGTGCACGTCAAAAAAGGCGAGGGCGCCTGGCTCTATGACAGCAATGATCGGGCCTACCTGGATTTCACCTCCGGCATTGGCGTGACCAGTACCGGTCACTGCCACCCAAGGGTCGTCAAAGCCGCACAGGAACAGGTGGGCAAGGTCATTCATGCCCAATACACCACCGTGACCCACGAGCCCATGCTCAAGCTCACCGACCGCCTGGTGGAGAAAATGCCCAAGGGCATCGATTCGGTGGCATTTGCCAATTCTGGCTCCGAAGCGGTGGAAATGGCCTTGCGCCTGGCGCGCCACGCAACCGGGCGCGCCAACATCCTGACCTTTCACGGCGGTTTCCACGGCCGGACCATGGCGGCGGCCTCCATGACGACCTCTGGCACCAAGGTGCGCACCGGTTTTCATCCCATGATGGCCGGCGTGGTCGTGGCTCCCTTTCCTCATCTCTATCGTTACGGTTGGGATGAACAGACCGCCACCGACTTCTGTCTGCGTGAGCTGGACGAAATTCTCAAGACCCACAGCGCCCCCAGCGACACCGCCGCCATGATCATTGAGCCGGTGCAGGGCGAGTATGGCTACTATCCCGCCAACAAGGCGTTTATGCAGGGCCTGGCCCAGCGTTGCAAAGAGCACAATATTCTGTTGATCGCCGATGAAATTCAGGCCGGTTACGGGCGCACGGGTAAGTTCTGGAGCATGGAACACTTTGGCGTTCAGCCCGATATCGTGATCACCGCCAAGGGGCTGGCCAGTGGCTTCCCGCTGTCGGGCATCGCGGCCTCCCAGACTCTGATGAGCAAGGGGCTGCCGGGCTCCCAGGGCGGCACCTATGGCGCCAATGCGGTCGCCTGTGCCGCCGCCCTGGCGACGATGGATGTGGTGGAAGAAGAAGATCTGGTCGCCAACGCCGCCAAGCGTGGTGAGCAACTGTATGAACGGCTCGATGCGTTCAAGAAAGAATATGCCTGGATTGACGACCTGCGCGGCAAGGGGTTGATGCTGGGTATGGAAATCGCCAACGGTCCGGATCGGCCCCGTGGCGATATCGCCCAAAAGCTGACCGAGGCGGCCGAGCACCGCGGCCTGCTGCTGCTGCGCTGCGGCACGGCCGGGCAGATCGTTCGCTGGCTGCCGCCTCTGGTGGTGAGCGCCGAGGAGATCGATGATGCGGCCGATCGGTTCAACAAGGTTCTGGAGACAGTGGCGGAAGAGCTATGACTGAAATTCTGATTCTCACAGCCCCGGATGAAAAAGATCTGCCGGGCCTGGACAAGTTGCCCGAATCGGTCACCGTGACCCATGTCCGGGATGAAGCGAGCCTGCGTGACGGGCTGACCCGGGCGCAGGTTCTGGTGGTGACCGATTTTCGCTCGGACATGCTCGCCGAGTGCTGGCCCGAGCAACCCAGTGTGCGCTGGGTCCATGCCACCAGCGCCGGTGTGGACGCACTCATGTTCCCGGCCCTGGCCGAGAGCGACATCCCGGTAACCAATGCCCGGGGCGTGTTCAATCGCGGGATTGCCGAGTACGTTTTGGGCGCCATATTGATGTTCGCCAAGGATACTCTGGGCAACCTTCACTACCAGAAACAGCATCGCTGGCAGCATCGGGAAACCCGACTGATCCGGGGCCAGCAGGCACTGATCGTCGGGGCGGGCTCGATCGGTACCACGGTGGGGCAATTGCTCTCCGCCGCTGGACTCGAAGTGATCGGTACGGCGCGCACGGCGCGCGAGATCGAGGGGTTTGCCGCGGTTCATGCCCAGGAGGATATGGCCCAGCTACTGCCTCACGCCGATTATGTGGTGATTACCGCACCACTCACCCCGGACACGGAGGGGTTGTTTGATCGCGACAATTTTGCCGCCATGAAGCCCTCTGCCCACTTGATCAATGTGGGTCGTGGCCCCATTGTAAAAACAGGGGCGTTGCTCGAAGCCCTGGATAAGGGTGAGCTCGCGGGCGCCGCGCTGGATGTGTTCGAAGAGGAGCCGCTGGCCGAAGATCACCCCTTGTGGGACCGGCCCAACGTGATGATTTCCGCCCACATGGCGGGGGATTTTATCGGATGGCGCCGTGCACTGGGCGAGCAATTTGTCGATAACTTTCTTCGCTGGCAGGCGGGGGATTCATTGCAAAACGAAGTGGACAAAGCGCGCGTCGGGCGTTAACCACAAGCGAGGAGAAGCCTTAGATGAACCAGGACATTCTGCGAATGACCGCTGTGCAGTTGCTTCAGCAGTTCCGGGATAAAACTCTCTCACCCGTGGACGTGGCGACGGAGATGCTCGATCAGATCGAGCGGGTCGACACGGTGACCAATGGTTTTTGTCTGGTGGACCGGGAGACCACTCTGTCCCTGGCACGGGAATCGGAGCAACGTTATCAGCAGGGGCAGACGCAGGGGCTGCTGGACGGCGTGCCTGTCGCAGTGAAAGACGTGTTTCTCACGCCCATGTGGCCCACCCTCAAAGGTTCGAAAACCGTTGATCCCAAATCGACGCTGGACAAATCGGCGCCGGCAACCGCCGCCCTGGCTCGACACGGTTATGTGCCCATCGGCAAGACCACAACGCCCGAGTTTGGCTGGAAAGGGGTCACCGACAATCCCACCGATGGGGTGACCAATAATCCCTGGGACCCGGCGCGAACCGCCGGCGGCTCCAGCGGCGGCAGCGGGGTCGCGGTCGCGCTGGGGATGGCGCCTCTGGCGCTGGGCACCGATGCGGGCGGCTCCATTCGCATTCCCGCTTCTTTCTGTGGCATCGTCGGGTTCAAAGCCTCCTTTGGTGAAGTGCCACACTGGCCCGCCAGCCCCTTTGGTACATTGGCGCATCCCGGTCCCATGACCCGGACCGTCGATGACTGCGCTCTGATGATGAATGTCCTGTCCGAAAATGATCACAGGGATACCTATGCCATTCCGCGGCGCCACATCGACTACACGGCCAATCTCGGGCGCAGCATCAAGGGCCTGAAAATCGCCTACAGCCCCAACCTGGGTTATGTGGATGTCGATCCCGAGGTTGAAGAAGCCGTGGCGGCTTCGGTTGAAGTCTTCAGAGAGTTGGGAGCGGAAGTCTTCCGGGTGGATCCCGGTTTCAGTGATCCACTGCCGGCGTTCGGGCATCTGTTCTACAGCGGCGTGGCCAACGCCATCCGTGAGCTGGGCAGCCGCAAACGGGACCAGATGGATCCGGAGCTGGTCAAAGTGGGCACCAAAGCGAGCCGCTTGACCATGCTCGATTATATGGGGGCAGTAAATGAGTCCATGGCGCTGCGCGAGCGCATGGCGCACTTCCATCAGAAGTACGATCTGTTGTTGACTCCGACGCTTCCGATCACCGCCTTCAAAACCGGCCGGGAAGTGCCCGAAGACTGGCCCCACACCCGTTGGCCGACCTGGACACCCTTTACCTATCCGTTCAATATGACCGGACAGCCGGCCCTGTCGGTGCCCTGCGGATTTGACAGCCAGGGTCTGCCGATCGGGTTACAACTGGTGGGCGCGCGCTTCAATGACGCCCTGGTGCTGCAGGCTGGTCATGCCTACCAACAGGCGAATGATCTGACCGACCGACGCCCCGGTCTGATGCAGCTATGATTGACAAGAGAACGATTGACGCTGGTAACCCCGCGTCGCCCAGCAATACGCCACGAAGTAATACGGGAGTGCTGTCATGCCACTGAGCAACATGGATTTCGAATTCTACGAGTCCGAAGATCCCATCTGGAATCCGGCGCTCATGACCATTCCCATTCCGGGTATCCGCAAAATGGTGAATCTGGCCTCCACACTGGACGATGTCGTTCATCTGTCCATTGGCCAGCCGGACCTGCCGACACCCCAGAATGTGATCAACGCCGCGACCGAAGCGTTGCAGCGCGGCCAGACCGGCTACACCATGGATGCGGGGCTGCCGGAGCTGTTGGAATCGCTGGCCATTTATTATGGCGAGCGGTACCAGCGCACGCTGAGCCCGGAAAATATCATGATCACCACCGGGGCCACCGAAGCGCTCTATCTCGCGTTGACGGCCGTGTCGGCTCCGGGACGGCACTTTATCGTGCCCGACCCGGCGTTCATGCTCTATTCTCCGCTGATTCGCATGAATGGTGGGGAAGTGACTGAAATTCCCACCCGGGCGGAGAACAACCACCAGCTCGACCCCTACGAAGTGATTGACGCAATTGAGCCCCACACCTACGGCATTGTGCTCAACTCACCCAGCAACCCCACGGGAACTGTTTACCCGAAGGAAACCCTGGATATCATTATCGAGGAGGCGGCTTACCGTGGGATTCAGATCATCAGCGACGAGGTGTATGACCACCTGATTTACGACGGTCAGACCTACCCCTCGGTATTGGCCTCCTGCACTGACCTGGACCACGTAATGGTGGTCAGCAGTTTTTCCAAAACCTACAGCATGGCCGGTATGCGTATTGGCTGGCTGATCGGCAGTCAGGGCGCGATCAAAAAGTTGCGCCGCTACCACATGTTCACCACCACCGTGGCCAATACGCCCTGTCAGTGGGCGGGGGTTGAGGCGTTGCACGGAAGCAACGATTTTATCAATTACATGTTGGCGGAATACACCAAGCGGCGGGACCGGTTGGTCGAGCTGGTGGAGAAAACTCCGCATTTGACCGGCTATAAACCGGAAGGCGCTTTTTACCTGTTTCCCTCTCTGCCGGAGGGAGCCAACGGCACGAACGTAGCCCTGCGTCTGCTGAAGGAGACCGGTGTGTGCACCATTCCCGGGGAGACCTTTGGCAGCAGTTGTGCCAACTCCCTGCGCCTGAGTTACTCCACCTCCATGGACAATATCGAAAAGGCGTTCGAGCGCATCATCCCCTGGATGGAACAGCAGGACTTTGATTGACTCTGTGGCGATTGACCGGGTGGAGCACTAAAGCAGGCGCGCCCGAAACTGGCGACCCTTGAGTTTGCCCTTGTTGATCAGATCCAGCGCCGTGCGCGCCTGCGGCCGCCTGACGGCGACGTAAGTGCGCATGTCCTGAAGATGGATCTTGCCCACCTCGCTGCCCTGCAAGCCTCCCGGTGCGGTCAGCGCGCCGAGAATATCCCCCCGGCGGACTTTCTGTTTTTTGCCGCCGTCTATCTGCAGCGTGGCCATGGAGGCCTTGTAACCGGGTTGTTGCAGCAGGGAAGCATCGGGCAGAGCCGTGGGTGTGACTCTTCCCTGTGAATCCAGCCGCTCCAGCTTGAACTGCTCTTTCTCTTCGTACAGGGTAATGGCCTTGCCGCTGTGCCCGGCACGGCCGGTGCGACCCACCCGGTGGGTGTGGACCGCGCGGTCGCGCGCAATTTCATAGTTGATGACCAGATCCACCGCGTCAATATCCAGGCCGCGGGCGGCCACATCCGTGGCCACCAGAACCGAAGCGCTTTTGTTAGCGAACATGACCATGGTCTGGTCCCTCTCGCGCTGCTCCAGGTCGCCGTGCAACGCCAGGGTATTGAGCCCCGCCTGGTTGAGTGCGCTGGTCAGCTCCTTCACCGCTTTTTTGGTATTGCAGAATACCAGCGCCGAGTCGGGTCGGTGGTGCAGCAGCAACAGGCGCACGGCCTCTGTTCGGGGACGATTGTTGACCGGGCAGAACAGCTGCTCAATGCTGGTGTCGTCGTGAGGCTCTTCCACGGTAATGCGAACCGGCGAGCTCATGATGCGACGGGCGATGGTCTCTATCGAGTCCGGGAAGGTTGCGCTGAACAATAGATTCTGGCGGGTGCGAGGGAGATAACTCACGATCGTATCCAACACCTCCTCAAAGCCCATGTCCAGCATGCGGTCCGCTTCATCCAGCACGAGCGTGTTGACCTGACGCAGCGTCAGAGTCTCCTTGCGCAGATGGTCTTCGATCCGGCCCGGCGTACCGACCACGATGTGCGCCCCGTGCTCGAGCGAGCCCACCTGCGGGCCAAAAGGCGAGCCTCCGCACAGTGTCAACACCTTGATGTTGGGCAGGGTGCGCGCGAGTTTGCGTATCTCTCCGGCCACCTGATCCGCCAGCTCCCGCGTGGGGCACAGGACCAGCGACTGCACCGCAAAGCTCCTGATTCGCAGCCTGTGCAATACCCCCAGGGCAAACGCGGCGGTTTTGCCCGAGCCGGTTTTGGCCTGGGCAATCACGTCCTCTCCGGCGAGGATCGGCGGCAGACTCTGGGCCTGTATCGGTGTCATTCGGTGGTACTGCAAAGAGGACAGGTTCTCGAGCAGGGCAGGATCCAGGGGCAGTGATGAAAAGTCGGTATTATTCACGGGAGCTCTCGGTATTGACTGGCAACAGAAGGGGCGGTTGTCGTGAACCGGATTCTACGGGTTTACGGCCGGATTCGCGAGTAAAACCCCCTGCATGAATAGCGCCTCGGCGTCTGCGGGAATGCTTCTGTGCCTGGTGGTCGGTGGTTGGTTGGCATCCTCTCTATTCGATTGCGCTCCGCATTCGGGTAGGCTATTGTATTGTCATACGATTAAAAAGACAGTGCTAATAACTAACGCTTGGAAATCATCCCCTTTATGCCTAAATACGTTATAAAGAGTCGCCTGATTTCGGGAGTTCTCCTGCTTTGGGCTCTCGCCGGGGGCGCGTGGGCGCAGGAAGCGGTTGCGAGCGAAGAAGAGGTAATGGTCATCCGCTATCCGGCGCTGGGTGAGGAGTATGGTCAAATCCAGACCGATTACTTTCTGGAGCTGCTTAATCTTGCGCTTTCCCGCTCGGGCAAAGTCTATCGTCTTGAGCCGGTGATCATGTCAGAATTCCGCGAAAGCCGAAGCGTGATGTCGGTGGCCAAGGGGATGTACGATGTCCATTGGATGAATACCAACGAGCGTCGCGAGTCGGTTTTGCGACCGATACGGATTCCTCTGTATAAAGGCCTGATTGGCTGGCGCCTTCTGATGATTCGCGACGGTGACCAGGCGCGTTTTGCGACTCTGGATGGTCTCGAGCCATTGAAGTCGCTGAAAACCGTCCAGGGGCATGATTGGCCGGATACCAATGTGCTCCTTCACAACGGTTTTAATGTTGTCCGCTCGGCCAGTTGGGAGGGCATGTTCAAAATGCTTTACGCCGGTCGGGTGGACTACTTTCCGCGCTCGGCCCTGGAGGTCTGGGACGAAGTGGAAGCCTTCTCCGAGCTTGATTTTTCGGTCGATCAATCGCTCGCTCTGGTGTACCCTTCGGCCTATTACTTTTTTGTCAATCGCGCCAACCGGGAGGTCGCCGAAGCCATAGAGCGGGGCCTTGATCGTGCGATTGAGGATGGCTCGTTCGACGAATTGTTCCTGTCATACCATGGAGAGTCCATCCGTCGAGCGAAGCTGGACCAGCGCAAGATTCTGCGGATCGATAATCCCATGATGACACCGCAGACACCACTGGATCGTGAGGAGCTCTGGTACCAGCCGTGAACGCTGTTTTTGTCAATCTGTCCATTTCTCCGGACGAATACCAACGCTGGTACCAGGGCAGTGCCCAGAACGTTCTGGCCTATACGGTCGATGGCCGCAGCGTCCGCTTTCCCGCTCCGATTCTGCGTCAATTTGTCACCCGACAGGGCATTCGTGGGCGCTTCAAAATCGCCTTTGACCAGCACAACCGCTTCCAGTCCATTGAAAAAATCGACTAGAAAGCGCAAATCCAGTATCCTTTGACCATTGTTTACGTATTGAAAGGACCTGCAAGTCCCGGCCCCTGTCCCGGGACTTGCAGGCCAATTGGTCCCGCCAGGCTAGGTAGCACTCGCATGTATTCCCTGATCCGCAAAGCCCTGTTTCAACTCGACCCGGAAACCGCCCATCACATTTCCCTCGATTGGCTCGGGGCGGCCGAGCGTTTGAAACTGCTGGGCCTGATCCGATCCAGACCCTCCTTCAGTCCACTGGAGGTGATGGGGCTACGCTTCTCCAACGCCCTGGGTCTGGCGGCGGGACTGGACAAGAACGGCGACTACTTCAACGCCCTGGGCGGTCTCGGTTTTGGCTCTGTGGAGATCGGGACGGTCACGCCCCGGCCGCAACCGGGCAATCCCAAACCGCGCCTGTTCCGACTCCCCGAGCGCGAAGCAATCATCAACCGGATGGGTTTCAACAACAAAGGCGTGGACTACCTGGTAGAGCGGGTCAAGCGGCGACGCTACACCGGGATACTGGGGATCAATATTGGCAAGAATGCCACCACACCACTGGAAAATGCGGTTGATGATTATCTGGTGTGTCTGCAGAAGGTTTACGCGCATGCCGAGTACATCACATTCAATATTTCTTCGCCCAACACTCCGGGGCTTCGGGATCTGCAGTTTGGCGACAGTCTCAGCCGTATGCTGGAACGACTGAAAGCCGAGCAGCAGGATCGCTATCAGGCCGAGGGGCGCTATGTGCCTCTGGTGGTCAAGATCGCTCCGGATATGGACGACGCCGCGATTGAGCAGGTGGCCGGTGTGCTGGTAGAGCAGGGTATGGACGGGGTGATTGCCACCAATACCACGATTGGTCGCGAGGGCGTTGAGTCGCTGCCGCACAGTGAAGAGGCGGGAGGCCTCAGCGGGTTGCCGGTGCGTGAGAAGAGCACCCGTATGGTATCGGCCCTGCGGGAACACCTGAAAGACCAGTTGCCCATTATCGGTGTTGGCGGGGTCAGCGATGGGCCCAGTGCGCGGGAAAAAATCGAGGCGGGCGCCCGCCTGGTTCAGACCTACACGGGCTTTATCTATCGAGGACCGTCACTGGTCGGCGAGGTCACTCGGGCGCTGTCCACGCGCTGACGGTACGGCTCTCCCGGCCTTTCAATAAACGCTTTGTTCGAGAGATATAAGATGGAATTCAAAAACGTAACCCTGCCCGCCAAAAAAAGCATTGCTCTGGTGGCTCACGATAACAAGAAAAAAGATCTGGTGGCCTGGTGTACCAAACATCGGGAGACGTTATCGCAGCATAATCTCTATGCGACTGGCACGACGGGCACGGTCATTGGCGAGGCGACGGAGTTGCCCATTACCCGCTTGATCAGCGGCCCTCTGGGGGGCGACCAGCAGGTGGGATCGTTGATTACCGAGGGCAAAGTGGATTTTCTGATATTCTTCTGGGATCCGTTCGAGCCCATGCCTCACGACCCGGACGTCAAGGCGTTGTTGCGCATCGCGGCGGTGTGGAATATTCCGGTGGCCTGTAATCAGATTTCGGCGGATTTTATGGTGGCCTCACCACTGTTCAACAACACCGTTGAACGCTCAATTCCCGACTACGAGCGCTATATGTCGATGCGTGCGCGCTAGTTGACATGTGTCTTAAAGCTTTGGGGTAGGGGTTGGGTACTCAATTGCCGGCTTTTCTCAGGAAGCGGTCCAGCTGTCGGGTGCTCAGTAGCCGTTTCAGGTAGCCCAACAGATAGGTGGGGAAGGTGACGTAGTAACGCGGCCGGGGGCGGGCGCTTTCGAGGGCTTTCTTCAGCCGTTTGTAGACGGCTTCGGGCCCCAGCGTGAAGCGCATGGCCGGGCCGGGCTTACTGAGCCGTTCTACCGAGCTCTGGTATTTTTCCCGATGACGACTGGCGTCCATGTTGATATTGCTCTGTAGAGCGCTCAATGCGTTTTTGCGAAAATCACTGGTAATGGGGCCCGGTTCAATCAGGCTGACATGGACGCCGGTTCCTTCCAGTTCCAGCCGCAGAGTGTCGGTCAGCCCTTCCAGTGCGAATTTGCTGGCGTTATAGGCGCCGCGAAAGGGCAGGGCCGCAAAACCCAGCACTGAGCTGTTCTGCACGATGCGCCCTTCGCCATTGGCGATCATCGAGGGCAGCAGGGCGTTGGTCAATTCGGCCCAGCCGAAAAAGTTGGTTTCGAATTGCCGTCTGAGCGTGTCGCGGTTGAGGTCTTCCACGGCGCCCGGTTGTCCGTAAGCGCCATTGTTGAACAGTCCATAGAGCTTGCCCTCGCACAGTTGCAGAGTCTCCTCGACGGCTCGCTGGATACTGCCCGAGTCTGCCAGGTCCATTTGAATACAGGTGAGCCCTTCGGCCTGCAGCCGGGATACGTCGGCCAGCTTTCGGCAGCTGGCAATGACGCGATAGCCATCTTTCTGGAGTGCATGGGCGCAATAGTGGCCGATGCCGGAGGAAGCGCCGGTCACGAATAGGGTTCTGGATTGGTTCATGGTGCGGAGTATCCCTGCTGTCCGGAGTTATAAAAGTGGTCGATGGCCAGTCTAGCACCCCGGCTAATCTGATTCGATAGCCTCACTGTCGCAGCTTTCAAACAGTTGTTGCCATTGATCGACGTGCTCACGGGTGGTCTGCTGAAAATCCGTGTGCAGTTGATTGACTGCCCGTCGGTAGTCATTCAGGGAGGCGCTCAGGCTCTCCGGCTGTTTTTCCGCCAACTGGTTGTAGGCCGTCAGGATGGCACCGGTGCGTTGATCGACGCTCGCCAGCCAGGGCTGTACCTCACCGACAAACACTTTGACCATGACGTTGCGGGCGTATTCGAGCTCTGGCTGCTGCAGCCCCCGGGGGCAGAGCGCCGCCTCGCGACGCGCCTCGGCCAGCATATCGTTGGCGGCCTCAAGATAATCCCGGGCGAGTTGCAGGCTTTGCAGCAGCTTGCCGCCCAGTTTATCGCCATCGAGGT
Organism: Marinimicrobium sp. C2-29; assembly: GCF_038419845.1. Lineage (NCBI taxonomy): Bacteria > Pseudomonadati > Pseudomonadota > Gammaproteobacteria > Cellvibrionales > Cellvibrionaceae > Marinimicrobium > Marinimicrobium sp. C2-29. The sequence goes on from NZ_JBCAQT010000003.1 coordinate 159,418, forward strand.
GCTGGTATTGGCCCTCCAGGTCCGACAGCGAAGGCCACTGCTCGGCCTCCAGCCGGTCAGGCAAGTTGCTCAGATAGTTGAGCGCCGCCTCGGACTCCCGATAGCCCACAGTGGTGTCGGGCGTCAGCGGCTCGGTGGAGGTGCTCCAGAAGCGACGCATTTCCGGTGCCGCCAGAGTGGCGTTCCAGTAACGTGCGGGCCATTGCTCGGACTTTTTTTCCGCCAGGTCGGCGGCCAACTCGAGCAGCTCCTCGTCTTCCAGTTCGCGCTGGCAATAGTCGAGCTGGATCAGCAGCCGCCCGTCCATATGCAGATGCTGGGAGGGCACCATCACCCGGCCGAGCACGCTGTTGCGCTCTCCCAGAATTTCCGCCAGACCACATTCGCGAAAGCCCCAGTAATCCAACACTCCGACTGACAGCGGTTCTATGGTCTGTTGTAGCTCCCGCGGACGTGGCATGCGCGGTGGCGTCCCCCGCTCAAGCTCGGGCCGGGGCTGGTCCAGTACCCGGGACAGGCGCCCCAGATAATCGTCCAGAAGCCGCTCCGCCGGCGGGCGAAACAGGCAGCCGGTCGCTGCCAGAATCAGCAGCGCCGGGAGGGCGCGTTTTGCAAGAAAGGAGGTCAGGGCAAACATGAAGGCACTCGAGTCAGTAACACTATATTCATAGTTTACGCCACGAGGGAACGAATGGTTGTCCAGTGGTGCTTTTTGGCTCGTTAACGCAACACTCGGCGAAACAGATTCACTGCCATCTGATAACACTGCAGCGCCAATTCCGGATCATAACGGTCACCTTCATCGCGCATGAAGGCATGCTGCCCGTTGACCTCGACCCAACTGAAATTGCAATCGGCTTCTCGCAGCGCCCGGTTGATGCTGGCCCGGGGTTCGTCCGGTACGTGGGGGTCCTGGCGTCCCCAGATCATCAGCAGTTCTCCCCCGATTTCGTCGGCACGAACCAGCGTCTGGTCATCCGCATCGGCCGGCAGAGTGTTGGAGTGCAGGTCGGTCGCGTACAGGCAGCAGGCGGCCGTCAATGCTGGATTGAGCGCGGCTCTGAACGCCAGGTGACCACCCAGACAGACGCCCATGCTCCCGACCGAGCCCGAGTAGTAGCTCTGTCTGGCCAGGAAATCCACCATGGCTTGCGTATCGGTGTCGTGGTCTCGCAGCGGTTTGGCAAACTTGTCGGCGTTGCCCTTTTCCTTGCCGGCATCGTCATAGCCAAGCACGGTACCAACCGGGTTCAGTTCGTGTGCCACCTCCGGCACCAGCACCACGAAGCCATGGCCTGCCATGATCGCCGCCGAGCGGGCAATAGGCGCGGTCTGTTGAAAAATTTCCGAGTAGAAAATGATCGCCGGATACTGTCCTTCGGCCACGGGACGGTAAATGTAGGTGCGCATGGTGCCGGTCGGGGTTTCCAGATCGACGCTTTCGTTTTGGATGATCATGTTTTGTAGCTCCCATAAAAAAGCCCATTGGTGTTGGCCAATGGGCTTTTATTGTTACGGCAAGACGGCGGTTACACCGCCACTTGCTCGATCTGCACCGAGGCAATGCGTTTGCCTTCATCTGCCGACTTCTGGTAGTTCTCAATTTCATTGAAGTTGAGGTAGCGGTAGATGTCGCTGGCCATGCTGTTCAGGTCCTGGGTGTAGCTCAGGTACTCTTCGGGCGTGGGCAGCTTGCCGGTAATGGCGGCCACGGCGGCCAACTCGGCCGAGGCCAGGTACACGTTGGCGCCCTGTCCCAGACGGTTGGGGAAGTTGCGCGTGGAGGTGGAGACCACGGTGGAGTTCGGAGCCACCCGGGCCTGGTTGCCCATGCACAGTGAGCAGCCGGGCATCTCGGTGCGAGCGCCCTTGCGACCGAAGATGTTGAAGTAGCCTTCCTCCATCAACTGGTGCTCGTCCATTTTGGTGGGCGGAGCGATCCACAGGCGGGTGGCCAGTTCGTCTTTGGTGGCGTCCAGCAGTTTGCCCGCGGCGCGGAAGTGACCGATGTTGGTCATGCAGGAACCGATAAAGACTTCGTCGATCTTGGTGTCCTGCACGTCGGACAGCTTTTTGACATCGTCCGGATCGTTCGGGCAGGCCAGCAGCGGCTCTTTGATTTCGGCCAGATCGATTTCGATCACTTCGGTGTACTCGGCGTCGGCATCGGCTTCCATCAGGTCCGGGTTGGCCAGCCAGTCTTCCATCTTGCGCGCGCGGCGCTCCAGGGTGCGCACATCGCCGTAGCCCTGCTCGATCATCCAGCGCAGCATGGTGATGTTGGACTTCAGGTACTCGATGATCGGGTCTTTGCCCAGTTTGATGGTGCAACCGGCGGCGGAGCGCTCGGCCGAGGCGTCGGAGATTTCAAACGCCTGCTCCACCTTCAGGTCGGGCAGCCCCTCAACTTCCAGGATGCGGCCGGAGAAGATGTTCTTCTTACCTTTCTTCTCGACGGTCAACAGGCCTTTCTGGATGGCGTAGTAGGGGATGGCGTTGACCAGGTCGCGCAGGGTGATGCCCGGCTGCATCTCGCCCTTGAAGCGCACCAGAACCGATTCGGGCATATCCAGCGGCATGACACCGGTGGCGGCGGCAAAGGCCACCAGACCGGAACCGGCCGGGAAGGAGATGCCCAACGGGAAGCGGGTGTGGGAGTCGCCGCCGGTGCCCACGGTGTCGGGCAACAGCATGCGGTTCAGCCAGCTGTGAATGATGCCATCGGCCGGGCGCAGGGAGACACCGCCACGGGTCATGATGAAGTCGGGCAGGGTGTGCTGGGTGTCAATATCCACCGGCTTGGGGTAGGCGGCGGTGTGACAGAACGACTGCATGGTCAGGTCGGCGGAGAAGCCCAGGCAGGCCAGGTCTTTCAGCTCGTCCCGGGTCATGGGGCCGGTGGTGTCCTGGGAGCCGACCGTGGTCATGTAGGGCTCACAGTAGGTGCCGGGGCGCACGCCGTCCATGCCGCAGGCTTTACCGACCATTTTCTGGGCCAGAGTGTAGCCCTTGCCGGTGTCTTTGGGCTGCTCGGGCTTGCGGAACAGATCGGCGGGCGGCAGGCCCAGGGATTCGCGCGCTTTGCCGGTGAGGCCGCGGCCCACGATCAGCGGAATACGACCGCCGGCCTGGACTTCGTCCAGCAGCATGTCGGACTTGAGACTGAACTCGCAGATCAGGTCGCCGGTCTCGGCGTTGAGGATCTTGCCCTCGTAGGGACGCACTTCAATCACGTCGCCCATGTTCAGATCGTCCACCGGGGCCTCAAAGACCAGCGCGCCGGCGTCTTCCATGGTGTTGTAGAAAATCGGCGCCACCTTGCTGCCGATGCAGACACCGCCAGTGCGCTTGTTGGGCACGCCCGGAATATCTTCGCCGATAAACCACTGCACGGAGTTGGTAGCGGATTTGCGCGAGGAGCCGGTGCCCATCACGTCGCCCACCATGGCCAGCGGGTAGCCTTTGGCTTTCAATTGTTCAATCTGCTTGAGCGGACCCACGGTGCCCGGGTCGTCCGGGGTCAGGCCCTCGCGCTCGATCTTGTACATGGCGCGCGCGTGCATCGGGATGTCGGGGCGCGACCAGGCGTCCTGGGCGGGGGATAGATCATCGGTGTTGGTTTCGCCGGGCACCTTGAAGACCGTCAGTTTGATGCTCTCGGGGACCTTCTGGCGGCGGGTGAACCACTCGCCCTCGGCCCAGGAATTCATCACCTCCTGGGCGAAGGGGTTGCCGGCTCTGGCTTTCTCTTCCACGTCGTGGAAGGCATCGAACATCAGCAGAGTGTGCTTCAGTTCGTCGGCGGCCAGAGCGGCCAGCTTGTCGTTGTCCAGCAGGCCCACCAGGGCTTCGATGTTGTAACCACCGTGCATGTTGCCCAACAGCTTTACCGCCAGCTCGGTGTCAATCAGGGGGCTCTCGGCTTCGCCTTTGACAATAGCGCTCAAAAAGGCGGCTTTCACGTAAGCGGCTTCGTCCACACCGGCGGGTACGCGGTGGCTGATCAGCTCTACCAGCGTTTCTTCTTCTCCAGCGGGGGGATTTTTAAGCAGATCCACCAGGGCGGCGACTTGTTCAGCGTTCAGGGGTTTGGGGGGGACACCTTCCGCGGCGCGTTCCGCGACGTGATTACGATAGGCTTCAAGCACGATTGAGTTCCTCTGATTTTGTGGGGTTACTCTCGCAACAGGATCTCTGCCTTGAGAGACTATCCATGATCGTCATGGATCGAACTGGGCCGGGAGCCCGGTGCCGCACCCCTGAAAGGTTGATGGCGCGGCGGGTCGGGCGCGAATTATACAGTAAGGCCCTCTTGCTGTTAAGTCAGCGCCGGGCGGGCGAGTGATTGGGACAGTGGCGGGCTCGCTCTGGGCCTCGGGCCCTGTATAATGACGCTGGCCCTGACGGCCGACTGTCTCACAAGAATGATAACTTCAATAAAAACAGAAGCTTGAGCATGTTATGTGAGGCTGTTTATAACATGAGTCGGCATAAACAAAGGAACATCTTATGACGCTGAACACGATTTCTGCACAACGCCTTCTGGGCGTGAGCCTGCTATTGGCTCTGGCCGGTTGCGGGACTGAACATGACAACGCTGAGCCGGACGCCGGTGGCGTTACCGGGCAGGCGGAAAGTACCAGCAACGTTCGCGCGTCGGCGCCGGACACGGGCTGGGCGTGCCCCACAGCGCCGGGAACGGCCCCGTCCGGTCAACTGACCGCTGAGCGTATTCCCGGCTCCGCCAGCCAGCGGGAGCAGGCTGGCCTGTATGAGGGTCCTGTATGGATTGATGGCGCCCTGTACTTCTCCGACTTCACCTTTGAGGAAGGCTTCCCTTCCCGGGTGCAGCGACTGAAGGGCGACGGTAGCCTCGAAACCGCCCTCGAGGACAGCGGCAGCAATGGCCTGGCCGTGGATGGCGAGGGTCACCTGCTGGCCGCGACCCACGACCGCAAGGCGATCTCCCGCTACGATCTGAATAGTGGCGAGCGCGAGATTATTGTCGACGAGTACGAAGGCAGTCCTTTCAACTCGCCCAATGATCTGACCATGACCCGGGATGGCGTCATTTACTTTACCGACCCGGACTTTCAGCGCTCGGCGGCCCCGGGCGGACAACCGAAGACCCGGGTCTATCGTATAGAAGACGATCGCGTTACCGTGGTGGACGACACCCTGGCCAACCCCAATGGGGTATCGCTCTCGCCAGACGAGAAAACGCTCTATGTAGCCGGCGGCGGTGAAAACGGCGTGTTGCGCGCCTACCCACTCCAGGGCGATGGCCGTGTGGGTGAGGCCCGGGACCTGGCCGATATTACCGTTCCCGATGGGATGGCGATCGATTGTCTTGGCAATATTTATGTGACCGAGCATACTCGCCAGCGCGTTCGGGTCTTTACGCCTGAAGGCGAACCTCTGGCCGAGATCAGGGTGGATGCCAACATCACCAACGCCGCCTTCGGCGGCCCCGAACGTAAAACCCTGTACCTGACCGGTGCGGGGACCCTGTGGCACATTGATCTGGATGTAGCGGGATTTCCCTATTGATATGGCAGTATTCAAGCGCGTTAAAACACCCTGTGTAGGCGTCTGCTCCACCGGCATCGGCGATAGCGTCTGTCGGGGTTGCAAACGCTTTGCGCACGAAGTGATCGACTGGAACGCCTACGATCAGGAGCAGCGGTACCTGATCGTCAAGCGTCTGGAGGCGTTTTTGAGCCAGGTCGTGAGCCGGCGTTTCGAGATTTTTGACGAGGGGCTCCTGCAGCGGCAGATGCAGCATCAGCAGGTGCGGTTCAACCCGGACAGCGACCCCTATTGCTGGGTGTTTGACCTGCTCAAGGCGGGCGCCAGTCAGATCAGGAACCCGGGTGATTTCGGTCTGAGAGTCCGACCCGAGTGGCAGGGGGTGGCGCTCACGCAGTTGCGCGACCAGATCGATCACGACTATTACGAACTTTCCTGCGCCCACTACGAGCGCTTCATCGAGCCCGGTCTTGCCCAGGATGCGCTGCAGAAGGCGGCACAAAACACTTGAAGATTGTGACGTAAATGACTGATATAAAACCGATTATTGACTTTCTTTCCTGCGAGACCCCGGACGCCTGGGTCACCTGGGCTCTGGACAACGAAGCACTCTTGTTACTCGATCACGCCAACTGCGAAAAAAAGGCCGCCTCCACCGCGCTGACCCTGATGTATCGCTATGTGGGCGATTACGAGATGATGCACAAGATGTCCCGGCTGGCGCGCGAGGAGCTGCGCCACTATGAGCAGGTGATGAGCCTGATGCAGAAGCGCGGTCAGGCCTATGACCAGATTACCCCCAGTCGCTACGCCTCGGAGCTGCGCAAACCCATTCGCACCCATGAACCCGGGCGCTACGTCGACACGCTTATTGTGGGCGCCATCATCGAAGCGCGCTCCTGCGAGCGCTTCGCCAGGCTGGCGCCGCACCTGGATCCGGAGCTGCAGCAGTTCTATGAGTCCCTGCTCAAGTCCGAGGCGCGCCACTTTCAGGACTACCTGCGTCTGGCTCAGAAGGCCGCCGGAACGGAGTCGATCGAATCTCGGGTACAGCTGTTTCTGGCGCGCGAGCGCGAGCTGATCGAACAGCCGGATGACACCTTCCGCTTTCACAGCGGTGTGCCCTAGTGGGCTGCGCGGCTAATTCGGTAATGCTCAGCCGTCGCACAAGCGTCGTGGGCAAGGCGCGCGAGTGCAGGACTGGCCGTCGTCAATTCAAGCGAGCGCAACACAGCCCAAGGCGCTTGTGCGGCGGCCCTCCGGGAGCGCCTGTGCCGGCACGACTCAGCGTTGCGCTTCTTGACAAGGGAACCACCCTGGCCTGCGAAACGCGCCTTGATTCGCACCGGCACAGGCGCTCTGAGCGTTACCGAATTAGCCGCGCAGCCCACTACGCTTAACGGATCAATTTATGCCCAAGCAACCGAACAGCGGCGATCGCAACTTCGATGATTTGTCCGCGCGTTTTGGCCGCAATATTTATGGCGGCCTGAAAGGGCAGATACGGCTGGCGGTGTTGCGTCGGGACTTCGCCCAGCAGATACCCATGCCGCCCTTCATTCCGGACACTGGTAAACCCCCGATGCGCATTCTGGATGCCGGCGGGGGTCAGGGTCAGTTCTCCATTCCGCTGGCGCGGGCCGGGCATTCGCTGGTGCTGTGTGATATCTCCGAACAGATGCTGCTCGCGGCCCGGGAGGAAGCCGAGCGGCAGGGTGTGTCAGAGCGGGTTCAGTTGATCCAGAGTCCGATCCAGGAGCTGGCGTCTCACCTGCCCGACGACAGCACCAGTTTTGATCTGGTGATCTGCCATGCGGTTTTGGAGTGGGTGAGCAATCCCCGGCAGGTGTTGGAACATTTGGTAAACCGTCTGGCGCCGGGCGGTTATCTGTCGCTCAGTTATTACAATCTGCACGGCGCGGTCTACAAGAATCTGTTGCGCACCAATTTCAAGAAGGTCAAAAACGAGGATTACGCCGGCTTCCGCGGCAGTCTTTCGCCCACTCATCCGCTCTACCCGGAGGACGTGGATGAATGGTTGGCGCAGTGGCCGCTGGAGCGCCTGTGTTCGAGTGGTATCCGGGTGTTTCACGATTATATTCTGGATAAAGCCGCCCGCGAGCAGGACCCGCAAGCGCTCCTGGAGTTGGAGCTCAAATTCTCCCGCCAGGAGCCTTATCGCTCCCTGGGCCGGTATTTACACCTGCTACTAAGACGATCCTGACTAGTTTCGGTGGTTGGCGTCACGTCCGGCCCGCTCAGGGGTAGGCTGTTCCCGGACACGGCGTGAACCCATCCCTGGGGCCTCTCCACCAACATCCTGTTGGTGACGGTCCGGGAACAGCCTACCCCAGATCGGTCCTCCGCACCTTGTAGTAACCCCCGAGCGAGCCCGTAGGGCGAATAAGCGTCAAGCGCATCCGCCGCAGAGCGTACCAATTCCCAACAAATTTTCTGGAGAGACCGATTCTACAAGGCTCGTAGGACCGATTTGGGGCGGACTGTTTCAAGACCGTCAACCGCGGGACTAGTGTTGACGAGTTACAGGGATGTACTCGCCACGTGTCTTGAAACAGTCCACCCCAAAGCGGGCCGGACGTGAAGCCGCCCATCGAGTGTCTTCCCAAACCAAAAGTTCAAGTAACCTCAAAACCCGAACTACCCAAGCTGCTTAAGCAACAACTCCTTTGCCTCATTGACCTTGGCCGCCAGATAATCATTACCGCCCCGGTCCGGATGCAGCTTCTGCATCAGCCGGCGGTGTGCGGCGATCACCTCCTCGCGGGTGACCTCCGACTCCACCCCTTTCAGGCCCAGCGTATCCATCGCCTCGCGTGCCGTCATCTGACCGCTGGGCGGACTGCCCGGCGGGGGTTGTTGCTGCGTCTTGGCTTTATGCTGCCTCCAGAGCGGAAACAACTGAAACCCCAGCGCCAATATCGTTTTGGCCAGCGGGAAAAGCGCACCGATGACCGCGAAAATCCAGTGCACGCGGCCCGTGGCCACCATCAACACCAGCAGCAAACCGCCGCCCCAGAGCGCACAGCGCCATAGCAACTTGCGCTGTTTCTCCGGAGGAAGGCGCCGGATATAAGCCAATCCGGCCCAGGCCCCGATCATGACAATCAGGGCGATTAGCAATCGAATCATAGAGGACTCATCTAGCGAAATACCTGGCGACGTATACAATGGGCGCATTATAACGGCTCACCGCTCACAGAAGACAGGGTAAACCCATGAAACAGATACGACACGCCTGGCTCATCGCATTGACGGCCCTCATGCTCTCCGCCTGCTCCAACACCGAACTACCGGAAGGCATCGAGCCGGTGGAGGGTTTTGAGTTGCCGCGCTATCTGGGCAAGTGGTATGAAATCGCCCGGCTGGACCACTCATTTGAGCGTGGCCTGGAACGAGTCACCGCCGAGTATCAGATGCGCAATGACGGCGGCGTGCGGGTGATCAACCGGGGCTACAATCCGGAAGAGGGCAGCTGGGAGCAGGCCGAGGGTAAGGCCTACTTTATTGACTCGCCCGACACCGGGCGTCTGAAAGTGTCATTCTTCGGGCCTTTTTACGGCGGGTACAACATCTTCGAGCTGGACGACAACTACGAGTATGCCATGGTGGCCGGGCCCGACCGCTCGTATCTGTGGATTCTGGCGCGCACTCCGACGTTGGATGATGAGCTTCAGGCGCGTCTGGTGGAGCGCGCCGACGCGTTGGGGTTTGATACCGACGCGCTCATTTTCCCCGAACCGGCTGAGACGGAGTGAGTAGTGGGCCGCGCGGCGCACCATCAGGTATAATCCGCGCCTCATTGGACTGTATTGAATTGAGGTCATTATGCAAGAAGCCGGGGCCCCGTCGCCCGAAGTGCGACTGCCCGCCGAGTGGGAACCCCAGGACGCGATACTTCTGACCTGGCCCCATCGCGACAGCGATTGGGCGCCACTGCTGGAGGAAGTGACCCAGCTGTACGAAGGGCTGGTGACGGTCATTGCCGACTATGCCGATCTGATCATCGCCGTTCCCGAAGCGGAGCTCGACGTTATCGCCGAGCGGCTTGAGGCCATGTCGGTTCCCATGGAATTTGTGCATCTGCGGCCGGCCCCCAGCAACGATACCTGGGCACGGGATCACGGACCCATTACCGTCCTGGAAAATGGTCAGGTCAAGTTGCTCGATTTCCAGTTCAACGGCTGGGGCAACAAATTCGAGCACGAACATGACAATGCTCTGACCGGAATTCTGCACCGGGACGGGGCCTTTCCCGAAGTGCCTGTGGAGCGGCAGGACTGGGTGCTCGAGGGCGGCTCCATTGAAGTGGATGGGCGGGGCACGCTGCTGACCACGGAAGCCTGCCTGCTCAACCCCAATCGCAATCCCGACCTGAGCCGGGAAGAGATTGAACATCGCCTGCAGCAGGCCTTGGGCGTGCGCAAGGTCAACTGGCTCAAGCACGGGCACCTTGTCGGCGACGATACCGACAGCCATATCGACACCCTGGCCCGGCTCTGCCCCAATAATGTCATTGCCTATGTGCAGTGCGACGATCCCGAGGACGAGCACTTTGCGGAGCTCAGAGCCATGGCTCTGGAGCTCGCCGAAATGACCGACGCCGAGGGTCGTCCCTATACTCTCGTGCCTTTACCCTGGCCTGGCCCCGTGCTCAATGATGAGGACGAACGCCTGCCCGCGACCTACGCCAATTTTCTGGTGGTCAATCAGGCTGTGTTGGTTCCCCAGTACGACTGCCCCAGTGACGAAGTGGCGCTGGAGCAGATCACCCAGGCCTTTCCCGGCTACCATATTTTCGGCATTCCCTGTTCCGTGTTGATCGAGCAGGGGGGCAGCTTGCATTGCATCACCATGCAACTACCGGAAGGAGTGCTTTATGACCCAGCTTAAGGTTGGAATGATTCAACACGCCTGCAGCGAGGACCTGGCGTCCAACCTGGAGACCACCATCAATGGCATCCGGGCGGCGGCCGGGCAGGGCGCCCAGCTGATTGTGCTGCAGGAATTGCACCGGGGCCTGTACTTCTGTCAGCAGGAATCGGTCGATGCCTTCGATCTGGCCGAGCCGATTCCCGGCCCGAGCACCGAGGCGCTGGGAGCGCTCGCGCGCGAGCTGGATGTGGTGATCGTCTCCTCTCTGTTTGAGCGTCGGGCGGCCGGCCTGTATCACAACACGGCGGTGGTTCTGGAGCGCGATGGCCGCATTGCCGGAAAGTACCGAAAAATGCACATACCGGACGATCCCGGGTTTTATGAAAAGTTTTACTTCACGCCTGGTGACCTGGGTTTTGAACCGATCCAGACCTCGGTGGGTAAGCTCGGTGTACTGGTGTGCTGGGATCAGTGGTTCCCCGAAGCGGCCCGGTTGATGGCCATGGCCGGCGCCGAGCTGTTGATCTACCCCACGGCCATCGGCTGGAGTCGGGAAGACGACCCGGACGAGCAGGAGCGTCAGCGCCAGGCCTGGATTACCATTCAGCGCTCGCACGCCGTTGCCAATGGTCTGCCGGTGATCAGCGTCAACCGTATCGGTCACGAATCAGACCCGGGCGGTGGTGAGGGCATCGACTTCTGGGGCACCAGTTTTGCGGCCGGGCCCCAGGGCGAGTTTCTCTATTGCGCCTCCACCGACGAGGCGGACAATGCGGTCGTCACCCTGGATCTGGCGCGCAGTGAAAATGTCCGGCGAATCTGGCCTTATCTGCGCGATCGCCGTGTGGATCACTACGGGGACCTGCTAAAACTTTACCGGGATTGACGGAAGCCAACGGTCGGGATGAAACACCCACCATCCGTTGATGAATCTTAATCCGCAAACATGAACATCAGGAGCACCTTTGTATGGCGTTTCCCAAGATCGGCAACCTTGCCCCGGATTTCACGCTGACCAACCAGGACGGCGAAGCCGTCAGTCTGAAAGACTTCCGCGGTAAGCAAAATGTCGTATTATATTTTTATCCTAAGGCTTCGACGCCAGGGTGCACGACTCAGGCGTGCGGCTTGCGCGATGCCCAGAAGGAACTCGCCAGTCTCGATACGGTCATATTGGGTGTAAGCCCGGACAAGGAAGCGGCGCTGCGCAAGTTCATCGACAAGCAGGGGCTCAATTTCGATCTCCTGTCCGATCCGGATCATGCCGTGGCCGAAAAATATGGTGCCTGGGGCCTGAAGCAGTTCATGGGCCGGGAGTTTATGGGAATCCTGCGCACCTCCTTCCTGATTGATAAGGAGGGTCGTCTTCAGCACATCCTGGACAAGGTCAAAACCAAGACCCACGATGAGCGTGTGCTGGCTTATGTTCAGGCGCACTTTTAGTCAGTGACCGCGGAGACAAACAGACCGTCGTTTGGCAAAAAGCGCCGGTAAAATGTCGGTTTTGGATATAAGATCGGGTTTTTAATAGAAATGTGATCTTAGTCCGGGTTGCATGTCGGTTTTTTGATCCCGTTGGCGACATTTTTCCGTTGTTTGTCCTATACTACGGGTGTTCTCATTGGTAGCCGGTGGTGTGTTCAGTAGGAGCCTCCAGAGTGGTCCGGCCAGTGGTTAGTCGGATCAGTTCAGTCAGTCTGCGCGCAGCGGTGATTTTCCTGGCGTTCTGGCTATCGGGGGGAGCAAGTTCGGTTTCTGGCGGTTCGGTCATCGCGGGAATCGAGACCTAACTAAATCAATTAATGCCCAGAGTTTTTGGCAGAAGGAGAGGCCTGTATGATTCAGCTACAGCGTATAGATGATCGAGTCAGTGAAGGACCCGTCCGGTCCTTTGCAACCCCCGGAGTTCGGTCTTACCATGAATATCTGGAATTGGCGAAAATTCCTCCTGCAGAGGGGGTGGCCGCCAAGGTACTGGATGTTCTTCATCGGCGCGTCGGGCAGGATCCGCTGGCGATAGATTACATCGCCGAAGACCTGGACCTGTCCAAGCGCACTTTGCAGCGTCGATTGCAGCAGCAGGGCGAGAACTTTGCCCAACTGCGTGACAGTCTTCGGTTCAATTACGCTATCAGGTTTCTGATAGATCAACATATGAGTGTCGATGCGGTATCCAAATCACTGGATTTTTCTGATCGAACCAGTTTCACCAACGCTTTCAAGCGTTGGACGGGACTGTCCCCCAGCGTTTTCCGCAAGCTGTTCCGCGATTACGTCTAGCTGACGGTTCCCCCTGTCCCCGGTCGAGCGCCAGCCGACCGGGGTTTTTACTGTAAGCCCCTCCCGGTAATTGCCTGCCCCGGCCAAACAAGGTAGAGTTAGCCCTTTTTCAGACTCAGACGAAAGAGGCTTGTTACATGGATTTCTTTATTCCCGCCGCTATGGCTCAAGATGCCGCTGCTCCCCAGGGTAACCCGATTGTCACGATACTGATGTTTGTCGGGCTGTTCGCTTTTATGTACCTGTTCATCATCCGCCCGCAGCGCAAGCGTCAGAAAGAGCACCAGAACCTGGTGGCGTCGCTGAGCAAGGGTGACGAAGTGGTCATGACCAGTGGTCTGCTGGGTAAAATCACCAAAGTGGACGACAACTACGTGGTGCTGGAAACCGGCGAGAACATTGAACAGAAGTTCCAGAAGGTCGCTGTTCACGCTGTGCTGCCCAAGGGCACCATCAAGTCGATCTAAGGATCCTCTGGCCGGAGCGGGCCGATGTCCGCCCCGGCTGTTCTCGCCGTCACCCATTGCGGAGCCCGAGATGACACTGCCTTTCCCTTCCAAACTGTCTCTGGCGCTCACTCCCACACCTCTGCAACCCCTTGACCGACTGTCGGCCGAGCTGGGTGGCCCGCGCCTCTGGGTCAAGCGCGATGATCTCACCCACTGTGCACTCACGGGCAACAAGCTGCGCAAGCTGGAATTTGTGCTCGCCCGGGCCCGATCCGAAAATTACGATACCCTGATCACCTGTGGCGGTCTGCAGTCCAATCACTGTCGGGCGACGGCCTTGCTGGGCGCGCAGCTGGGTTTCAAAACCGCGCTGGTATTGCGCGGCGATACCGGACCGATGACCGATGGCAACAGTCTGCTGGATTCACTTGCCGGGGCTCAAATCCGACGGTTCCCGCCCGCGCAATACCGGGCCGAGCTCGAGGATTTGTTGGAGCAGTGGGCCGAGGAGTTTCGCCAGGCGGGCCATAAGCCCTGGATCATCCCCACCGGCGCGAGCGATGGTCTGGGTATCTGGGGTTACATCGATGCCAGCCGCGAACTGGCCGATGACTATCGCCGCGAGGGTATCAGCCCCGAATGGGTCGTCAGCGCCACGGGTTCCGGCGGCACTCTGGGCGGCCTGGCTGTCGGGCATCAAAGTTATGCTCCCCGGACCGGGGTGATGGGAATGGCGGTCTGCGACGATGCCGAAACCTTTCGTCTCAAGGTGCGGGCCGACCGCCAGGCTATGGTCAGCGATTGCGGGATCAGCCTTCCCGAGCCCTTTGCCGAGCCACTGATACTGGATGAGTACATCGGCCCGGGTTACGCTCGCGCCGGGCGCGAGGTATTCGCGACCATTGTCAGACTGGCCCGGCTTGAAGGGCTGGTGCTGGACCCGGTCTATACCGGCAAGGCCTTTCACGGCCTGATCCGGGAAATCGAGAAAGGCCGGTTTGATGGCTGCCGGGATCTGGTGTTTGTTCACACGGGCGGTATCTTCGGACTCTTTCCCTATGGGGAACAACTGTTAAACGAATGTTGATGGGGCAATTTCTACGCTAACGAGGGCAGTGCGCATGGAAACCACAGTGATCGATCGTCTGGAGGCCTGGCTCGGTGCGGTCAGCGGCCTGGTCTGGGGTGAGTTCATGTTGGTCATGATCCTGGGGACCGGGTTGTTTCTGATGGTACGCCTGCGGGCCATGCCTCTGAGACGCATCGGAATGGCGTTTGGCCAGTTGGCCCGAGGGCGCCACTCCCGGGGAGAGGGGGATATCAGCTCCTTCAATGCCCTGATGACCGCGCTTTCGGCCACGATCGGGACTGGCAACATTGTCGGCGTGGCGACAGCCATCGGTCTGGGTGGACCGGGTGCGCTCTTCTGGATGTGGTGCAGCGCGCTGGTGGGTATGGCCACCAAATACGCCGAGGCGGTCTGCGCCGTGCACTACCGCGAGACCGACCACAATGGCCGCCATGTGGGCGGGCCTATGTATTACATCAAAAACGGCCTGGGCCAACGCTGGGTCTGGCTCGGTGGCCTGTTTGCGGTTTTTGGTGGGCTGGCCGGATTCGGCATCGGCAATACCGTGCAGGCCAATTCCGTCGCCGATGCATTATCCGGGAGTTTCGGGGTGCATCCCCTGGTGACCAGTGCGGTCTTGATGGTGTTGGTCGGAGGCGTATTGATCGGCGGCATCAAGCGCCTGGCTGATGTGGCCGGTAAACTGGTGCCGCTGATGGCGTTGCTGTATCTGCTGACCGGTTTTTCGATTCTGGCACTGCATCTGCCGGCGGTTCCCGCCGCGCTCGCCCTGGTGGTGGACTCGGCCTTTACCGGCACCGCCGCCACGGGAGGCTTCGCCGGTGCCAGTATCATGATGGCCATTCAGTTCGGTGTCGCCCGCGGGGTGTTTTCCAATGAGGCCGGGCTGGGCAGTGCCCCTATCGCCCATGCCGCCGCCAAAACCAACAGCCCGGTGCGTCAGGGTCTGATCGCAATGTTGGGTACTTTTATCGACACCCTGGTGGTGTGTACCCTGACGGGTCTGGTGATTATCGTCACCGGCGCCTGGCAGGGCAGCGCGGAGGGGGCGGGGATGTCCCAGGCCGCATTTTCCGGCACCATTCCCTTCGGTGGTCAGCTGATCGCCATCTGTCTGTCGCTGTTTGCCTTTACCACCCTGTTGGCCTGGAGTTACTACGGCGAACGCTGCGCTCAATACCTGTTCGGTGAGCGGGTCGTCACGCCCTTCCGGATTCTCTGGGTGTTGGCCATTCCTCTGGGGGCCAATATGAGCCTGGGGTTGGTATGGATTGTCGCCGACATTCTCAATGGGCTCATGGCCATCCCCAACCTGATTGCACTGCTGGCGCTTTCCGGCGTGGTGGTCAGTCTGACCCGGGAGTATTTTGCCAATCGTAAAACCGAACCGCTGGGGCTCTGAGCGAACGCCGGTGGCCCGAAGATCAGAAGAGGTCAGAAACAATTATTGGGGCGGGGCAGGCCGGCGATCTTGCAGGCCACTTTGGCCGGGCTGGGGGGGAACAGGCGCATCAGATAAATGCTGCGCCCTTTGTCTTCGCCCAGCTTCTGCGCGACCCGTTTGACCAGTGGGCGCATGGAGGGGGCCAGCTCGAACTCCCGGTAGAACTCCCGGAGTAACTCGATGATTTCCCAGTGTTCCGGGCCCAGGTCAATCTCCGCTTCGGCTGCGAGTGCCTCCGCTACGGACGGGCTCCAGTCTTCCAGGCGGGTCAGGTAGCCTTCCTTGTCGGTCGCCACCTCGCGGCCCTCTGACATCAAACCCACGCTCTAGTACCAGCTCTGGATGGTCTGGTGCTCCAGAGACAGCTTCACAAACCCCTGGTAATCGGTAAGGGTAACGGTATCGAGGAGCTGTCCGGTCAGGCCCCGGGCCACCACATCATCTTCAAGCGCAAATATGGCGATACCGCGCTGCAGCAGTCCGTTCAGGTCGGCACAGGTCGGCGCCCTGGCGGCCAGCGCTCCGTAGACACCGTCTTCCAGCAGTAGCACGCAGTCGCCATCGAGACACACACGGGCACAGCTCGCCAGCGTCTGGTGCTCGAAGGGAGATTTGTTGACAGTGTGCAGAGTGCTCATGAGGCTAGAAGCTCAACAATTGTTCGTGCCCGGATAAAAGCACGCCCACTTCGTGGGAGTTGACCGCTTGCAGTCCCTCCAGGGTTAACGAGTCGAAAGGCACGCCACGTTCGCGTAAGGACTCAGAGTGTACATAAATTCGTTCTACTTCGTATAGGGGCAGAGCCGACAGATTGGCGCTTAAATTCTTCTGGGGCAGACTCGCCGGGGCCTGGTCCGGTAACAGCTGGAAAACCCCATCGTCGATGAACAATACCCCGATATCCTGCCCGTAAGCGGCCGACGCCAGTATGGCATCCAACCCTTCGCGGGCGTTGCTCCCACCATAGGGGGAGTGGCGACAGACGAATAGCAGTTGCTGGCTCATATCAGGCCCCGAAAGTGACGAGTCGATCCGATTTCACGGCGGCATCCAGCAACTGTCCCAGTCCGCTGATGCTGAACGTCGGCGCCAGGTTCTGCGCGGCTTTGTCGTAGCGTTCGGCTTCCTCGGCGTTGAGGACGCCGCGCCTCAATGCGGCCGCGATGCACACGACCAGATCCAGGGAATGAGCTCGGGCCAGACTCTGCCACTCACGGCAGAGGTTCTGCTCGTCCTGGGGCGGGCAGACCAATTCATTGGCTGTGTGTACTCCGTCCTGATAGAAGAACACACGGTAAATGTCGTGGCCCTCGGCGAGCAGTGCCTGGGCGAACTTCAGTGCGGTTTGACTGGCACTGGAACTGAAAGGGGCCGCGTGGATGGCCAGGGCGAATTTCATGTCAATAATACCGGCTTGCGATCGCTTGTGGCGTTTGGAAACGTTCTGCTACAAAAAAGCCCCGCAGGGCGGGGCTTCCAGTAGACCACCAGGGCCTGACTTTCAGGCGCCTGTTACTCGTTACCTGCGCCCAGCAGATGCAGCAGGCTGGTGAACAGGTTGATGATGGACAGGTACAGCGATGTGGTGGCCATGATGTAGTTGGTCTCGCCACCATGAATGATGGCACTGGTCTGGTAGAGGATCAGTGCTGACATCAGCAGCACAATACCGGCCGAGAAGGCCAGGTGCAGAGCCGAGACATCAAAGCCGAACATGGACGCACCCATCAGGACCAGCATACAGACGATCATGACAATCAGGCCGGTCATCACGAAGCCGCGCAGGAAGCTGAAGTCCTTGCGGGTTGTGAGGGTGTAACCCGACAGAGCGAAAAAGATGACCGCCGTGCCGCCCAGTGCTTGCATGACAATGGAGGTGCCTCCGGACATGGACATATAATAGTTGACGATGGGCCCCAGGCTGGCACCGATCAGACCGGTAAAGGCAAACACCACCAGAAGACCTTTGGAAGAGTTGGCGGTCTTGGGCAGGACAAACCACACCAGACCAATGGCGACAAGGCTCATGATCAGGCCCATGCCGTGAGACATGTTCGCCGCCATGGCAATGCCCGCAGTGACGGCGCTGAACGCCAGTGTCAAAGCCAGCAGCATGTAGGTGTTGCGCAGGACTTTGTTAACCTCAACACTGTTGCCGACTTCGGCACGAGCATTTCGGGTATAGAGCTGTTGCATTGCATTTCTCCATTAATGGCCGTAATTAGCTTACTGCCGATCATACAAACCTTGGGCTGACTTGCCAAGCACTCATTATAGACTGCCGGTGGGGCGTTAGGTTCATTAACATTTCTCGACAAAAGTCGCTTCCTGCGGGCTCAGGCACTTGCCCTTTTGTCAGGGTTCCGCGCATAAAAAAAGCCACCCCGATTGGGGTGGCCTTCTTAATATGGCGGAAGGGCAGGGATTCGAACCCTGGGTAGGCTATTAACCTACGGCGGTTTTCAAGACCGCTGCATTCAACCGCTCTGCCACCCTTCCGAAGAGGGGCAAATTATACAGGGCTTTTCTTTGGGAACAAGGGGTTAGGCCAAAAAAACTGACCGGGTACGACCGTTTTTCAGCGGTCGTACCCGGTTGTTTTTTTATTCGCCCTGGCTGGGTTCGCTCGTGGCCGCCGAAGCCGCTCCCGCCGCCTTGGCGCGAGGGTCATTGGCCGGGCGGGTCAGTGGCCGCGGCTGATGCTGCACAGCCGGTGGCTGACTGGTATCAAGTGCCTGGCCGGGCGCACGCTGCAGCGTCTCGGTGATGATTTCCGCAGAAGCCTTCGCCTTGGGTGCCAGGCGTGGATCATTGGAGGCACGCTTGGGTGAGCCCTGGTTGTCGAGTGTTGCCGGCTGAGCTTTTTCCGCAGCAGGGGCTGTCTCCCGGCTCTGGATCGGCTCGCTGACCGGTGACTCTGAAGCTGTCTCTGATGGCTGCTCCGCTTCAGCGTCCGCTGTTGTCTCCTCAGCAGTGTTCACCGCCTCGGGCTCTTCTGTCGTTTTTTCTTCAGCGGGTTGCGCCGGGCTGTCAACCGGAGCCGAAGTGACCGAACCCTCTGTCTCTTCTTGATGACTGGCCGGCGTTTTATCGGCGGTCGGTGCTTCGGTCGTTTTGCCTGAAGTGGCATCGGCGGTCGGCAACGATTCCTTTTCCTGCTGCTCCAGATCCAGCTTGGCCTGTGCGGGTTTTTCCGCTGCAGGGCGTTTCGGTTCTGGTGTCGCCGTGTCAGCCGATGCCGGCTCCTCAGAATCTTGAGCCGGCTTCGTCGGTTTGCTCTCGGCTGGCTGTGACCGCGGGGGCTCGCCCACCTGGCGTTGACTGACCTGGTGAGTGCGAGGGCGCTCGCTGTCTGAGCGTGCGGCCGTGTTGGTTTCTTTGGCTTCGCCTTTACTCTGGGGCTCTTCCTCGGTTTTTGCCTTGGGTTGCGCCTGCGGTGCGGCATCCGCTTCGCCTGCCGACTCACTGTCTTTTGCCGGTGCCTTCGGCTTTTTGGGCGCCTGGCCGTCATCCGTCTGACTGTCTTTGTCAGAGCTCACGCTTTTGGGGTCGCTTTTCGGGGGCTGTGACTCAGGAGACTTGGTGTCCTCCTGGCGCGGGTCCGCCTTGTCGCGAGCCTGAGGTTTACGCTCCGTTTTGGTGTCGGTGCTTTTATCCTCGCTCTGCTTGGCCGGCTGGTTGTCGCCCTGGGCCTGCTCAGCATGCTCCAGAACGGTATCCGGCAGCTCGCGACGATTGCGCCGACGCGGGCCGGAGCGCGGACGGCGATTCGATGGACGCTTGGGCGGACGATTGTCCGGTTGTCCGGATTCCGACGCGCTGTCGTCCTGACCTTTGTTCAGGTCGCTTTCCTTGGCTTCGGCGGCTTTGGTTTCGGGCTTCGGTGCGTCGGACTTTTTGGGCTCGGGGCGCTTGTTGTCACTGCCCTTGTTCTGGGCGTCGCGCTCGCGCTGATCCTGCTGATCCGGTTTGTTTTCCGCCTTGTTCTCGGGCTTGTTCTCGGGCTTGTTGTCCTGCCCCTGACGACCGTCCGGCTTGGGGCCGCGACGGTTGCGACCACCGCGGGCCGAGCGGTTGCGGTTGCCCTGGTTACCGGTGTTGTCACTGCTGTCGCCATCGCGCTTGGCATTGCTGCCATCGCGACGATTGTTGCGGCGATTGCCACCATCACGGCGACTGCGACTCTGGCCACTGTCTTTGTGACCCTGACGGCTGCGCTGGTGGCCACGTCCGGGCTCTTTGGACGTGTCGCTGTCATCGTCGTCTTCGAACAGATTTTTCAGTCCGGTTACAAACCGCTCCCACAGTCCCGGTTGTTTGACGGCTACGGGTTTTTCCTGGGCCGGCGCCGGTGCCGGTTGAGAGGGGGCAGCAGGCTGAACAGCGGGCTGAGGGGGTGGTGGCGCCTTGGCCTGGGCTTCGGCCTCCTCTTCGGCGTGTTCATCCACCGAGGCGACAATCTTGTAGCTTGTCTCCAGTGTGCCCTCGTCGTCATCGCGCAAGCGCTGGACTTCAAAATGCGGCGTCATCATTTCGGCATTGGGAACCACCACCACACGGGTGGTGTTGCGCCGTTCAATGTCGGAAATGGTTTTGCGTTTTTCGTTGAGCAGATAAGTCGCGACCGATAGGGGGGCAATCGCCCGAATCTCGGCGCTGCGCTCTTTCTGGGCCTCTTCCTCCACCAGGCGGAGGATGGACAGCGCCAGCGAGCGGGTGCCGCGGATGGTGCCCTGGCCATTACAACGCGGGCATACCTTGGAGTGCACTTCTCCCAGAGAGGGGCGCAGGCGCTGGCGGGACATTTCCAGCAGGCCAAAACGGGAGATCCGGCCCACCTGTACCCGGGCCCGATCCATCGTGAGGGCGTCGCGCATGCGGGTTTCCACCTCGCGCTGGTTGCGCGCGGGCTGCATGTCGATAAAGTCGATGACGATCAGGCCGCCCATGTCGCGCAGGCGCAACTGGCGGGCAATCTCGTCGGCCGCTTCCACGTTGGTCTGCAGCGCGGTTTCTTCAATGTCGCTGCCCTTGGTGGCGCGCGAGGAGTTGATGTCGATGGAGACCAGGGCCTCGGTCACATCAATCACAATCGAGCCGCCGGAGGGGAGTTTGACCTCCCGCTGAAAGGCGGTCTCGATCTGGCTCTCAATCTGGTAGCGATTGAACAGGGGGATGTCGTCGGTGTACAGCTTGACCCGGCTGCCAAAGTTGGGCATCACCTGCTGGATGAAACCCTTGGCCAGATCATAGGCTTCCTGGTTGTCGACGATGACTTCGCCGATATCCTGGCGCAGGTAGTCGCGAATGGCCCGAATGATGACGTTGCTTTCCTGGAACAGGAAGTTGGGCGCGGGGGCGCTTTTGGCGGCCTTGTCGATCGACTCCCACAGCTGCAGCAGGTAGTTCAGGTCCCACTGGAGCTCTTCGCCGGTGCGACCCACGCCGGCGGTGCGGATGATGATGCCCATGCCGGAGGGGATTTCGACGCTGCCCAGCGCTTCTTTGAGCTGAGAGCGGTCGTCGCCTTCGATACGCCGGGAGATGCCGCCGGCGCGCGGGTTGTTGGGCATGAGGACCAGGTAACGGCCGGCGAGGCTGACAAAGGTAGTCAGGGCAGCGCCCTTGTTGCCGCGCTCCTCTTTGTCCACCTGCACGATGACTTCGGTGCCTTCTTTGACCACTTCCTTGATTTTGACGCGGCCGTCCCCGTCGTTGGGAGATTTGGTGAAGTACTCGCGGGAGATTTCTTTGAGGGGCAGAAAGCCGTGGCGATCGGCGCCGTAGTCAACAAAGGCGGCCTCCAGGCTGGGTTCAACCCGGGTGATCTTGCCCTTGTAGATGTTGGCTTTCTTCTGCTCTCGATTGCGGTTTTCGATGTCCAGATCGTACAGCCACTGGCCATCGACCAGGGCGACGCGCAACTCTTCGGGCTGAGTTGCATTGATGAGCATTCTTTTCATGCGTTACCTAATATTGTTAGTCCGGGCGCCAGGCAAACGGAATAACCAGGGTTAACGCTGTGGTGTTTATACAACCATGTGAACGGGTGCGCCAGAGTTCAGCTCGCACCGGCGGTTGGGGGCAGAGGCTGGCACCGGGCAACGACCCACCGTTGGCTCATGGCCGGTGGGACGCGGGGGCTCGGTGGTGCCTTGATTGTCATGCAATCCTGCTCCATGAAACTCTTATCTCGGTTCGGGGCTTGCGTTGTCCAGTCTGGCGGTGGCCAGGTTCAACGGAAGTCTCCGGTTTGTCTCAGGCATGGTCGTCACCTTGGTGTGTCAGCACGGCCGCGATCCCAATCGAGAGGTGTGGCCTGATGTTCGGCCTCATCCAGACCTCTGCGACCTGGGCTTTGTACCCGTCGGGGAGCGCGTCGTCACTGTGACGGCAATGCGCGGAAATCAGAGCTCTAAAAACACTTACAGTATCAACAATGGCTATCACGCTGTTGGCGCGATGGTCATGGGGTGCTCACGCAGGCCCTGGGGCTCTTGTGCGGTAACACCAGTTTGTCAGTTCTCTGGCCGCCACCTCCGGGAGGGAATACGTCTCTCCGGTTGGGCGCGGCCGGTTGCTGTCAGCGGTATTTCCTAGCGACAGGCCTCTACGCTCGGCATCCATAACGGCTACCTGTAATTACCTGTCCGGAAACCTGCCTGTCCCAGCAGGGCTGAATATAACAGTAATTGCAATAGGCTTCAATCAGGGGGTGCTGGCAGGCCGGTGGGCCCGCCGCTGGTGTCGCTTGGTCATCGCCGGGCCGGGGCGTTTGCGCTATCATGGCGGGCTATGACCAAATCCAATACGCCCCAGCCCGACCGCCGTCCCTCACCGTCGACGCCCACCCAGTCTGCGCCCACCCAGGTGCAGTGGCTGACGATCGATGCCGATCAGGCCGGACAGCGGGTGGACAACTTTCTGATGGCCCGCCTCAAAGGGGTGCCCAAGTCGCGGGTCTACAATATCCTGCGCAAAGGCGAAGTGCGGGTCAATAAAGGACGCGTAAAGCCGGACTATCGCCTCCGCGATGGCGATCTGGTGCGCGTCCCGCCGGTGCGCACGACCGCCAAAGCCGCGCCTCCCAAACCCAGCGATCAGCTGATGCACCGGCTCAGCGATGCCATTCTGTTTGAAAACGAGGGGCTCCTGGTCATCAACAAGCCGCCGGGTCTGGCCGTGCACGGGGGCAGCGGTATCAGCCTGGGGTTGATTGAGGTTTTACGCCAGCTGCGCCCGGAGGCCCGTTTTCTGGAGCTGGTGCACCGTCTGGATCGGGATACCTCGGGGTGCATCATGGTGGCGAAGAAGCGCAGTATGCTCCGCCATCTGCAGGCGGCTTTGCGGGACAAAAGCCACGGCGGTTTCACCAAGGTCTATCAGGCTCTGGTGCTGGGCCGCTGGCCGGAGCAGCGCCGAAAAGTCGATGCGCCCCTGATGCGCTTTGATATCAAAGGCGATCGCATCGTCAAGGTGCACCCGGAGGGCAAGCCGAGCCTCACCTATTTCAGGGTGCTGGAGCGCTACGCGGATGCGACCCTGGTGGAGGCTCGCCTTGTGACGGGCCGGACCCATCAGATTCGGGTGCACGCCCAGTCGGTGGGGCACCGTCTGGTGGGTGATGAGAAGTACGGTGACGATCGGGCCAATCAGCGTTGGCGGGCCCTGGGGGTCAAGCGGCTGTTTCTGCACGCGGCGGAGCTGGGGTTTTATCTGCCGGGTGAAACCACCGAGACCCGCGTTTCGGCACCCCTGGCGGATGACCTGGCCCAGGTTTTGGCGACACTGCCCGGCGACCGTTGATATTGGCGGTTATCCGGGACTGATGCGTTGCCCGGCACTCCCGGTAAGCTGGATTCCCCGGTTTTCCGTATGAATACGAATGAACACAGAGACGAGGTAACCATCATTGTTGTTGATTTTTGATTGGGACGGCACCCTGAGTGATTCCACGGCGACCATCACCACGGCCATGCAAGCCTCGGCGCGCGATCTGGGCTGGTCGGTGCCCGAAGCAAAAACGGTGCACAACATCATTGGCCTGGGGCTGCCCGAGGCGCTGTCACAATTGTTTCCCGAAGCCACCGAAGCAGACCATGCCCGGGTGCGTGACCGCTATCGGGTCAACTTCCTGGAAGTGGATCAGGCCGAGCCCTCCAGACTGTTCCCCGGCGTGATGGAGACGCTCACGCGTCTGCAGAACGACGGGCACCATCTGGCGGTCGCGACAGGCAAAAGCCGCCAGGGGCTGGACCGGATCTTCAAGGCCATGGGCCTGCAGGGGTTTTTCCATGCAACCCGCTGCGCCGACGAGACGGCCTCCAAGCCACACCCGCTCATGCTGCACCAGTTGCTGGACGAGCTGAAAGGCGAGCCGGAAGAGGCGGTGATGATCGGCGATACTGAGTACGACATGGATATGGGGCGGCGCGCGCAGATGGATCGCATCGCGGTCAGCTACGGGGCCCACGAAATTCATCGGTTGCACGCCTTTGATCCGGCGCTGTGTCTGGACAACTTTTCCGAGCTAATGACCTGGGAGCGGTTGTAGCGGGTCGACTCCGGCGCTGAGCAGCAGGTCCGTCAGGGCAATCAGTGGCAGCCCGATCAGGCTGTTCGGGTCGGTACCCTCCATCCGCTCGAACAGCCGGATGCCCAGGCCCTCGGCTTTGAATGAGCCGGCGCAATCGTAGGGTGTTTCTTTTGCAAGATAGCTTTCAATCTGGGCTTCGCTCAGCGTCCTGAAGTGGACCCGGTAGGTGTCGCACCGGGTTTCACTCCGGCCGGTCCGGTTGTCGTGCAGGCACAGTCCGGTATAAAAGGTGACAGTCTGGCCGCTGGCGGCGGCCAACTGCGCCTTGGCGTTGGTGTGGTTCCCGGGTTTGCCCAGCGTCTTGCCGTTGAGGCAGGCGACCTGGTCGGAGCCGATAATCAACTGATCGGTGGGGGGTGGGGTGGCCAGCGCCTGTGCCTTGCCTTGTGCCAGGCGGCGCGCCAGGGCTTCCGGCGGTTCGCCCGGGGCCGGGGTCTCGTCGATGTCCGGTGATTGGCAGTCAAAGGGCAGCCCCAGTCGCTCCAATAGCTGTCGGCGGTAGGGTGAGCTGGAGGCTAGAAGGAGTCGGAGCATGGCCTGTCCCTTGAGAAAGTGGGTTGGAAGGAGGGCTTTGAGGCGGTATTGTAGACGAAAGGCCCCTGATTCGTGGCAGAAGGCGCTTTTTTCTTTGACAGTGCCTCCGCTTATCCCTATTATTGCGCGCTTATGTTTTCAGCCCCCTATGACAAGCCCTTGCCGCGTCTGGGCGACCCGCGCAAATTTGCGCAACAGGGCGTCCGATTGAGCGGCTATTTGCCGGTCGATCAGATGCGGCGGATACAGGGTTTGGTGTTGGAGTCCGGCGCTCAGGCGAAGGTAGACCTGGCGTTTGATATCAGCGAGGAAGGGAAGCTGGTAGTGGAAGGGCGCGCCAGTGCCGACGTGGATTTTACCTGTCAACGTTGCCTGGGGGCCGTGACGCTGCCCATAGAAGCCGTGGTCGAGCTGGCGATTGTGCGCTCGGAAGAGGATGCCAAACGCCTGCCGCGGCGGCTCGATCCCTGGATTCTGCCGGAGGATGGGAACACCGACCTCTACACGATTGTAGAGGAGGAAATGTTGCTGAGTTTGCCGGCGGTGGCTCTGCATCCCGAGCCCTGCATTGATGAGCGTCTGCTCAGCAGTGGAGAGCCGGTGGAAGAAGTCAAACCGGAGAAAAACCCGTTTCAGGTTCTGGAGCAACTCAAGGGCTCGCCGAAAAAGTGAGGCGCCCCGGCTCCAGACGCTATTCTCAATAGGAGATTATCATGGCCGTACAAAAGACCCGTAAAACCCGTTCCAAGCGCGGTATGCGTCGTTCACACGATGCGTTGACCAGCGCGGCTCTGTCCGTGGATCCGACCACCGGTGAGAAGCACTTCCGTCACCACGTGACGGCCGACGGTTTTTACCGCGGCAAGAAAGTGGTCGACAAGGTCGGCGAAGAGTAAGATTCGTCTTCCTTTGAGCGCACCTTAGTGGCTCGCAGATGATTCGTATAGCGGTAGACGCTATGAGCGGGGACTTAGGTCCCCGCACTGCTATCTCGGCGGTGCTCCAGCTGGCCGCCGAGACTCCCGACGTCAGTTTTATTCTGGTGGGAGCGCGCGATTCACTCGAGCCGCTGCTGTCATCTGATTCTCTCCCGGCTACAGTCACCCTGCACCATGCTCCCGCCCGAGTCGCCATGACGGATGACCCGCGTGCCGCGTTGCGTCGCGGGCGTGAGTCCTCCATGTGGCAGGCGCTGGACCTGGTTCGCACCGGCCGGGCCCAGGCCTGTGTCAGCGCTGGCAATACCGGCGCCCTGATGGCGATGGGGCGCTATCTGTTAAAGGCTCTGCCGGGCATCCAGCGGCCGGCCATCTGCAAGTCCATGCCGGTCGCCACCGGGTGTACCTACATGCTGGATCTGGGGGCGAATGTGCAGGCCAGTCCCCGGCAGCTGCACCAGTTTGCCCTGATGGGCTCGGCGCTGGCCTCCTCGGTTCTGGATCGACCGGCGCGGGTCGGTCTGCTCAATGTTGGAGTCGAGGCGGGCAAGGGGCCCGACTGGGTGCGGGCCGCCAACGATCTGTTGCTGCAGGATACGCGGCTGGATTATCTGGGCTATGTTGAAGGTGATGAGATCTACACGGGACGGGCCGATGTGGTGGTCACTGATGGTTTCACCGGTAATGTCGCGCTCAAAGCGAGCGAAGGCGTCGCCCGCCTGATCGGCCGGAAAATCGAATCGGGAATGCGGGCGCGCTGGTGGTACCGGTTGTTCCTGCTGCCGCTGACGCCGCTGATCCGCCACTGGCGCTCTGAGCTCAGTCCGGGGGCTTACAACGGGGCGACCCTGTTGGGGCTGCGTCAGCCGGTGATCAAAAGCCATGGCGGGGCGGATGCCGCGGCGTTTCGCCAGGCGCTACAGGTGGCCATCGACCAGGTTCGGTGCGAAGTCATAGACAGAATCGCGGCCCAGCTTCGACTGGGCGGGCATGAATAGAGGACCTTCACGGGTCGGTTCAAGGCAATCGAAAGTAGCATTTTAGGTGGAGATTATGGCTGAACAATCTATGGATAAAGAAGCATTGGCATTCGTCTTCCCGGGGCAGGGATCCCAGAAGGTCGGTATGTTGTCCGACCTGGCGAACCAGTACGGTCAGGTGCAGGAAACCTTTGCCGAGGCGTCCCAGGTGCTGGGGTACGATCTGTGGGAGTTGGTACAAAAAGGCCCCCAGGAGCAGTTGAACCTGACCGAGCGGACCCAGCCGTTGTTACTGGCGGCCAGTGTGGCCGTCTGGCGCGTCTGGCAGGCCGAATCCGGTCCCGTGCCCGGCGTACTGGCCGGACACAGCCTGGGTGAATGGTCGGCGCTGGTGGCAGCGGATGTCGTGAACTTTGCCGATGCGGTGGCTCTGGTGCAGCGGCGCGGCAAGCTCATGCAGGAGGCGGTACCGGCCGGGCAGGGCGGTATGGCGGCCATTATCGGTCTGGACGATCAGCAGATCATTGATGCCTGTGAACGGGCGGCCGAGGGCGAAGTGGTCTCCCCGGTGAACTTCAACTCTCCCGGCCAGGTGGTGATTGCCGGCGCGTCGGCCGCCGTGGAGCGCGCGACCGCCCTGTGCAAAACCGCCGGCGCCAAGCGGGCGCTCGCACTGCCGGTGAGCGCCCCTTTTCATACCAGCCTGATGAAGCCGGCCGCCGAGGGCCTGGCCCCGCACATAGCCGACACCGAATTCCGGGCGCCGAGCATTCCCGTGGTGCATAACGTGCACGCGCGTACCGAGTCGGACCCCGCGGCGATCAGGCAGTTGATGATCGAGCAGATTTACAGCCCTGTGCGTTGGGTCGAGTGCGTTC
Organism: Marinimicrobium sp. C2-29; assembly: GCF_038419845.1. NCBI lineage: Bacteria > Pseudomonadati > Pseudomonadota > Gammaproteobacteria > Cellvibrionales > Cellvibrionaceae > Marinimicrobium > Marinimicrobium sp. C2-29. The sequence continues at coordinate 187,029 of NZ_JBCAQT010000003.1, forward strand.
AGGCACTGGTTGCCCGGGGCGCGAGCACAACCGTCGAATGCGGTCCGGGCAAGGTGTTGTCGGGCCTGAACAAGCGTATCGATAAAACACTCTCTACAATGTCCATGGAGTCGCCTGATGAGGTTCAGGCGGTTTTGCAACAGAGCCGAGGTGAGTAACTCCCATGATTAAACTCGAAGGTAAAGTGGCACTGGTGACCGGTGCCAGTCGTGGCATTGGTGCCGCCATCGCCGAACAACTGGGCGCCGCCGGTGCCGTGGTCATCGGCACGGCAACCAGTCAGTCCGGCGCCGACAGGATCTCCGAGCAGCTGACCGAACGCGGTGTCGAGGGCGCCGGCATGGTGCTCAATGTCACCAGTGCCGACTCCATCAGTGCGCTGTTGAGCGCGGTCAAAGAGCAATTCGGATTGCCGTCAATCCTGGTCAACAACGCCGGCATCACCAAAGACAACCTCCTGATGCGGATGAACGACGATGAGTGGCAGGATGTGATCGACACCAACCTCAACTCGGTTTTCCGGTTGAGCAAGGCGGTGCTGCGCGGCATGATGAAGGCGCGCTGGGGCCGTATTATCAATATCAGCTCTGTGGTCGGAGCCATGGGGAATCCGGGGCAATCGAACTACGCCGCCAGCAAGGCGGGCGTGGCGGGATTTGCACGGTCACTGGCTGCTGAGGTAGGCTCACGGGGTATCACGGTCAATACCGTGGCACCGGGCTTTATCGATACCGATATGACCCGGGCATTGCCCGATGAGCAGCGCGAGCAATTGCTGGGCAAGATTCCACTGGGGCGGCTGGGCCAACCCGAGGAAATCGCTGCTGTGGTAGCTTTTCTGGCGAGTGATGCCGGTGGCTACGTCAGCGGGGAGACAATACATGTCAATGGCGGCATGTATATGACGTAACGGGTTGTGCAGGGTGTTGATTTTCAACAATTTTTTTGAAAGATTGAAGAAAATCGCCCGTATTCGTTACAACCCGGGGCAATTCGATGTAAAATGCCCATCGATTTTGTCCGCAGCTAAATCAAAGGAGCCGGCTCGGTGTACAGTCCGGGAACACGGTTTCATCGATACTACCTATTAGGAGTTATATAACATCATGAGCAGCATTGAAGAACGGGTTAAAAAAATTGTTGCCGAGCAACTGGGCGTGAAAGAAGAAGAAGTTAAAAACGAAGCTTCTTTCGTCGAAGATCTGGGCGCCGATTCACTCGACACCGTTGAGCTGGTGATGGCTCTGGAAGAGGAATTTGAAACCGAAATTCCTGACGAAGAAGCCGAGAAGATCACCACGGTTCAGCTGGCCATTGATTACATCAATGCCAACCTGGCGTAATCTTCAAACAGGCTGATTATCGTCTTCTGAAAAGCCGTATTATTGCGAAATAGTACGGCTTTTTCTTTAGAGCGGTGTCGCTCAAACTGGGGCGGACGCCGCTCAGTGTTTTTGTTGGCCGCTGTCTCGGTCCGGAGCTCGATGCAGTTTTGGAGTGAGGCAGCGGCCGCGCTGATTATTTTAGTCGGAGATCATTCAAGGTGTCGCGCAAAAGAGTAGTGATTACCGGGCTGGGGATGGTGAGCCCGCTGGGGAACACCGTCGAAGACAGTTGGCGGGGGATCGTCAATGGGGTCAGCGGTGCTGCCCCCATCAGTCATTTTGATACCTCGGCGTTCAGTACGCGGTTCAGTGCCTCGGTCAAAGACTTTTCGGTCGAGGGCTACTACCCGGCAAAAGACGCGCGCAAAATGGACCCCTTCATTCAGTTCGGGATGGTGGCCGGTATCCAGGCCATGCGCGATTCCGGTATTGAAGTGACCGAAGCCAACAGTCACCGCATGGGTGTCTCCATCGGCTCCGGCATTGGTGGAATTGGTGCGATTGAAGAGGGCACCATGACCATTGAGCACAAGGGGCCGCGGCGTATCTCTCCGTTTTTTGTCCCCGGCGCGATCATCAACATGATCTCCGGCAACCTGTCGATCATGTACGGCTTGCGCGGTCCGAACATCGCGATCACCACCGCCTGCACGACCGGTACCCACAGCATCGGCTATGCCGCACGCAGCATCATGTACGGTGAGACTGACATGATGCTGGCCGGGGGCGCTGAGATGGCGACCACGCCCGTCGGTCTGGGCGGGTTTGCCGCCGCACGCGCGCTTTCCACCCGCAATGATGATCCGGAGGCGGCCAGCCGTCCCTGGGACCGGGACCGCGACGGTTTCGTGCTGGGCGACGGTGCCGGCGTCATGGTCCTTGAGGAATATGAGCACGCCCGTGCCCGTGGCGCAAAAATATACGCCGAGTTGGTGGGCTTTGGTATGAGCGGCGACGCCTATCACATGACTTCACCGCCGGCCGACGGCTCCGGTGCGGCTCTGTCCATGCAGAATGCCATCGCCGATGCCGGGATTCCGGCTGATAGTATTGGTTACATCAATGCCCATGGCACCTCTACCCAGGCCGGCGACCGGGCCGAGTGCCAGGCGGTCAAAACCGTGCTGGGGTCGGCGGCGGACCAGGTCGCGGTGAGTTCCACCAAATCCATGATCGGCCATCTACTTGGCGCCGCCGGTGCGGTGGAAGCGATTTTCAGTGCGCTGGCGATCCGCGATCAGGTGGCACCACCGACCATCAATCTGGACAATCCGGACGAGGCGTGTGCTGGTATCAATCTCGTTCCACATACGGCTCAGGAGCGCAAAATCGACGCCGTCCTGTCGAACTCCTTCGGCTTTGGTGGTACCAACGGGTCTCTGGTGTTTCGCAAAGTCGACTGATCCAATGGTGCATCGCCAGTCTGAAAACGCCGGGGTGTGATTCATCCCGGCGTTTTTGTATGTGTACCCCACCACTCATATTGTGGCATTCAGAGCATGCCTAAACCGCCAGGGTTAGGCGCGTTCCGCCGTGAATGGCAGCGTCCTTTACAAGGGACGCAACGACGCCCTGGCGGTTTAGGCACGCTCCCTTCGGGCGGGCCGGAAAGGGGCCATCCGCTGTGTTATGCCTCTTGGAAAGGGGGCCCACCCTTCCCGGCGAGGCATGCCTGGCGGCTAACCCCTTTCCGGCCCGCTGAATGTCACAATATGAGTGGTGGGGTACACTAATCTGGTAAACTCCCGCACATGTCAAAAGTTTCCCCTATCACCGCCATCAATGGCGTTCTGCATGCGACACTGTCGCCCCTCGACCGGGGCCTGGCCTACGGCGATGGCCTGTTTGAAACCTGCCGTGTCCTCGATGGGCAAGTCCCCCTGTGGCGCTGGCACCACGAACGTCTGCTGCATGGCTGTCGGCGGCTGGGAATTGCCGTCAATGAGGCCGAACTGCTCGCTCAGCGCGATCTGATGCTTCGGGTCGCGGGGGAGCAGGAAAGCGGTCAGAGCCCAGCACAAGAAAAAGCGCAGGGTGTTCTCAAAGTGATTGTGACCCGGGGGGCGGGCGGTCGCGGGCTCGAACGCCCGGAATCCGCCGAACCGACCCTGTGTTGGTTGTTTTACCCGGGAAAGAATCCCCTCTGGGAGTCCGGCGCTCGCGAAGGAATTTCGGCCCGGGTGTGCGAGCACCGTCTGGCGGACAATCCCAACCTGGCCGGACTGAAACATCTCAACCGCCTGGACTATGTTCTGGCGCGGGCCGAGTGGGACGACGAGTATCAGGAGGGGCTGCTGCTCGACGCCCGGGATCATCTTGTCGAGGGAACGATCAGCAATGTGTTCGGGGTGCTCGAGGGGCAGCTGGTCACGCCTGCATTGGGCTGCAACGGTGTGGTGGGAGTGATGCGTCGCCTGCTTCTGGAGAAACTGGCACCCGCCTCCGGGCTGACTGTGCACGAGCGGGCGATGTCTTTGCCGGAATTGAAAAAAGCTGAGGAAGTGTTTGTGTGTAACAGCGTGTTTGGAATCTGGCCCATTGTCCAGTTGGCGCCGGAGGGTGTGGCTTATTCACCCGGGCCGGTCACGCGGCGACTGCAGAAAGAGTGGACGCAGTGGCTGAATGCTCGACTGATACAGGGGGGCGTTGAGTGAAACGTCTTATGGTCGGCCTGTTTGTACTGGTGCTTGCCACCGCAGGGGGGGGGCTCGTGTACAGCTACCAGTGGCTGCACGAGCCGCTCGAACTGCCTGAAGGCGGTATGTTCTACGAGCTGAAGCGCGGAAAATCTCTCGGGCACATTACCAATGGCCTGGCGCGGGAAGGAGTGCTTGAGCACCCCCGGCTACTGCGTCTCTACGCCCGAATCACCGGCCAGAGCCGGGTGCACGCGGGTGAATACCGGTTGGCGCCGGGCCTTTCACCCAAAGGGCTTCTGGATAAGCTGACGGCGGGTGACGTGGTGATGCACCGGGTGACGCTGGTTGAAGGTTGGACTTACGCCCAGGCGCTGGAAGTGTTGCATGCCCAGGAGAACATTGAACCGCGGCTTGAAGGCCTGTCGCAGGCGCAACAGCTGGCTCAACTTGAGATCGAGGTCGAGCACCCGGAGGGCTGGTTCTTTCCCGATACCTACCGCTATGTGAAAGGGACCTCCGATGTCGAGATTCTGCGCCGGGCGCATGCGCTGATGCGCGCGGAGCTGGAGCGCCTCTGGCCGGAACGGGCCCAGGGGCTTCCCTACGATACCCCCTATGAAGCCTTGATCATGGCCTCGCTTATTGAACGTGAGACGGGCGCGTCCTGGGAGCGCGATCGTATTGCCGGGGTGTTTGTCCGTCGGCTGGAGCAGGGCATGCGTCTGCAGACCGACCCCACGGTGATCTACGGCATGGGCGAGCGTTATCAGGGGCGGATTACCCGCAGCGACCTCCGTCAGGCCACACCCTACAACACCTATACCATTCCCGCTCTGCCACCCACACCCATTGCCTTGCCGGGGCGCGAAGCTCTGGCGGCGGCACTGAACCCGGCGGATGGCACAGCGCTTTACTTTGTCGCCAAGGGTGACGGGACCCATGTGTTTTCCGACACTCTGGAGGAGCACAATCGCGCCGTACGCGAATATCAGTTGCGACGGCGTGAAGATTATCGCTCGACTCCGCCCCCGGCGCCCTGAGGGCGGCTAGGAAAACACCGGGCGAGTGTTTACAATAGCCGGCTTGGTGGCAGGCCGGTAAGCCTGCCAATAACGTCATTGAGCGAACGGGAAAGCCAGCCGTATGAGCGACAAGTCGCCCTCTGAGGGTAAAGCAGCAGCCAATAAGCCGGCCCACTTCATTCAGCAGATTATTCGCAAGGATCTGGACAGTGGCGTGGCGGAGCAGGTCATTACCCGCTTTCCGCCCGAGCCGAATGGCTATCTCCATATCGGCCACGCGAAGTCCATTGTCCTGAACTTCGGTATGGCCGAAGAGTTTGGCGGCGCCTGCCATCTGCGGTTTGACGATACCAATCCGGCCAGGGAAGAAGAGGAATACGTGCAGTCAATCAAGGCCGACGTCAAATGGCTGGGTTTTCAGTGGAGTGGCCCGGTACGCTATACCTCGGATTACTTCCAGGTGTTGTACGACTGGGCGCTGCATCTGATCAAAGCAGGCAAGGCCTATGTCTGTGATTTGAGCCCGGACCAGGCGCGCGAATACCGGGGAACCTTGACCGAACCCGGCACCAACAGCCCCTACCGGGATCGCAGCGTCGAGGAAAATCTCGAGCTGTTCGAGCAGATGCGCCGTGGCGATCACGAAGAGGGCAGTCGGGTGCTGCGTGCCAAAATCGATATGGCCTCGCCCAATATCAACCTGCGCGACCCCATCATCTACCGGATCAAAAAAGCCTATCATCACCATACCGGTGACACCTGGAACGTCTACCCGTCGTATGATTTTGCCCATGGTCAAAGCGATGCGATCGAGGGCGTCAGCCACTCGATCTGCACCCTGGAGTTTGAAGATCACCGGCCGCTTTACGACTGGTTCCTGGAAAATCTGCCGGTCCCTGCACGGCCGCGTCAGTACGAATTTGCGCGGCTGAACATCAACTACACCATCACCAGCAAACGCAAGCTGAAACAGCTGGTGGACGAACAGCATGTGGATGGCTGGGACGATCCGCGCATGCCCACCATCTCCGGCATGCGCCGGCGCGGCTATCCGCCCCAGGCGTTGCGCAACTTCTGCACCAGCATCGGTGTGACCCGCTCAGACAGTGTCGTGGATGTGGGGATGCTCGAGTACGAGGTGCGGGACTATCTGGATAAAAATGCTCCCAGGGCCATGTGCGTCTTGCGCCCGCTGAAAGTCACACTGACCAATTATCCGGTCGATCTTCTGGAGCAGATGCACGCACCGGGGCATCCGAACCGGGACGATTTCAGTGAGCGGGTTCTGCCGTTTACGCATACGTTGTTTATCGAGCAGGAAGACTTCCGCGAAGAGGCCAACAAAAAATACAAGCGCCTGGTGCTCGGGAAACGGGTACGGCTGCGCAACGCCTATGTCATCGAAGCCGAAGATGTGGTGAAAAACGAACAGGGCGAGATCATCGAAGTGCTTGCCAAAGTGATTGACGACACGCTCGGAAAAGACCCCGAGGATGGCGTCAAGCCCAAGGGCGTGATTCACTGGGTGTCGGCCACGCACAACCTCAACTGTGAAGTCCGCCTTTACGACCGGCTGTTTACCGACCCGGCGCCCGGTTCCGGTGACAAGAATTTTCTCGATGCCATCAACCCAGACAGTCTGCAGGTGCTATCCGATTGCAAAGCCGAAATCAGTCTGGCCGGAGCCAAAGTCAACAAGCATTTCCAATTTGAACGCACGGGTTATTTCTGTCTCGACAGTAAGTACACCAGCCTGGACAAGCCCGTGTTCAATCGCACCATTGAGTTGCGCGATACCTGGGCCAAAATTCAACAACAGCAATAGATGGAGCCTATGGCACTGCAAATTTACAACACCCTGACGCGCCAGAAAGACGTTTTCAAACCGATCGAGCCCGGCAAAATCAAGATGTACGTCTGTGGGGTGACGGTGTATGACTATTGTCACCTGGGTCACGCGCGGGTACTTGTGGCGTTTGATGTGATTGCCCGGTTTTTGCGCAGCCAGGGGTGGGACTTGACCTATGTGCGCAACCTGACTGATATCGATGACAAAATACTTCGGCGCGCGGAAGAAAACGGTGAGACGTTCGACAGTCTGACCGAGCGTTTCATTCAGGCCTCACACGAAGATGAGGCGCGCCTGGGCGTGTTGCCGCCGGACGTCGAGCCGCGGGCCACGACGCATATCGATGACATCATCGCCATGGTCCAGACTCTGGTCGATAAGGGCTTCGCCTATGCGGCCAGTAACGGTGATGTCTACTATCGTGTGAGCCGGTTTGAGCATTACGGTCGGTTGAGCAACAAAAACCCCGATGAGTTGTTGGCGGGTGCCCGCATCGGTATTGATGAGGCCAAAGAGGATCCACGCGATTTTGCGCTCTGGAAGCACGCCGAGGCCAACGAAGTCGGCTGGGATTCCCCCTGGGGCCGTGGGCGTCCGGGGTGGCATATTGAGTGCTCGGCAATGAGTAAGAATTGCCTGGGCGCGAACTTTGATATCCATGGTGGTGGTCCGGACCTGCCGTTCCCGCATCACGAAAACGAGATTGCCCAGAGTGAAGCGGCCAACGGCTGCCAGTATGTCAATTACTGGGTGCACGCTGGCGCTCTGCGTGTCGACGGGGAAAAAATGTCCAAGTCCCTGGGCAACTTTTTCACTATCCGGGACGTGCTGGAAAAGTACCACCCGGAAGTGGTGCGCTATCTGTTGATCAGCAGCCACTACCGGAGCCCGATCAACTATTCGGAAGAGAGTCTGATCGAAGCCCGTTCAGGACTGGAGCGTTTTTACAGTGCGTTGCGTCCTTACGTCGAGGTTCCGCCCCTGGATATCGATGAGCTGGTGGACAGTGATTACTATCGGGTGTTTGTCGAGTCCATGAACGACGATTTCAATACCCGTCTGGCGTTGGCGGCACTCTACGATCTGGTGCGGGAACTGAACAGCACACAGGACGAGTCGCAGCAGGCGCGCCTGGCCGGTGAGCTCAAAACCATGGGCGGGATTCTGGGCATTCTCCAGGAAAACCCGGAGGCGTTCCTGCAGGCGGGAGGCAGTGACACCATCAGTGCGGACGAGGTTGAAGCGCTGATCGAAGAGCGGCTCACCGCCAAACGGGAGAAGAATTTTGCCCGGGCCGACGAGATCCGCGACCAACTGCAGGCCCAGGGGGTGGTGCTTGAGGATTCCCCCAAGGGAACGCTCTGGCGGCGCGAATGATTCAGGAACCGCGTCGGTTTTCTCCGGTCCCAGATTCCGCCGCCCCGATTTATTGAGGTATTAAACGCTAATGACGTTTCGCCGATGGTATCGCCGCAATCGCACCCTCTTTGTCAGTCTGATGGCCTGCGCCAGCTTTCTGGCGCTGGCCATCTACGGCTGGGAAGTCGAGTGGGAGGATGTGGCGCAGGGGTTCCTGCTGGCCGCCGTGCTGTTGCTGGGACTGATGACAGCGGCCGCCATTCTCGGCTTTGTACTGTTCAAATGGCGTCGCTTTCGGGAGCGTGGGCGCCCCGATGTGCTGCGGCCGTCCGACCGGGAAGGGGATCGTTAGTCGAAAAGAGCGGCGGGGTATTTGGCCTTCACTCTTCTTCCCTGGTTTTGGTGCGATAGACGCGCAGCCAGGCGATCATCTTTTCGGTCAGGTCGGTAGTCTCGAAGCGGTAGCCGTCCAGGGCAAAACCGATATGTGCATCGGGAATGCTCTCCAGATATTCCATGGCCAGGCCATTGAGTGTTTTGGGACCATCCTGGGGAAGATCCCAGTCCAGATTGCGATTGATATCGCGAATGAAAGTACCGCCATCAATCAGATAGGAGCCGTCGTCCTGGGGAATGATGTCTTCCATGTCCTCTTCGGCCGAGTTGGTCGTGAAATCCCCGACAATCTCTTCCAGCAGATCTTCCAGTGTGACCAGCCCCTGAACCTCTCCATACTCATCCACAACCAGTGCCATGCGGCATTTCTGTTGCTGAAAATTCAGCAGTTGAGTATTCAGCGGGGTGGCCTCGGGCACAAAGTAGGGTTCATTGGTAAAGCGGCGGATATCGGCCAGGGTCACGGTGCTGTCGGTGCCCTGAATGAAGCGGGCCGCATTGCGCAGGTGCAGAATACCGACCACATTGTTGATGTCGCTTTCAAATACCGGCAGCCGGGTGTACTCGGTCGTTCGAATCTGCTGTAACAGCTTGTCGACCGGCTGGGTGAGATCCAGCCCCTCCACTTCATTGCGGGGGATCATGATGTCTTCGACCGTGGATTTCTCCAGATCGAGGATATTGAGGAGCATGCCCTGGTGCTGGTCGGGAATCAGGTCCCCGGCCTCATCCACCACGGTGCGCAGCTCCTCTGGGTTGAGGTGCTCCATGCCGCTGTGGGCCTTGTGAATTCCGAAGAGCTTGGAAATGCTGCTGGAAATACCATTGACCAGCACCACAGCCGGGTGCAGCACCACGGAGAGGGGTTTGAGTGCCCAGCTGGAGAGAAAGGCGACCCGTTCGGGGTAGAGTGCCGCCAGCGTCTTGGGGGTCACCTCCGCGAAGATGAGAACCACCAAGGTCAGAATCAGGCTGCCCACGGCAACGCCGGCATCGCCGTAGAGCCGCATGGCTATGATGGTGGCGATCGCGGTGGCAAAGATGTTGACCAGATTATTGCCAATCAGAATCAGGCCGATCAGATGTTCAGGGCGCTTGAGCAGGGCGGTGACACGGATGGCGCTCCTGTCTCCCTTTTTGGTCAGGTGCTTCAACCGATAGCGGTTGATTGACATCATCCCGGTCTCCGAACTGGAGAAAAACGCGGATAACACCAACAGCCCGACCAGGGCGGCAAACAGTAATTCTAACGGTGCTTCATTCAAGGCAATTCAAGCCCATATTGCTGCGAGGCCGGCTATCTTGAAGCAGAATGCCGGGCGAATCAATAGTGACGGAGCCCCGGACCGGGCACTGCACCAGAATCGGCTCCTAGGCCAGAATCAGTTCCAGCACCAGTTTGCTGCCGAAGTAGGCCAGCATCAGCAGCGCGAAGCCTCCGAGCGTCCAGCGAATGGCGGTATAACCCCGCCAGCCCAGCTGATGTCGGCCCCACAAGAGTACGGAGTAGATGATCCAGGCGGCAATGGAAAAGATCGTTTTGTGGGCCAGATGCTGCGCGAAGAGGTCATCCAGGAAGATGAACCCGGACAGAATGGAGAGTGTCAGCAGAATGTGGCCGGCCCAGAGCATCTCGAACAGCAGCGATTCCATGGTCTGCAGGGGCGGGAGCAGGCGCACCCGGCCACTGGGTTGATGATGCTTGAGCTGGTGGTTCTGCCAGGCGAGCAGCAGTGCCTGGAGGGTGGCAATGGTCAGCAGGCTGTAGGCGAGTATGGACAGCAGCACATGGGTGGCCAACGAGTAGCTCAGGACAATGGGGTTGGTGCCGGATCCCAGCAGGGAGGCGACAATACCCAGAGTCGACAGGGGAAGCAGCAGCACAAACAGATTGTGCAGGGGCTTGCGCGCACAGCTGAGCAACACCACCAGATTGATGACCCAGAACAGTAGCGAGGAAACCCGGAAGAACCCGAGCTCCAGCACATCAGGCAGTACCAACAGGTGGTAGAGGCCGGCCCCGTGCGCCAGCAGTGCCAGCGATACAGCGCCCAGGAGCCACTCTCGCCCGACCGTGCGTCCCTGGTACAGGCGCAGGGCCAAATAGGCAGTGGCGGCCAGATAAATGGCGATCGCCAGGCTATTGAGCATCAGGGTGGCCATAGTCTCGGTATTGTCCTCGGGTATCCATCTCGTTCAGGAGTCGCAGTGTGTCATAAGGGGCGGCCAAAGAGAAGCGGAAGGCTTCTCATTCTCCCGCGGCGCAACGTCTCACGGCTGGACCCGGGCCCCTGTTTTGAGGGTATAATCGCGGCCTGAATCGACGACTTTTGAGAGCCATCATGTTTAATACCCTGAGTGACCGTCTATCCGACTCCCTTCGCCGTGTTACCGGCAAGGCGCGACTGACCGATGATAACATCAAGGATACCCTGCGGGAGGTACGTAAGGCCCTGCTGGAGGCCGATGTGGCACTGCCGGTGGTCAAGACCTTCGTGGCCCAGGTGCGCAGCAAAGCGCTGGGACAGCAGATCAGCAAAGCGCTCAACCCGGGCCAGCAGTTTCTGAAACTGGTGGAAGCCGAGCTGGTGGAAGTGATGGGTGCCGCCAACGAGGGCCTGAACCTGGCGGTGAAGCCTCCGGCGGTGGTGTTGATGGCGGGCCTGCAGGGCGCGGGTAAAACCACCTCGGTCGCCAAGCTGGCGCGCTACCTGAAGGAGCGGGAAAAGAAAAAAGTCATGGTGGTCAGTGCCGACGTCTATCGTCCGGCCGCCATCCAGCAGCTGGAGACGCTCGCCCAGGAAGTGGGTGTGGACTTCTTTCCCTCCAGCGCCGACCAGAAGCCGGTGGCTATTGCCGAAGCGGCGATCGCCCAGGCTCGCAAACAGTTCGCCGATGTGGTGATTGTCGACACCGCTGGCCGACTGCACGTCGACGAAGCCCTGATGGAAGAAATTCAGGCGCTGCACGGGGCGGTCAATCCGGCCGAGACCCTGTTCGTGATTGATGCCATGATCGGTCAGGACGCGGTGAATACCGCCAAGGCGTTCAACGATGCTCTGCCTTTGACCGGTGTGGTGTTGACCAAGGCCGACGGCGACGCCCGCGGTGGTGCGGCGCTCTCGGTGCGCGAAGTGACCGGCAAACCGATCAAATTCCTGGGTACCGGCGAGAAAGTGGATGCGCTGGAGCCCTTCCATCCCGACCGTATCGCCTCGCGGATTCTCGGCATGGGCGACCTGATGTCGCTGATCGAGCAGGCCGAGCAGACGGTGGATAAAGACAAGGCCGAAAAGCTGGTCAAGAAAGTCAGCAAAGGCCAGCGTTTTGATCTGGAGGATTTGCGAGACCAGTTGCAACAGATGCAGAGCATGGGCGGACTGGGCTCAATGATGGAAAAACTGCCGGGAATGGGCAACATGGCGCAGATGGCGCAGCAGAACAACATGGGCAGTCAGTTCCAGGTGATGGAGACCATCATCAACTCCATGACGCCTCACGAGCGACGCAACCCGGATGTGCTCAACGGTTCGCGCAAGCGGCGCATTACCCAGGGTTCCGGCACCCAGATCCAGGACCTCAACCGCCTGCTCAAGCAGCACAAACAGATGTCCAAAATGATGAAGAAAATGAAAGGCGGCGGGATGAACAAAATGATGCGCGGCATGGGCGGTATGATGTCGGGCGGTGCCGGTGGCGGTATGCCTGGAGGTGGAATGCCCGGTGGTGGCCAGAAGTTGCCACCCGGTTTTCGGCGTTGATTTTGCCTTCCCGCGCCTCTCTGCGCTTTCTTTTGCCCATTGTGGCATTGGGCCTGTCAGCCTGTCAGAGCCCCGGTGGCGGCCCCGCGTTGTCCAGTGAGGCGCTGCAGGGGCGCTGGCAGGTGGTTTCTATCGACGGACGTTCGGTAGCGCCTCAAAGCCGGGCTTTTATTGAGTTTTCCGAACCGCCGCGTCTGACCGGTAACGGAGGTTGCAATCGGTTTTTTGGCATGTATCGATACGTTGATAGCACACTGGCCATCGAGCCCGAGGTCGGCAGTACCAAAATGGCATGCGAAGCAACGGTGATGGCGCAAGAGCAACAACTGTTTCAATGGTTGCCGGAGGCGACCCGGGCCGAGTGGGTCGATGGCCAGCTGCGACTGCTCGACTCAAGTGGCAAAACATTCCTTCGGGCCGACCGTCTGGACGGTAAGGACGTTCCACTGTGATCCCGTTTTTCGATACGCACTACGTGATTCGTCGGCCGCGCGAGCGCGTGTTCGATTTTCTGTCGGACTTTGAGCAGTACTGGAAAGAGCTTCCGGAGTTCAATGGCAGCCGACTGAAGACCGATCAGTCACCCGTGGTGGAAGGCAAGGTCTACTGGATCAGGACTGAAGACCGATCCTACCAATTTCAGACCCGTCTGGAAGTGCTGGAAGTCGAGCCGCCGGAGCGCTTTGTCTACGAATACAGTTATTATCCGCGCGAAGGCGACAGAAAAACCAAAGACCTGCAGGCGTTGTCGGCCAAAGAGGGACCCATGCCCTGGAACCGCGCCCGGGTGATTCTGACGTTGGATGAATGCGATCAGGGCACGCGGGTGAGGGCGCAAATGCAGGTATTCGGTGTTGAAGGATTTTTTGCCCGCTGGAAAGTCTCCACCCTGAAAACCGCCTGCGCCCGGGCCCAGAAAGGTGCCAACGCCAATATGGTCCGGGTGGCCGAAAAACACATCAGCGAGTAATGCCTCCCCCAACGGCTCGGTTACTCCTCGCAGGCGCCGGGGGTATAACCGATCACGCCTGAGTCAGTGCAGGCCGTGCAAGCGTTCCCGAATGTCTTCTCCCGCGCATCTTCCTCTGCAGTACCCGGCGTCTCTGACTCATCGTTATCACTTTGCTCAAAATATCCGCAGGCCGGATCGTATTGTTGTGTGCAGACGTCCGGGCGCTGATCGGGGCAGGGGACGAACCCTTCCGGCATGGCCGCGCCCTGTGACTCGGTCGATTCCGCCAGGTTCGTTGAGTCAGTGGGCTCCGGTGGCCCGGCGTCACACCCCGAAATAGACCACAGCGCCAACAAACCTGCTATAACAAGAGTAAGGTGGGAGCCGGCGCGGGCCTGTGGTGCTGAGCCTGTCGGGCCCCGAAAAGGCAACTGCCTCCGGTTCGGGTCTGTGTTAAGATTCGTCGTTTTAATCATAGTCGTGGAAGTCATGGTCAAGAAACGCCCAATTTATATTCCTTTTGCCGGTCCGGCGCTGCTGGAAGCTCCCCTGTTGAACAAGGGCAGCGCGTTCAGTCCGCAGGAGCGCCAGCAGTTCAATCTCGAAGGTCTTCTGCCCTACAGCATTGAGACCATTGAAGAACAGGAGGCGCGTGCGTACGAGCAATTGTGCTCGTTTCATACGGATATTGACAAGCATATTTATCTACGCAACATCCAGGACACCAACGAAACCCTGTACTTCCGCCTGGTGACCGATCATCTCGAGGAAGTAATGCCGTTGATATACACGCCAACGGTAGGGCAGGCCTGTCAGCAGTTTTCCAAAATCTACCGGCGTAAGCGCGGGCTGTTCATCACCTACCCGGATCGCGAGCGCATCGATGACATGCTCCAGAATGCGACCAAACACAATGTGAAGGTGATCGTCGTGACCGACGGCGAGCGTATTCTTGGCCTGGGTGACCAGGGCATCGGGGGCATGGGAATCCCCATTGGCAAGTTGGCGCTTTACACCGCTTGCGGTGGCATCAGTCCGGCCTACACTTTACCCGTGGTGCTGGATGTGGGCAGCAACAACAAAAGCCTGATCAATGACCCCATGTATATGGGGTGGCGGCATGAGCGGATTACCGGCGACGAATACCACGAATTCGTTGAACAGTTCATTCAGGCGGTCCAGGTCCGTTGGCCCGATGCGCTGGTACAGTTTGAGGATTTTGCCCAGGGCAATGCCACCCCGCTGCTGGAGCGGTACCGCGACCGGATCTGCTGTTTCAATGATGACATTCAGGGCACCGCTTCGGTAACGGTGGGTACCCTGCTGGCCGCCTGCAGGGCGAAGGGCGAGGCGTTGGCCGATCAGCGCATCGTGTTTGCCGGGGCCGGCTCGGCCGGCTGTGGTATCGCCGAGCAGATTATTGTTCTGATGCAACAGGAAGGGCTCACCGAGGCCCAGGCGCGAAGCCGGATCTATATGCTCAACCGCTCAGGGTTGTTGCGCCGCGGCTCGGCCAATGTGCGGGAGTTTCAGAAACAGTTGTGTGTACCGGACGAGGATGTGGCCGGCTGGACTCTCGGTAACAGCAAACAGCCGGACAATATCGGTCTGCTTGATGTTGTCATAAACGCCAAGCCAACGGTGCTTGTGGGTGTCTCGGGTCAACCCGGCATGTTTACCAAAGCCGTGATCGAGGCGATGCAGGTGGCTTGCGAGCGGCCCATCGTTCTGCCGCTGTCGAACCCGACCTCCCAGGTGGAAGCGCAGCCAGTGGATATCCTGCGCTGGACGAGCGGCAAAGCCATTGTTGCGACCGGCAGCCCGTTCAAGCCGGTGGAAATGTCCGGTCAGCGTCACGAGATTGCCCAGTGTAACAACAGCTATATTTTTCCGGGCGTCGGCCTGGGAGTGGTCGCCTCCAAGGCCAGTCGTATTACCGACAACATGATGGTGGCCGCCAGTCGCGCTCTGGCCGAAGCGTCGCCCATGGTAAAAACGGGTGAGGGGGCGCTACTGCCTCCTTTGCAGGAAATCCGCTCGGTGAGCCAGCTGATTGCCGGGGCCGTGTTCCGGCAGGCCATTGAAGATGGCGTTGCCATGCCGGTGCCTGAGGAACTGATTGACCAGAAAATTGCCAGTAACTTCTGGGAGCCGGAGTATCGGGACTATCGCCGAACCTCCTTTTAAACTGTTACTATGTCTGTAAACTTAAC
Organism: Marinimicrobium sp. C2-29; assembly: GCF_038419845.1. Classification (NCBI taxonomy): domain Bacteria; kingdom Pseudomonadati; phylum Pseudomonadota; class Gammaproteobacteria; order Cellvibrionales; family Cellvibrionaceae; genus Marinimicrobium; species Marinimicrobium sp. C2-29. Next base: position 202,605 of record NZ_JBCAQT010000003.1, read on the forward strand.
CGACAATTTTATTGTGTGAGGCTGATTCAATGGATTACGAGAGTGCAAAAGCCTGTATCCTGGCGAAACCTGAAGCGGTAGAGCTGCACCCGGCAGGACCCGACGTTACGTCTTTCAAAGTGTGTCATAAATTGTTTGCAACCCTGGCCGAAGGCGAGGATGGCATTCCCTACGTCAATCTCAAGTGTGAACCCAATCGGGCGCAGGAACTGCGTGATACCTATCCGGCGATTCAGCCGGGGCATCGGATGAACAAAGTTCACTGGAACACGATTGTGCTCGACGGCAGCGTGCCGGACGATCTGGTGCGCGAGCTGGTCGACCATTCGTATGAACGCGTTGTGGAAAACCTGCCCACACCGGAACGCGACCGGCTCCTGGCAAGCTAGGAGAGCCGGGCCCCGGTTTCAACAACTCTTTTTTAAGCTGAAAGGTGGTCGGTATGGCCAACCAGTCACCACCTAAACCGGAACGTGAGCCCGGCCTGGCGGAGCTGGGCGCGCGGCTCAAAGCGGTGCGCGAGCTCAATGGTCTCTCACAGCGCGAACTCGCCCGTCGGGCCGGCGTCACCAACAGCAATATTTCACTGATTGAGCAAGGGCAGGTCAGTCCCTCCATCCACTCTCTGGCCCGTCTGCTCGATGCCATCCCACTGTCCCTGTCGCAATTTTTTGCCCTGGATCCGTCAGCGCCGGAAGGCGGAATTGTGCGCGCCGGTCACGCCGCGCGAACCGAATGCCCTGAGCTGGGTCTGAGCATCGAGAGCCTTCCGGTTCCCGGTGGCCGACCGGTGCTTCTGGAGCGCTGCGAGTTCAGGGCCGGCGCGGATACCGGAGCCGAGCCGCAGCGGCTGCCACGGCCACGAGCGGGGTGGGTGATAGCCGGAGAATTGGAGTTGACATTGGGTGTGCGCTGCTACACTTTGCAGGCGGGGGACGGGTTTCATCTGCCCAAAGGACAGCTGTTCAGGGCCCGCAATACCACCTCCCAATCAACCGTGGTCATGATCACCAATGGTGAGCCATAACCGCCAACCATCGATTGAGAAGAGATAGCGCTATGTACCAGGGACATACACTCACAGTGACCATGCTCGATGAGGGTGTGGCGGAGTTGATTTTTGACCTCCAGGGTGAGTCGGTAAACAAGTTCAGCCGACAGACGGTCAAAGAACTCAGTGAAGCGTTGGATAAACTCGAGAGTACTGAGGGGTTGACTGGTGTACTGATTACCAGCGGCAAACCCGCGCTGATGGTGGGAGCCGACATCACCGAGTTTCAGGAATTTTTTGCCAGCGGCGAGCAGGCGGTGATCGATTATCTGGCCAGCAACAACCGCAACTTCTGTCGGCTGGAGGATCTGCCGGTACCGGTGGTCGTGACCGTTGACGGCTACGCGCTGGGTGGAGGCATGGAATTGTGTCTGGCCTGCGATTACCGGATTCTGACGCCCGAGGCCAAAGTGGGGCTGCCCGAGACCCGACTGGGGATCATTCCCGGCTGGGGCGGCACCGTTCGTCTGCCCCGACTGGTGGGTGTGGATACCGCCGCCGAGTGGATTGCCAGTGGTAAAAACTGGGATGCCAAAAGCGCGCTGATCGCCGGAGTGGCCGACGCTGTGGTACCGGCTGACGAGCTGCGCGCGGGGGGCCTGCATACTCTGGCGCAGTGTCGCGCGGGTAAAATGGATTTCCGGGCGCGCCGGGCGCTGAAGACCGGACCGCTGCAGCACAACCGCATTGAAGCCACCATGGCGTTTGAAACCGGCAAAAGTGTGGTGGCGGCCCAGGCCGGGCGTCACTACCCCGCGCCGCTGGCCGCGCTGGACGTCATGGAGGCCGCAGCCGGAGAGAGCCGCGACCGGGCACTGGAAATTGAGGCCAAAACCTTTGCCCGGCTGGCAACGACGTCCGTGGCCAAGGCGCTGGTCGGGATTTTTCTCAACGACCAGGCGCTTTCAAAACAGGCCAAACGTTGGCAGAAGCGCAACGACCAGCCCGTCAGGCGGGCGGCGGTGCTCGGTGCCGGTATCATGGGAGGCGGCATCGCCTACCAGTCGGCCCTCAAGGGTATCCCCATCAAGTTGAAAGATATTGCCCAGGAAGGGCTGGACCAGGGGCTGGATGAGGCCAATCGGCTCCTGAGCAAACGGGTGGATCAGGGACGCATGGAGGCTCACGCCATGGGCGAGGCCCTCAATCGCATCGAGCCCGCCCTCAGTTACGATGGCTTTGATCAGGTGGAGATGGTTGTGGAGGCCGTGGTGGAAAACGCCAAGGTCAAGCGCAGCGTCCTGGCCGAAACCGAGCGGGAGGTGGGCGAGAACACTATTCTGGCATCCAATACGTCAACCATCTCCATCACCTCCCTGGCCGAGGCGCTGCAGCGGCCGGAGAATTTCTGTGGTATGCACTTTTTCAATCCCGTCCACGCCATGCCGCTGGTCGAGGTCATTCGGGGCACACAATCCTCGGATCGCGCCCTTGCCCGGACCGTGGACTTCGCCACCGCCCTGGGCAAAAAGCCGGTGGTGGTCAGGGACTGCCCGGGATTTCTGGTCAATCGCGTGCTCTTCCCCTATTTTGCCGGCTTTGCCCTGCTGGTTCGCGACGGCGTGGATTACCAGCGCATTGATCAGGTTATGGAGCGCTGGGGTTGGCCCATGGGCCCGGCGTACCTGCTGGACGTGGTGGGGCTGGATACGGCCATTCATGCCGAGGCGGTCATGGCGGATGCCTACCCCGACCGGCTGAGCCGCGACTTTACCTCCTGTACTCAAATACTCTTTGACGCCGGGCGTCTGGGACAGAAAAACGGCGGTGGTTTTTACGATTACGAAAAAGACCGAAAGGGCAAACCCCAAAAGCAGCCGAGCGAGGTGGCGAAGCAGTTGCTGCCGATACAGGGCGAGGCGCCGGAGCTGTCCGACGATGATATCGTGGCCCGCATGATGGTGCCCATGGTGACCGAGCTGGTGCGCTGCCTCGACGAAGATATTGTCGCCTCGCCGGCCGAGGCCGACATGGCCATGGTGTATGGCACGGGCTTCCCGCCCTTCAGGGGAGGCCCTCTGCGCTGGGTCGATGACCTGGGGGCGGACGAATTCCGTCGAATGGCCGAATCCTGGTCATCGCTCAGTGCCCTGTATGAGTTGCCCGCCAGCTTGAGTGACCGGGCCGAGACCAACGATCTTTTCTACCCGCTGGCTGAAGGCCGCGAAGGAGCGTCCGAATGACTTTGCACGCCAGAGATGCCGTTATAGTCGACTATGCCCGCACGGCGATGGGGCGATCGAAGAACGGCTGTTTCCGCCACAGCCGTGCCGACGATATGTCCGCCACCCTGATTCAGGGACTGTTGGCCCGTAACAGCGCGCTCGATCCGGCGCAGATCGATGACTTCATCTGGGGCTGCGTCCTGCAGCGAGAAGAACAGGCGTTCAATATCGCGCGCAACATCCTGTTGCGCGCCGGTTTACCCCATAGCGTTCCCGCCCAGACCGTCAATCGCCTGTGTGGCTCTTCCATGTCGGCACTGCATACCGCCACGGCCAATATCCGTGCCGGGTTGGGGGATGTGTACCTGATCGGAGGTGTGGAACATCTGGGGCACCTGCCCATGTACGAAGCGATCAACCCCAACCCTTTACTCGGCCTGTCGGTGGCCAGGGCGGCCGGCAACATGGGCGTTACCGCCGAATACCTGGCGCGTCTGCACGGGATCGAGCGCCGGCAGATGGACGAGTTTGGTGCCCGCTCTCATCACCGGGCCGCCGCTGCGCGTGAGCGCGGCGCTTTTGGGCGGGAAATCATCCCCGTGGCCGGGCACGACGAGCGGGGCTTTCCGATCATGGTTGAACAGGATGAAACCATCCGCCCGGAAACCACGATTGAGGGCCTGGCCGAGCTCAAGCCGGTGTTCGACCCCAAAAACGGCAAGGTGACTGCGGGCACTTCATCGCAATTATCCGACGGCGCCTCGAGTATGCTGGTGATGTCCGCCGAGCGGGCCCGCTCACTGGGGCTGACGCCCATCGCCCGGGTGGTGTCGCTGGGCCTGGCGGGGGTGGATCCCTCCATCATGGGGTACGGTCCGGTACCCGCCACCCAGAAAGCCCTGGATAGCGCCAACCTGACCATGGATGACATCGAGTGCCTCGAACTCAATGAGGCCTTCGCGGCCCAGTCGCTGCCCGTCATCAAGGATCTGGGGCTGTTGGAGGATCTCGATCAGCGGGTCAACCTCAATGGTGGCGCCATTGCGCTGGGGCACCCCTTCGGTTGTTCCGGCACGCGCATCACCGGTTCGCTGCTGACCGTCATGGCCGAGCAGGACCAGAGCCTGGGCGTGGCCACCATGTGCATTGGTCTGGGGCAGGGCATCAGCACGGTTATTGAGCGTCTCAATTAAGTGGTAGAATGGCGGCTTCTGTTTTGCCGCATTGCCCGGAGGATCTCCTGCCCTTGATCGTCATTGAAGCTGGTACTAGTCCCGAAGCCTTTCTGGAAGATCAGCTGACGGCTCTGCTTGACAGCGGAGCCGCGGAGCGCTGTTTTGCCCTGGGGTTCGAGTGTGAGCAGTACTTTCTGCCCGGCAAGCCTCGGGTCTCGCTCCTGGCGCTGGTGGCGCTTCAGCGCGGCCGGGACGTGCCGCGTATTCGTCTGAGCCTGCACCCGCGCACGCCCGACTTTGAAACCCAGGTCAATGCCGTGCTGGCCCGTGCCTCCGATCTGGAAGCTCTGGCGCAGCGCTGGAGCGTGCCCTGGTTTACGCTGGGAGAACCTCTGGCGCTGACGCCCATGGTGGTGCCCAAGCCCTGGGGCCGGGAGGTCTGGTACACCGGCATCGAAGCGCGCGGGCAGGCGTCGGTGCGCGTGGCCGGCGGCCGGGTGCCTCTGCACTGGCTGTTGGCTTTTGCGCCCACACGGTTGGTGGCCGCCCAGGAGCGCCGGCTGATCCTGCTAAAGCGTCTGGAGCCCTGGCCCGATCCGCTGCTCGGAGATCTGTATTTCGAGATGCACGAGCAGAAACAGGAAGTGTATCTGGTCACCCGGGTGGACGAATCCCTCTGGCCCGGGGGACAGGGGGGAATCCGGCTGGGGTTCAACCCCCAGAAACGCGCCCGCTATGCGGATGACCAGGCTTTCAAGGCCGACTATCTGCGAGCGGTACAGGCCTATCAGGCGGTCCGGCGCGAACTTGATGCCAGGCTCGATCGGTGGCGAGTAGAGCAGGGGCTGGGCCTGGACCTGCCGCTTCGCCCGGAGCAGTATCGAGCCGGCATGGAGCAGATTGATCCGGAGCTCAAAAGCCGGGAGCAGGAGCAGCGCTCGATAATGGAGTCCTACACCGCCGTGCGTCCAGTGCACCGGGGGGATGTGGTGCGCGTGCCTCCCTACACCCCGCACGCGCTGCTGCACGGGGTCGAAGTGGTGGAGTTTCAGACCCCGCACTACGAGCGCAAAATCCTGTCCTTCAACCAGAAGGTCTTGACCCAGGATCATTGGGATACGGTTGAGGCCCTGCCGAAACTCTCCCTCGATACGCCCGCTCAACACCCTCCCAGAGTCTGGACTCTCAGCCCGGGCCAGAGTCTGGAGCAGCTGGCCGACTTCTCCCAGTTCAGCGTATTCCGGCTGCGCCTAAAGGCCGGGGAGAGTTTTCCCTTGCGCCGGCTCCAGAGGTTTGTCCCGGCCGCCGATCGCCCCCATTACAACCTCCTCATGGTCCTGCGCGGGGATCCCCACTACAGCCATTCGCCGCAGACGGTACTGACGCCCGACGAGGTGCATCTGCTGCCCTCTGAGCGAGGCAACCTGGTGCTGGGTTGCCACCACGACACCGAAGTCCTGCTGTCGATTCCGGGGTGCCGGGCGCTTGAGCAGGCCGATTCCGCCCCGGGCCTCCCGGAGGCGGGTTGTGCTGCTTATTGAACCCTTGAGGGGCTTGTGGCACAATCTCCTGCCTTCGCGCCGGCACCTGGCCGAGTTTTTTAGAAAACCCCAGTAAAATCAGTTGGTTAGTATGATTTTAGTGCTCGGGCGTGAAGTGCGAGTTAAGTCAGGCCATCACTGCCTTGGCAGTTTGCCGACTTTCTAGCGGTCGTGGTGGAATTGGTAGACACGCCAGATTTAGGTTCTGGTGCCGAAAGGTGTGAGAGTTCGAGTCTCTCCGACCGCACCAAATTTTTAGCCCTTATGGCATTGGCCCCCCGATGCGAATAGCTTATAGAGGAAGAGAATGCAGGTTTCCATAGAGACAACGTCTGGTCTGGAGCGCCGTCTGACGGTGGGAGTCCCCGCTGCCGAAGTAGACAGCGAAGTGCAAAAGCGTCTGCAGCAGGCGGCCAAAAACATTCGTATCAACGGCTTCCGCAAGGGCAAAGTGCCCATGAAAGTAGTCAAGCAGCGCTACGGCGACAGTGTTCGCCAGGAAGTGCTGGGCGAGGTGATCAATCGCAGCTTCTACGAAGCGGTGCGCAAAGAAGAGGTCAAGCCGGCCGGGCAGCCTTCGATAGAGCCCAAGCAGTTCGGTGAAGGCAAGGATCTGGAGTACGTGGCCACCTTTGAGGTCTACCCCTCGGTTGAGCTTGGCGATTTCTCCGGCTACGAGATCACCCGCAAAAAAGCGGAAGTGACCACTGAAGATGTCGACAAAATGATTGAGGTGCTCCGTGAGCACCAGGCCACCTGGAAAGAAGTGGACCGCGCCGCGCAGGAAGGCGATCAGGTCAACATCGACTTCGTCGGCACTCGCGATGGTGAAGAATTCGAGGGCGGCAGCGCCGAAGGGCAGGATCTGGTGCTGGGCTCCGGCTCCATGATCCCCGGCTTTGAAGACGGCCTGGTGGGCCTGAAAGCGGGTGATGAAAAGACCCTGTCACTGACATTCCCCGATGACTACCAGGCGGAAGACCTGCGTGGTGCGTCCGTGGAGTTCAAGGTCAAAGTCAACAGCGTCTCCGAAAAAGAGCTCCCCGAGCTGGATAAAGACTTCTACGCCAAGTTCGGTGTCGAGAAGGGCGGCAAGCCGCAGTTCCGCAAAGAAGTGAAGGCCAATATGGTGCGCGAGCTCAACAACGCCATCAAGGCCGACACCAAGAACCAGGTGATGAACGCGCTGATCGAGAGCCACAAGCCCGATCTGCCCAAGGCGCTGGTCGACAGCGAAATTGAGTCCCTGCGCCAACAGATGATGCAGCGCTTCGGTGGCCAACAGCAGGATTTTGACGTCAAATCCCTGCTGCCGGACACCATGTTCCAGGAAGAGGCGGAGCGTCGTGTCGCGCTGGGTCTGATCGTGGGAGAAGTGATCAAGGCCAACGATATCAAGGTCGATCCAGAGCGGGTCAAATCCATGGTTGAAGAGCTGGCCTCGACCTACGAGCAGCCGGAAGAAGTGGTCAACTACTACTACCAGAATCGCGAACTGCTCTCCAGCGTTGAGTCCGCGGCCATGGAAGACCAAGTGGTCGATTATATTCTGGAAAAAGCCAAGGTCACCGACCAGCCCAGCAACTACGACGAGATTGTCGCCAGTAAGCAACAGCGGTAATTGGCGCTATAATCGGTCAAAAAGGCCACAAAATGAGTGTTTTGTGGCCAATCTCTCCGCCACATCAGTCTGATACTGGCATCTCAGCGCATCTCAGGTTAAGCTTTCTACTACATTTTCGCGTGGCCCGGCCTTTCGCCGGGCCGCTGCACTTAGTAAAGGACATAAAGACCCTATGTCGAACGATTACACTTCACAGGTACCTGACGTTATGGCATCCGGCTTGATTCCCATGGTGGTTGAGCAGACCGCCCGCGGTGAACGCTCCTACGACATCTACTCGCGTCTTCTGAAGGAGCGCGTGGTTTTTCTGGTGGGCCAGGTCGAAGACCATATGGCGAACCTGATGGTGGCACAGCTTCTGTTCCTGGAGGCGGAGAACCCCGACAAGGACATTCATCTGTACATCAACTCGCCGGGTGGTTCCGTGACCGCCGGTATGGCGATTTATGACACCATGCAGTTCATCAAACCCGATGTCAGCACCATGTGTATCGGGCAGGCCTGCAGCATGGGCTCGTTTCTGTTGGCGGCGGGCGCGAAAGATAAGCGCTTCTGTCTGCCCAACTCCCGGGTAATGATCCACCAGCCCAGCGGCGGCGCCCAGGGGCAGGCTTCCGATATCCATATTCAGGCCAAGGAGATCCTGAGCATTCGCGAGCGTCTGAACCAGCTCCTGGCGCACCATACCGGCCAGTCGGTCGAGCAAATCGGGTTGGATACCGAGCGCGACAACTTCATGAGCGCTGAGCGTGCTGTGGAATACGGGATTGTCGACAAGGTGGTGAGCCATCGTGGTGCCACAGAATAAGCGCCGGGTGCATCCGTACAGCCCCGGTTACGTATATACTGGTAAAGAAGCAGTAAACTCAGGGTGCCGCCCAGGCGGCACCGCTTGAAATTCCGGGTAAAAGACGGCATCTTTACCCCAAAGCGTTTTGACGGAGTGGTTTAATGACCGATCACACCAACGACAGCGGCGACAAGAACGGCAAACTGCTGTATTGCTCGTTCTGCGGCAAGAGCCAGCACGAAGTGCGCAAGTTGATTGCCGGTCCCTCGGTGTTCATCTGCGACGAGTGTGTCGATCTGTGTAATGACATCATCCGCGAGGAAATCCAGGAGGCCGCGACCGAGGGCCCCTCGGAGCACCTGCCCAAGCCCAGTGAAATCTCGGCCATTCTGGACGAGTACGTCATTGGTCAGAAGCGGGCCAAAAAAGTCTTGGCCGTCGCGGTTTACAACCACTACAAGCGTCTGCGTGTGGGGGACAAGGGCAAGGACCCGATCGAACTGGGCAAAAGCAACATCCTGCTGGTCGGTCCCACGGGCAGTGGTAAGACGCTGCTGGCTGAGACCCTGGCACGCCTGCTTGATGTGCCCTTCACCATTGCCGACGCCACCACGCTCACCGAAGCGGGTTATGTCGGTGAGGATGTGGAAAACATCATCCAGAAGCTGTTGCAGAAATGCGACTACGACGTGGACAAGGCACAGCACGGCATCGTCTATATCGACGAGATTGACAAGATCTCGCGCAAATCTGACAACCCCTCCATCACCCGTGACGTGTCGGGCGAGGGGGTCCAGCAGGCGCTGCTCAAGCTGATCGAGGGCACCGTGGCCTCGGTTCCTCCCCAAGGAGGGCGCAAGCATCCCCAGCAGGAATTCCTGCAGGTGGATACAGGCAACATTCTGTTCATCTGTGGCGGCGCTTTCGCCGGCCTGGACAAAGTGATTCGCGAGCGGTCCGAGAAGGGCGGTATCGGCTTTGGCGCCGAAGTCAAAAGTAAGGACGACAAACGCAATTTTGGCGAAATTCTGCATCATCTGGAGCCCGAAGATCTGGTCCAGTACGGTCTGATTCCCGAATTCGTCGGCCGTCTGCCGGTGATCGCCACCCTTGACGAGCTGGACAAGGAGGCGTTGATCGAGATCCTGACAGCGCCCAAGAACTCACTCACCAAGCAGTATGAGCGGTTATTCGAGATGGAAGGCGTCGATATCGATTTTCGGCGGGAAGCGCTGGAGGCCGTTGCCCAGAAGGCCATGGACCGCAAGTCCGGTGCCCGGGGGCTGCGCTCGATCATGGAGGGCGTGCTGCTGGAGACCATGTACAAGATTCCCTCGGAGGAGGGTGTCGTCAAAGTCATCGTTGATGACTCGGTCATCCGCGGCGAGTCGGATCCGCTACTGGTATACGAGCAGAGCGAAGCGCCGGCCAAGGTGGCCAAAGGCGACTGATTCGCGCCAGTTTGATGTGTGTAAGTACAAAGAGCGCCCCAAGGGGCGCTCTTTGCGTATTTTTACCCGGTAAAACTTGTAATTGCCCCGCCTCGCCCCCAATCTTTACCTAGACTCTTTTATTAGTTACACCCTGAAGCCTTGCGTTGCGAGGCTTAAAACGAGGACTCACTCGATGGATCATCAAGATACGTCTCCTGCCAATGTCGACGATCTCCCGCTGCTACCGCTGCGGGATGTGGTCGTTTACCCCCATATGGTCATCCCGCTGTTTGTCGGCCGGGAGAAGTCCATAGAAGCGCTGGAGAGTGCCATGTCCACCGACAAGCAGGTTTTGTTGGTGGCGCAGAAGAACCCCGGGGACGACGACCCCAAGCCGGAAGATCTGTACGAGGTTGGCACCATTGCCACCATTTTGCAGCTGTTGAAACTCCCCGATGGTACGGTGAAGGTGCTGGTCGAGGGCGGAGAGCGCGCCAAAGTCGAGAATATCGAAGTGATCGAGAAGCACTTCCGGGCGCGCGTCTCCACTTTGCCGGAAGAGACGCTCGACCCGCATCAATCCGACGCGCTGATCAATTCCACCGTCAACCAGTTTGAGCAATATGTGACCCTGAGCAAGAAGGTCCCCTCGGAGGTCATGACCTCGCTCAGTGGCATTGACGATCCCGGTCGTCTGGCCGACACGGTCGCCGCTCACATGACAATGGAGCTGGGACAGAAGCAGGCCATTCTCGAAATGGTTTCGGTGCGTGAGCGCATCGAGCATCTGCTGGGCCTGATGGAAGCGGAAATCGACCTGTTCCAGGTTGAGAAAAAGATCCGCGGCCGGGTCAAGCAACAGATGGAGAAAAGCCAGCGCGAGTACTATCTGAATGAGCAGATGAAGGCGATTCAGAAAGAGCTGGGCGACATGGGCGAAGAGGGCAACGAAGCCGATGAGCTGGAGCAGAAAATCGCCGAATCCGGCATGCCCAAAGAAGCGGAAGAAAAGACCCACGCCGAGCTGGCGAAGCTGCGGATGATGTCACCCATGTCGGCCGAGGCCTCGGTGGTGCGGGCGTATATTGACTGGATGCTCAAGGTGCCCTGGAAAAAGCGCAGCAAGGTGCGCCACGACCTCGAGCGGGCGGAAGATGTTCTGGAAAAGGACCACTTTGGCCTGGAAGAGGTCAAAGAGCGGATTCTCGAGTACCTCGCCGTACAAAAGCGGGTGAAAAAAATCAAGGGCCCGATCCTCTGCCTGGTCGGTCCCCCGGGCGTGGGTAAGACGTCTCTGGGTGAATCCATCGCCCGTGCCACCAACCGGAAATTTATCCGCATGGCACTGGGTGGTGTTCGTGACGAAGCGGAAATTCGCGGGCACCGGCGCACCTACATCGGGTCTTTGCCCGGTAAGTTGATTCAGAAGATGGCGAAAGTGGGTGTGAAAAACCCGCTCTTCCTGTTGGATGAAGTGGACAAGATGGGCATGGACAACCGGGGTGATCCGGCGTCGGCGCTGCTGGAAGTGCTCGACCCGGAGCAGAACAACCACTTCAACGATCACTACCTAGAGGTGGATTACGATCTGTCGGATGTGATGTTTGTCTGCACCTCCAACTCCATGAACATTCCGGGTCCGCTGCTGGACCGGATGGAAGTCATTCGCATCCCGGGTTACACCGAAGATGAGAAACTGAACATCGCGTTGCGCTATCTGATTCCCAAGCAGATGAAGGCCAATGGTCTGAAAGACGGTGAAGTCACCATTGAAGACCAGGCGATCCTGGACATCGTGCGTTACTACACCCGGGAAGCGGGTGTACGCGGTCTCGAACGCGAGATCGCCAAGGTCTGCCGTAAGGTCGTGACCCGCCACGTGAAGGACAAAACTCTGCGCAAGGACGTCATTGACTCCGATGTGCTGGAAGACTTTCTTGGCGTGCGCAAATTCGATTTCGGGCGTGCCGAAGACAAGAACCAGGTGGGTCAGGTGACCGGCCTGGCCTGGACTCAGGTTGGCGGCGAGCTGCTGACCATCGAGTCCTCGGCGGTGAAGGGCAAGGGTCGCGTGATCAAGACCGGCTCGCTCGGCGACGTGATGCAGGAGTCCATTCAGGCGGCGTTGACCGTGGTGCGCTCACGCGCTCAGGTGTTGGGTATCGCGCCTGATTATCACGAGAAAATGGATGTCCACATCCACGTACCGGAGGGCGCGACGCCCAAAGACGGGCCCAGTGCCGGTGTTGCCATGTGCACCGCACTGGTATCGGTGTTGACGGGTATTCCCGTGCGTGCTGATGTGGCCATGACCGGTGAGATCACGCTGCGCGGGGAAGTGCTGCGTATTGGTGGCCTCAAGGAAAAGCTCCTGGCGGCTCGTCGGGGCGGGATCAAAACCGTGATCATTCCGCATGAGAACGAACGCGATCTGAAAGAGATTCCCGACAACATCAAAGAGAATCTCACCATCAAGCCGGTCCAGTGGATCGATGATGTGTTGCAGTTCGCGCTGCAATCCATGCCCAAACCATTGTCGGACGAAGAGTACCAGGCACTGGAAAAAAAGGCGCAGCAGGATGAGTCAGGCAAGCGGATCAGCACTCACTGATGAGTCATAGGTCCAGTTTTCGGCCAGGGAGTTGGCCGGTTTCGGGTTTCCTAAAGTAACAATGATCGGCGATCCGTCAGCGAGATTTTGGTAACAGAGAGGCGCCCATGGGGCGCTTTATAGCCAGAGTTGATCAAATTACAGGCAAATACTGAAGTATTCGCACAATGCGTCGAATGTCTTCTTGACCCGCCTGGGATCCCTTGGTATAAATCGCAATTCATTCGCCAAGCAGGCGGCACGGGGGCGTAACGCTGTCCAGGCCATGTCGCTGTTCGGGTACGCCAGGTGGCACTCGAGCAGGTAAATGTACATCAGACCTGCGCTATCGATTTCTGAAGCAAATAATCAAAAGGGGTTAAGTGTGAACAAATCCGAGCTGATTGAAGCCATTGCCGCATCTGCGGATATTCCCAAAGCGGCCGCTGGCCGTGCGCTCGATGCCATGGTCGACAATGTGACCGGCGCCTTGCAAAAAGGCGACCAGGTTGTACTGGTCGGCTTTGGTACTTTTTCTGTCAAGGAGCGCGCTGCACGCACGGGCCGCAATCCGCAGACAGGTGCAGAGATCCAGATCGCTGCTGCGAAAGTGCCTAACTTCAAAGCAGGCAAGGCGCTGAAAGACGCCGTCAACTAAGCGTTGAAAGGCGGCAGGGAACCACTCTGCAAATAGGTCGGTGACCAGCCATGATGGGCACGGACAGTTAAGCGGTTTGAAGCGAAATGCCTTATCGACCCGTTTAGCCTGTTAGTGTGACGACTTGGCCGTGTGAAGAGGCGCATCTCCATAGGTGCGCCTTTTCTTTATTGAAGCGTACACCTTTGTTCGACCCTGTCGGTCGGGCCAACTGATAAGAAAAGTCGCCCGGAAAATAATCGCGCCGGGTGATCCATGATTAGGAGCAGACAATGCTGCAGACGATTCGCGACAATTCCAAAGGTACGATGGCCTTTCTCCTGATAGGCTTTCTGGTCATTATCTTTGCCCTGTCTGGCGCCGAAGCCCTGTTTTCCGGAAGTTCGCGTTCGGGAGAGGTCGCTAGTGTTGGCGATGAGTCGATCACCGAAAATGAAGTGGCCCGCGAGGTCCTTCGTCAACGGCAGCAGATCACGGATCAGTACGGCGATTCAGTGCCCTCCGAGTTTGTCAGCGACGAGCGGTTGCGCGAGCCGGCCATCAACAGTCTGATTCAGCGAAAAGTGATGGTTCAGAGCGCGCGTGATCAGGGCATGTCGGTCAGCGATGAGATGCTCGACAGCATTATTGTGGACATCCCCCAGTTCCAGGGAGAAAACGGTCGCTTCGATCCCAATCGCTACCAGCAGGTGTTGCGCTCAATGGGCTACACGCCCGCGCAATACAAAAAAGTGCTGGCGGAAGAGGTTTTGCTCAACCACCTGACGATGGGGGTTGGCAATAGCGGATTCGTGACCGATGAAGAGCTGGAGCGTTTTGTTGAGCTCAGTTTCCAGACCCGCGACTTCCAGTACCTGACACTCAACGAGGAACGGGTGGCCGACGAAGTGGATGTTTCTGATGAAGAAATCGAGAACTTCTATCAGGAAAACCAGCAGCAGTTCCGGCAGGCGGAGCAAGTGGCAGTCGAGTACATCGATCTGAGTGTCGAGAACCTGATGGAACAGATTGAGATTGACGAACAGACTCTGCGCCAACAGTACGAAGAGAACCAGGCGCAAAGCGAAGAGCGTCAGCAACGCCGGGTGGCGCACATCCTGTTTGAGGATGCCGACAGCGAGGCGATTGATGAAGTACAGGCGAAGCTGGCGCAGGGCGAGGACTTTGCCGAGCTCGCCGAAGCCTATTCAGACGATCCGGGCTCGAGTGGGCAGGGCGGTGATCTCGGTTATATTACCGGCGAGGGGTTACCCGAGGCTTTTACTGAATCGGTGCAAGAGCTGGCTGTCGGAGAGGTGTCAGAGCCGGTCACCACGGAAGCCGGTGTGCATCTGATCAAGGTGCTGGATGAGCCCGGATCGGAAGAAACCAGCTTTGAAGAGGCCCGTGACCGCATCGCCCGTCAGCTCAAGCGCGTAGAGGCCGAAAATGAGTTCGTGACCCTGATGGAGCGTCTGGATGAGTTGTCCTACAACGCGGAGAGCCTGGAGCCGGTAGCGCAAGAGCTCGGATTGCCGCTTGAAAATACCGGACTGTTCTCCCGCAATGGTGGCAGCGGCATCGCGGGCCAAGCGGCGGTGGCAGAGGCCGCTTTCTCTGAAGAGGTGCTGGAGCGTGGTAACAGCAGCGAGCTGATTGAGCTGGCGAACGATCGCGTGGTGGTGATCAAGAAAACCGACCAGCGGGAAGCCTATGTGCGTCCTCTGGAAGACGTCAGAGATCAGATTGTCGAGCTGTTGACCCAACGCAAAACCCGCGCCCGGCTGGCCGAACGCGGAGAGCAATTGCGTTCAGAGCTGGAGCAGGGGGGAGATATCGAACAGGTCGCCGCTGATGCCAATCTTGACGTACAGGAAGCCGAAAACGTCGAGCGCAATGATTCATCGGTCAGCAGAGAGTTGCTGCGGCACGTGTTCTCACTGCCCCGTCCGGAATCGGGCACTCCGGTGGTCAGCAGCGTCCAGACCGGTTCAGGCTACAACATTGTCAGTCTGACGGAGGTCACCGATGGCTCAATGGATTCTATCGATGCGTCGCAGCGCCAGTCTCTGCGGCAAAACCTGTCGCAAATGACCGGCAGTCGTGATTACCGCGCGTTTACCGAGCAGCTGAGAAGCAAAGCCGAGATTGAGCGATAGTCTGTAACAGACTGATCAAAGAGCCAAAAAAAAACCCGCTGAAATACAGCGGGTTTTTTTATGCCCCATCGCGGGTGGATGTTATCGGGTGATATCCACGAACAGGGTCAGCGATTGTCCCGGGTGAATGTAGTTGTTTTCGGACACAGTGTTCCAGCGAGTGATGTCCTGCACCGAGAGGTTGAAACGGGTCGCAATACGGGCCAGGGAGTCACCCTGGCGAACCCGGTAGTTGACCTTGCGCACCATTGAGCGGCTCTCCCGGCTGGCGGTCTGCTGCTGGCCGGCGTCATCCGCCTCCGTCCATATCACCAGATTCTGGCCAGGCATCAGAGTGTCGCCCGGTGCCATGGCGTTCCAGTTGGTCAGCGCGCCCACGGTGATGTCGTGGCGCTTGGCGATACTCCAGAAACTGTCGCCAGGGCGCACCTTGTACTGAACTTTGCTACTGCCTTCCGCACCACTGGAGCGGTTCTGTACCCGCTGGCGCCGTTGGTCAGCGCTGAAAGCGTAGCGGCTGGGTGAATGCTTGGCCGTGGGGATCATCAGGGCCTGGCCCACCCGGATAATATTGCCGTTCAGCTCATTCGCGCTTTTGATGTTTTCCACGCTGGTGCGGTAGGCGCGGGCGATTTTGTTGAGTGAATCACCCGGCTTGACGCTATAGCGCTGCCAGCCGACTCGCTCATCTTCAGGAATTTCCGCGAGCTTTTCCTTGAAGGGCTGCTCGTACTCCACCGGAATCAACAGGCGGTGAGGGCCATCCGGATCGGTTGCCCAGCGGTTGTAGCCGGCGTTGAGCATATACAGCTCGTCGAGCTCAATGCCGGCCAGCTCGGCGGCCTGTGCCAGATCGATCTGGGAGGCAACGTTCACCTGGGCGAAGTAGGGCTCATCGGGGATCGGCGCCAGAGAGAGGTTGTAGGCCTCGGGGTCGCGGATGACTTTTGCCAGAGCGAGTAACTGGGGCACGTAGGCGCGGGTTTCCCGAGGCAGGTCCAGCGACCAGAAGTCGGTTGGCTTGCCCTGCCGGGCATTGCGTCTGATCGATCGCCCGACATTGCCCTGGCCGGTGTTGTAGGACGCGAGCGCCAACAGCCAGTCGCCATCAAACATGTCATGCAGCTGTTCGAGGTAGGTGAGCGCCGCATCGGTGGCTGCGACCACGTCGCGACGTCCGTCATACCACCAGTTCTGCTTGAGGCCGAAGTGCCGGCCGGTGGCCGGCACAAACTGCCAGATGCCGGAGGCCCGCCCGTGAGAGTAGGCGAAAGGGTCAAAGGCACTCTCGACAATGGGCAGAAGCGCCAGCTCCATCGGCAGCCCCTCTTTTTCCAGCTCAGAGGCGATGTGGTAGAGGTAGCGCTGCCCGCGCGCGACGACCCGCTCCATGTAGTGCGGGTTGTTCGCATACCAGTTGACGTAGGTGTCGATACGGGGGTGATCGACGTCGGGTAGACCGTAGCCGGCCCGTAGTCGGGGCCAGAGATTACCCCTGTCCGTGACTTCAAACGCCTGTTGCGCCTCTTTATCGACCCGGCATTTCGCCTCATCGATCAGCAGCGCGGATGATTGCCCCAGATCAAGCGCAACCTCGTCTTTCGGGTCGGCTTGCTCAAGACTCTGGCAACCGCCAAGGCTGAGCAGACCAATGGCGAGCGCGAGGGGACGTTTGAATCGATTCATTGAGTACCGTGAACAGTATGTCGTTGACTGAAGATGGCCTGGCGGCTGACCGCCAAGCGTGGATTTTCGCGATTTTAGGGTCAGACGGGGTGGGGGTCAAGGAATAGCCGACCAGCGGCATCGCTCCTCTAACCGAACTGATCTTTGAGCTGTCGCAGCCGGGTAAACACCTCAAGCTCGGACGACAGGGGGGCATTGGCTGAGGCCAGCTGGGCGCGGATGGCGGCATCGTTGGCCCGTAAAAACGGGTTGGTCTGCCGCTCAACCCCCAATGATGTGGGCAGGGTCGGTTGGCCCTGGGCACGTTTTTGCTCTTCAAGCGGCAGCCGGTCGCTGAGCGCCCGGTTGTCCGGGTCTACGGTCCGGGCAAAACGCAGGTTGGTGAGGGTGTATTCGTGGGCGCAGTAGACGAGGGTCTCGTCGGGCAGACTGGCCAGCTTGTGTAATGATTCCAGTGCCATTTCGGGACGGCCTTCGAACAATCGCCCGCAACCGCCGGCAAACAGGGCGTCACCGCAGAACAGGCGCGGTGGTGTCTGCTGTCGATCCAGGTAGGCGATGTGATCGAGGGTATGGCCGGGAACGGCCAGAATATCGAACTGCCAGCCCTCCAGGCTCAGGTGGTCGCCCTCCCTCAACGGGTGGTTGACCTGGCGCACCGAGTCCGGGCCGTATACGGGGACTGAATATCGGGCGAGCAGGTCATCCAGACCGTCGGTATGGTCCCAGTGATGGTGAGTGATCAGGATGCCGGCCAGAGTCATCTGTGTCTGCTCCAGAGCCTCGAATACCGGCTGAGCGTCACCGGGGTCCACCAGATAGGCGCGTTGAGCGCCCTCAGCACAGGGCAAGAGCCAGAAATAGTTGCTCTCCAGAGCCGGAATCGCGATGGGGTCAGTCATGGAAGCTCCTGTTTTCGCCAGTCTTATGGAGTACACTATCACAGTGAGCCGGCGCCGTTGCATCAACGCCTTGTAGTGCCTCTTGTAGTGCCTCTGGCGCGCCTTACTCGTATTTTTGGATAGTACTTTGAACAGTACTTTGGGTAGTACTCTGGATAGCACCACTGGGCCATGAAGTCATCGAAACTACTGCGGCGAATACGGGTGGGGCTGCATCATCGCTTTGGCGTCCTGTCCTACAAGCGCTCGGCACCCGATGTGGCCAACTGGCTGCAGACCCCTCTGGGAGCCGCGTTCCTGGCGGAACAGCGGGAGTGCCTTGAGCGCCACCTGCAGGACCTGTTCGGCTACCACCTGGTTCAGATGAGCATCGCCCCCGAGCTTGATTTAACCCCCGGGAGCCGCATTTCCCATAAAATCAATGTCGCTCCTCACCGGGAGGGTAAGCACCTGGAGGGCGGGGTGGCACTTTCGCCCCTGATCAGCTCTTACCAGTCCCTGCCGCTTCCGTCAGAGTCGGTGGATCTGGTGATTCTGCACCACTTGCTCGATTACAGTCAGGCCCCACACCAACTGCTGCGAGAAGTCAGTCGGGTGCTGATTCCCCGCGGGCACCTGGTGATCGTGGGCTTCAATCCCTGGAGCGGTTTTGGCGTGATGCGGCAAGTGGCCCGATTGTTCACCCGTCGACCGCTCTGGCGTCATCAGTCATTGCGCCGGGGGCGCCTGATCGACTGGCTGCAGCTGGTCGATTTACAGCCGATTGCAGCCGAACGTGGGTTTTACCGACCCCCCATCCGTCACCAGGGGGTGTTGGAGCGTTTGCATTGGGTCGAGCGCTGGGGTAAAAAACTGCAGTGTCCGGGCGGGGGCTTCTATACCATTGTGGCCTGCAAAGAGGTGGCGGCGGCGATCCCCATGAAGCCCGCCTGGGACGATCGTCCCGAGCCGGTCCCGGGGCTGGGAATCAATCCATTGCGTCGAGATCGTAATGATTAAAATCAATCAGTTACAGGTGATAGTTTGAAGAAAGTTGAAGTTTTTACCGACGGGGCCTGTCGAGGCAACCCCGGGCCCGGCGGCTGGGGCGCGCTGCTGCGCTTCAATGATAAGGAGAAAAGCCTGTACGGCGGTGAGGCCAATACCACCAATAACCGGATGGAGCTGCAGGCCGCCCTGGAGGCTCTGCAGGCACTGAAAGAGCCTTGTGAGGTGATTCTGACCACCGACTCCCAGTACGTGCGCAAGGGGATCAGTGAGTGGCTCGCGGGCTGGAAACGCAACGGCTGGAAAACCTCGGCCAAAAAACCGGTAAAAAACGTCGACCTGTGGCAGGCACTGGATGAAAGCGCCCAGCGACACAGCGTCAAATGGCACTGGGTCAAGGGCCACAGTGGGCACCGGGAGAATGAATTGGCGGACCAACTGGCCAATCGCGGCATTGATGAATTGAGGAGTTAGACAAGGTGCGACAGATCGTTCTGGATACGGAAACCACCGGCCTGGACCCCGCACAGGGGCACAAGGTCATTGAGATCGGCTGCGTCGAGCTGGTGAACCGCAAACTCACCGGACGCCACTACCATCAGTACATCAATCCCGAGCGGGAGGTGGATGCGGGCGCCATGGAGGTACACGGCATCACCAATGAGATGTTGGCCGATAAGCCAGTGTTTGCGCAGATCGTGGACGAGTTCCTCGCCTTTGTTGACGGGGCGGAACTGGTGATTCACAACGCGCCTTTCGATGTCGGCTTTATTGATCACGAGTTCAGGCAGCTGAGCCCGAAGCTGGGCTCGATCAAGAAACGCTGTGGTATCGTCGACAGCCTGGTATTGGCGCGCAACAAGCATCCGGGTCAAAAGAACAACCTGGATGCCCTGTGCAAGCGCTACGGGGTCGACAATGCCCAGCGCGAGCTCCACGGCGCTCTGCTCGATGCCGAGATCCTGGCCGACGTCTACCTGTTGATGACCGGTGGTCAGACAGCGCTGTCTCTGGGCGGGGAGTCCTCCAAAGGGGAGGGCTCGGGCACCGGTGGCCAGGAGCGCCGGCCTCTGCCCGCCGATCGCTCACCCCTGCCGGTGATCGCGGCCAGTGAGAGTGAGCTGGCGGCGCACCGGGAGAAGCTGGCGGCGATTGAGAAAAGCGCGGGGCAGTGTCTCTGGAGCGGAAGCAAATGAGCGCTATTTCTCAATTGTTATAAGGACTTACAGCGAATTGCTCAAATCGGTGTGAAAATTCGGGCCAGTTGGGTTACATTGCTATGAAGGGTTGGGCGCCCGCCGTGGCGCCAGAATCAACTTACTCCAGGACTCGTTGACCCCCGTGCCCGGGCACAGCCCCGGGGAGGCGTTTACGACACAATCAATAAAGCGAAAGGTAGCGGCAGTGAGCAGCACGGAAAACGTCAACCTCAACTCCCTGAAGCTGGTTCAGGATCAATTGGTGGCCACCATCGAACAGTCGGCCGTGCGCCTGGAAGAGTTCGCAGGCGACCGCAACAATGCCGAGCTGCTGCAGAACTGCATCGATGGCATCAAGCAGATCAGCGGCACCCTCAATTTGCTGCAGCTGCGCGGGGTCGATCTACTGGCGCAGGAGCTGGTCGAGCAGATTACCGACATTCCTCTGGGGGTAGAGCAGAATATCGACCGGCAACTGGATCTGCTCACCTCGGCCTTTTTCATCCTGCCGCGCTACCTCGAGTACTGCCTGCAGACTTCGCGCAGTATGGCGGTGCTGCTGGTTCCCCACATCAATCAGTTGCGCCAGCTGCGCCGGGCGCCACCGTTGCCCGAAAGTCACTTCTATACGCTGGAGATCAGCCCCGTTTACGCCGGCAAGAACCAGAGCAGTGCGGTGCTGGGTGAAGACCTCGCCGCGCTGGTCCGGCGTCTGCGGCACATGTACCAGGTGGGCCTGGTGAACGTACTGCAGAACAAACAGGTGCGCGCCTCGCTGGGGATGATGGGCCGCGCGATGGAGCGCCTGGAGTCCATCAGCAACGCCCGCCCACTGGCGGCGCTCTGGTGGGTGGCCGGGGCCACTCTGGAAGCGCTGGGCAAGGACAACATGGAAATCGGGGGTACACGCAAGCGTCTGTTCAGCGCGCTCGATCGTGAAATCAGGCAGCTGCAGGTGTCCGGTGCCGAGGCTCTGGAGCAACCGCCGAAAGAGGAGCTGCTGCGTGAGCTGCTTTACCTCATCGCCCTGTCGCGGGCGCAGACCGATCGGATTGCCGCGGTCAGTGAGGCCTATGGTCTGGAGCCGCTGCCCTATACCGATGCCGAGCTGACTCGGGAGCTGGAGTTTCTCAAAGGCCCCAGTGCCGCCACGATCGACTCGATGGGCACAGTGCTGAAGGATGAGCTGCGCAGCACCAAAAATATTCTCGAACGCGCCGCGCAGGGCGGCACCGAGCTGCTGCGCGAGAGTCCGGAGCTGCTGGAGACGCTGAAGAAAGTCGCCGATATCCTGTCAGTGGTCGGGCTGGTCTCTGCCAGCAACAGTCTGCGCGAAGAGATCCAGAGAATTCAGCGGTGGGAAAAGAGTACCGAGGAGGTGGATCCGGAGGAGCTGCTCGAAGTCGCCGATACCCTCCTGTACATCGAGAGTTCGGTGTCGGGGCTGGGGAAAATCAACCTCTCCGATGAGCGCCTGGCCCAGATCAATGCCACCTCGCGTCAGGAAATCATTGCCAACAGCCAGTTGGCCGAAGCCGAGGAGCTGGTGCTGGAAGAGGCTGAGTCGGGGCTCGCCATGGTCAAGCGTGCCCTCACGTCATTTGCCGAGTCCAACTATGACGTGGGTCATATCAAGAACGTCAACACCACGCTCAATACCGTGCGCGGCGGCATGACGCTGCTCAATCGCCCCAGAGCGGCGGCGGTGCTCGAAGGTTGCGTGCAGTTTATCGACCAGTCGCTGTTGAAGAGCGAACAACCGGCGGCGGTTCGGCATATGCTGGAAACCTTTGCCGATGCGGTCATCAGCCTGGAATACTATATCGACAGCCTCAAGCAGAATCGTCGCTCGGACGACACCGTGCTCCAGGTGGCTGAAGAGAGTCTGGACGCGCTCGGTTATCCGGTCCACTGAGCCATGAGCCGAGCGAGCGACAGCCGTACGACCCGCTACCTGCTGGTAACCAACGAGACACTGTTGTGTGATCATCGGGAGCGAATCTGGCTGCTGAGCTCAGAAGAGGCCGCCGCCTGGCGTGTCGACAGCACGCCGGACTATCTGGGCGTGTGGCAGGGAGTCGCCCTGTACAGCCTCCCGCAGCCCCTGGAGCCCTCTGTCGCCGGCGGCCAGTGGTTGAGCCTGCGCAGCCAGCTCGGTGTTCTGGATGAGACCCTGTTTACCCTGGCCGGGCGTGCGCTTCAGATCGAGCGCTGGCGACGTGAGCACCGCTTTTGCGGTGGCTGCGGTCGGGAGACTCAGCCCTTTGATAATGGGGCGGCGCGCTTCTGCGCCCGGTGCGAACTGCGATTCTATCCGCGGCTTTCGCCCTGTATGATCACCCTGATCACCCGCGATGATCACTGCCTGCTGGCCCGTCATGCCCGCTCACGCAAGGCCTTCCACACGGCACTGGCCGGTTTTGTGGAAGTCGGAGAGACGGTGGAAGACACGGTTCACCGGGAGATTCAGGAGGAGGTCGGTCTGAAGGTCGAGGCGCCACGTTACTTTGGCAGTCAACCCTGGCCTTTTCCCGGGCAGCTGATGCTGGGCTTTCACGCCGAGTACCGATCCGGCGACATCGAGGTGGACGGGGACGAAATCCTCACCGCCGACTGGTGGCGCTACGACCAGCTGCCGCCCGTGCCACCCCCTCAGACGCTGGCCGGGCAGCTGATTGCGCATTTTGTGGCAACCCAGCACAATAAGGCCTCACAATAGGAAATTGCATGTTCTACAGCCTTTTATCCGTCTTCATCATTCTGCTCTGCCTGGGGCTGGTCTATATTGCTCTGCGGCTGCTGGCCCGGGGACGCTGGCTTCGCGGGTTTTTGCGCGGGTTGTTTGGTGTGGTGCTGCTGCTGGCGGCGCTGGTGCTCGCGCTTATTGCCGCCGATGTATTCAGTTACAAGCAGATGGTCAAAGAGGAGCCGGTGGCGACCCTGAGCTTTGAGCAGTTGGGAGAACAGCATTATGAAGCCACCCTGGTCCACAGCAGCGGCGAGGAAGAGACGTTTACGCTGCGCGGTGATCAGTGGCAACTCGATGCCCGTGTGATCAAATGGCAGGGGCTGATGGGTGGACTGGGCGTCAGCCCCGGTTATCGCCTCGATCGTATCAGTGGGCGCTACTACTCGCTGGCTGAGGAGCGCTCATCGGAGCGCACCGTCTACAGTCTGGACAACGATGGCTGGGGTCCGGATGTCTGGGCCTGGATCAAGCAGAATCCGGGCTGGTTTCCGGTAGTGGATGCGCGCTATGGTAGCGCCACCTTTGTCCCCATGGCTGCGGATGCGCTGTTTGAAGTGCGTCTGTCCAGTACCGGCCTGCTCGCGCGGCCGCTGAACGAGCCAGCGCGGCGTGCGTTGGCCGTGTGGGAATAATATTCAACCAAACAACGGAGTACTATTTTGGATTTTCTAGCAGATTACGGGCTCTTCCTGGCTAAAGTGGTGACCTTTGTCATCGCCATTGGCTTTGTGCTCGGCCTGATTGTCTCAGCCGGTCACAAAACCCGCAAAAAGCAGGAGAAGGGTCATATTGAAGTGACCAGGCTCAATGACCGCTTCAAGCAGATGACCGACTCGCTGAAACATGCGGCCCTGGATTCGGCCGAACTGAAGCGGGAAGCCAAGGCCGAGAAAAAACGCGAAAAGCGGGAGCAGGCGGAGCGTAAAAAAGCGCACAAGAAGCTCGAGAAAGAGGGCAAGTCAGAAGAGGATGATCGTAAAAAGCGCCTGTTCGTGCTCAACTTTCACGGCGACGTCAAGGCTTCGGCCACCGACAATCTGCGCGAAGAAATCAGCGCGGTCCTCAGTCTGGCCAGTGCCAAAGACGAGGTGGTCGTCAAGCTTGAAAGCGGCGGTGGTTTTGTGCACAGCTACGGTCTGGCCTCCAGCCAGCTGGCCCGGATTCGCGATCGGCACATCCCGCTCACGGTCTGCGTGGACAAGGTGGCGGCCAGCGGCGGTTACATGATGGCCTGCGTCGGCGATAAAATCCTGGCGGCGCCTTTTGCCATCCTGGGCTCCATCGGCGTGATTGCCCAGTTGCCCAACTTCAACAAGCTGTTGAAGAAAAACAGCATCGACTACGAGATGTTTACCGCCGGTGAATACAAGCGTACCGTGACCATGTTTGGTGAAAATACCAAAAGAGGGCGGGAGAAGTTTGTCGAGGATCTGGAAGACACGCACCTGTTGTTCAAGGAGTTTGTCGCCCAGCATCGGCCCCAGGTCGATGTGGACAAGGTCGCGACCGGCGAGATCTGGTTCGGTCGTCGGGCGCGCGAAGTCAGTCTGGTGGATGACCTGAAAACCAGCGACGAATATCTCCTCTCTCAGAGTGACAAGGCCGACATTTTTGAGGTCCACTACGAGCAGAAAAAATCCCTGCCGGAAAAGCTGGGCTTCGCCACCGAAGGGGCCGTCGACCGTCTGCTGCTGCGCTGGTGGGAACGCTCGCAGAACCAGCGCTGGTTCTGAATACCGACTTAAATAGCAGTTTTAACGTAAGGCTGCAATTGCAGGAGAGCCCATGTTTTTTGGTACGCGCAAGCTCGAAATGCCCACCCGGGGGCAGGCGCTTCCGGGTCGGGATGAGCCCATGCCCCTGGAAGGGCAGGATCTCGTCCACAAGGTGAAGGGCACGCCGATCAAACCCCCGTTCCCGGAGGGGCTCGAGCAGGTGGTGGTGGGCATGGGGTGCTTCTGGGGCGCCGAGCAGCGCTTCTGGCAGCAGCCCGGTGTCTTCACCACGGCCGTGGGCTACGCCGCCGGCTACACTCCCAACCCGACTTATGAGGAAGTCTGTTCCGGTTACACCGGCCACAATGAGGTGGTGCTGGTGGTCTTCGATCCGGTTCAGGTGCCGTTTGAAAAAATCCTGAAGAATTTCTGGGAGAGTCACGATCCCACCCAGGGCATGGCCCAGGGCAACGATCGGGGCACGCAGTATCGTTCCGGTATTTATACGTTCAGTGATAAGCAGAAGGCGTTGGCCGAGGCCAGTCGGGAAGAGTATCAGCGGGCACTGGACGAGGCGGGGAAGGGCGAAATCACCACGGAAATACAGCCGGCCGGCCCTTTCTACTACGCCGAGCCCTATCACCAGCAATACCTGGCAAAGAACCCCGGCGGCTACTGCGGCCTGGGCGGCACGGGTGTAAAACTCTCCTGAGCGGTTCTCCGCACACCGAGCGAACATGTAGGGCAGGTAAGCGGAAGCGCCACCTGCCGTCGTAGGTAGAGGCTAAAGAAAATCCAGATCCGGATTGTCCTTCATCATCTCCTTCAACTCATCGGACTCCTCGGTCTCCTGCTCCAGCACCTCCCGCACAAACTTCAGATACACCGTGTAAATCTCCGGCTCCTGACCCTCGCGCTCCACCACGAAGAAAGGTGCCCGGTGCACATCGTACTGGCGGGCGAGGGCGATCCCCGGGCTGTCCGGGTCGCGCTCGTCCGCGACCAGAACCTCATCAATGCGGTCCATGTGGCCGGACTCTTCCAGCTTATTCAGCACATCCCCACATTTTGCGCAGGGTGAACCGTCTTTCAGGATCTTTTTGACCAGGGTGATTTTCATAGCGACCGTACCTCTTTTCAGCGCCATTCAGATTCAGCGCCATTCAGGGCCCGCACTCAGAGAGTGAACTCAGGGCTTAACATTCTCGGCGTGCAGCCCGCACTCCTTCTTGGTGGCTTCTTCCCACCACCAGCGGCCCGCGCGTTCATGCTGCCCGGGGCTGATGGGGCGGGTGCAGGGCTCACAGCCGATGGAGACGTATCCCTTATCATGTAACTCATTATAGGGGATCTCCATGGCCCGAATGTAATCCCACACCTGCTGCGAAGTCCAGTTGGCAAGCGGGTTGAACTTCACCAGGTTACCGCCCG
Organism: Marinimicrobium sp. C2-29; assembly: GCF_038419845.1. Lineage (NCBI taxonomy): Bacteria > Pseudomonadati > Pseudomonadota > Gammaproteobacteria > Cellvibrionales > Cellvibrionaceae > Marinimicrobium > Marinimicrobium sp. C2-29. The sequence goes on from NZ_JBCAQT010000003.1 coordinate 228,439, forward strand.
GGCGGGCGAAGAGCTTGTCATCCTGAATTACCGGAATCCCCTGACGCGTGCCCGGGCTCTGGTCTTTGCGCTGGCCGGTAATCCAGGCGTCCACTTCCTTGAGCTTTTTGCGCAGCGGGCCAATCTTGCGGATGCCGCAGCACTCCTGGTGGCCGTCGAGATAGAAACTGAACAGACCCTTTTCCCGCACCAGCTTCCGGATTGCCTCGGCGTCGGGGGAGAGTACATCGATGTCGATGCCATAGTGTTCGCGGACCCGTTCAATAAAGCGATAGGTCTCGGCGTGCAGGCGGCCGGTGTCGAGTACGAACGCCTTGATGTCCGGACGGATCTGGTGGGCCATATGAATCAGCACCACGTCTTCGGCGCCGCTGAAGGAAACGACAATGTTGTCGAACTGTTCCAGGGCGTATTCAATGACCTTCTGGGGTGAGGCTTTTTGCAGTTCGGCGTCCAGATCGACGGTGTTGAGTAACTCGCTGGCCATTAATCTCATCTTCTCTAGTTGGCTTTACACGGGTCGGGAAGAATACCAGAGGGGGATAAAACTTCCTAATATCCAGACTTTATGAGCATATAGCGCCGATGAAGGTGCATGTTTGGCCGGAATTTCTGACGCCGTGGAACATTGAGCAGAAAATAGTCGCCTTGCACAATAAATGCACAGCATATAGTGGTTAAATTTAAATCAATACCCACATATTGATCAAAAATGTCATTATAAAGCGGAAAATCGGCAAAAACATATAATTGTTTTGATGTGGGCGATCTACGTTAATTCCATTTTTAACTATGTTCCACGTGAAAAGCGGCGTGGTTGTCCTGTGGTCTCACGCCATTTGCTTTCGCGGGTGGAAAGCGGTAGATTTGCCGCAATTTTTTCGGGCCCGGCCCGAGGACAATCAAGCCAATGTGGGGGTTTACGTGGAAATAGCCTGTCTTGACCTGGAAGGGGTTCTGGTACCGGAAATCTGGATCGAGTTTGCCAAGGTGACCGGCATCGAGGAGTTGAAAGCCACAACGCGGGATATCCCGGATTATGATGTGCTGATGAAGCAGCGTCTGCGGATTCTGGAGGAGAACAATCTGGGGTTGAACGAGATCCAGGATGTGATCGCCAAGCTCAAGCCGTTGGAAGGGGCGCCGGAGTTTGTCGACTGGCTGCGCGAGCGCTTTCAGGTAATCATCCTCTCGGACACGTTCTATGAGTTCTCCCAGCCGCTGATGCGCCAGCTCGGCTTCCCCACGCTGTTGTGTCATCGTCTGCAGGTCGATGAGGCGGGCAAGGTGGCAGACTATACGCTCCGCCAGAAGGATCCCAAGCGGCAGTCGGTATTGGCGTTGAAGACGCTGTATTACCGCGTTATCGCGGCCGGCGATTCCTACAACGATACGACCATGCTGGGCGAGGCCGACGCCGGTATTCTGTTCCATGCCCCCCAGAATGTGATCGATGAGTTCCCGCAGTTCCCGGCGGTGCACAATTACGAAGATCTGAAAAAGGCCTTCATCGAAGCCAGTAATCGGGAGTTGAGTCTTTAATTTACGGGCTCCACTTTTTTGGAGGTAAGGGTCTTGGTTTAGTGCGATCTGAGCGCCCGGCCCGCTTTGGGGTGGACTGTTCCAAGACACGTGGCGAGTACGTCCCTGTAACTCGTCAACACTAGTCCCGCGGTTGACGGTCTTGGAACAGTCCACCCCAAATCGGTCCTACGAGCTTTGTAGAGACGTTCCCTCCAGAAACATCTTGGCAACGGATGCTCTATTTGTCAGGTGCGCTGTCGCTTACCAGACCTACGTGAACGCAAAGTGGGTACTACAAGGTGCAGAGGACCGATCTGGGGTAGGCTCTTCCCAGACCGTCACCGACAGGATGTCGGTGGAGAGGCCCCAGGGACGGGTTTACGCCGTGTCTGGGAAGAGCCTACCCCTGAGCGGGCCGGACGTTGAAGCAAGCAACCAAGGTTTTCGAGTAAATTCTTTTTGGTCCCTTAACCTAAGACGAAGCGCCGAACTTCTGCTCCAGCGTCCGCATCAACACCTCCACCTTGGCGATGCTCTCGCGGTACTCCTCCTCGGGGTCCGAATCCGCGACGATGCCGCCCCCGCCCCAGCAGTGCATCCGTCCCCGATCACACACCAGCGTGCGAATCGCGATATTGGTATCCATCGCCCCGTCCGCGCTCAGATAGCCCAGGCTGCCGCAATACACCGAGCGCCGCGAAGGCTCCAGCTCCTCAATGATCTCCATCGCCCGGATCTTCGGAGCGCCGGTAATCGATCCACCGGGGAAGCAGCCGGCCAGCAGATCCAGCGCCGAGGCGTCCGGCCTTAATTGACCGGTGACCGTGCTCACGAGATGGTGCACATTGGCGAAGCTCTGCAGCTCGAACAGTTGCGGAACTTCCACCCGGGTGCAGCTCTTGCTCAGATCATTGCGCAGCAGATCCACAATCATCAGGTTCTCGGCCCGGTTCTTGGCGCTGGCCACCAGTGCCTCGGCGTTGGCCCGGTCCGACTCGGGCGTGTCGCCCCGGGCCATGGTGCCTTTGATCGGTTTGGTCTCGGCCCGACCGCCACGCAGCTCGACGAAGCGCTCGGGCGACAGGCTCAGAATCGCGCCGGCTTCCAGGGGGATGTACCCCGAGAAAGGCGAGGGCAGGGTCTGTCTCAAAGCGAGATAGGCCCGGGCGGGGTCGCCGGTGTAGTCGGCGCTGAAGCGTTGGGCGAAATTGACCTGGTAGCAGTCGCCGGCGCGGATGTATTCCTGGATTCGGCCGAGGCTTTTCAGGTAATAATCGGCTTTAATATTCGCTTTGAAGTGATTGATATTAAAGGATAAGTCTTCACTCTTGATAAACGACATCAAGTCCACTTTATCCAGCCCGGCCATCAGCCGCGCCTGAATTTCGGGTGCCGGACTTTCGGGGCGACAGACCAGGAAACACCGCTGCTCCCGGTGGTCCTGGATCACCGCCCAGGGGTAAAAACCCAGCCAGAGATCCGGCAGCCCGACGTCACTCTGGGCCTGATCTGGCCCGGAAGCCGACCGGCCCAGATCGTAGCCGAAATAGCCAATGGCGCCGGTCACAAAGGGCAACCCCGGTACCGGGGCCAGTGGCGGGGGCGAATGGCGTTCGATCAGGGCAAAGGGGTTGTCGGTGGAGCGGAGGGCGGGCTTGCCGCTCCGCTCGATGTGCGTCTGTCCGCCAAAGGTTGTCAGTTGCTGATCGGGTTCGGCCGCCAGAATGTCGTAGCGCCCATAGCTGCTGCCGGGGTGCCCACTGTCCAGCCAGACGGGGGAGCGCCAGCCCGAGAGCGCCGCAAACCAGTGGGCGCTGTCGGCAAAGTAGGGCAGTGGGATGACAGTGGGACTGGGCCGCATGGGTGCCTTGGCAATAACTCAACGGAGAAAAGCGGGCATTCTATCACGCCACCACATCCAGCCGCTGACGCCGTAAAAACCGACCATCGCCAGAGCGAAATTCCACTCCACAATATTCTGAAGCTGAAATTCGTTCTCCGGCTGGGTCAGGTCCACCCAGAGGGACACCCCGCCCCATAACCACTGGATACACACCAGGATCAACTGCAGGCGCAGGGGGCGACGCAATCGGGGCGGCAGTGACTCCTTCAATGTCGATAGCGATTGGAGGCTGATCAGTTGGGCGAGCATGGCGAAGGCAAAGTAGAAGGTCACCCCGAACCGTCGCATGAAGCGGTAAAAGTCACCGTCCGAGCCCAGAAAGTTGGCGTAGAGCACCAGTGCCAGGGCCGATATCACGCCCAGCCACAAAATGGCGCCGTGACGCCGGCGCGGGCCTGCGAGGCCGGTCAACCAGCGCCACTGAAACAGCCAGTAGATCACCAGCAGCATGCTCAGGGGCATCATCAGACCCCGAAACCAGAAGAGCGCGTCGCCATAGCGGGCGGCGCGACTGATGGAGGTGCAGCCGTCCCAGAGCGGCACGCAGGCCGGTTGCAGCTCCTGATGAATGGAGATGCCGTAGGCACCCACGACCGCCACAAGCGGCACAATGAAATTGATCCAGGCGAGAAGGGACGCCAGACGCTTGCTCACAACAGTGCCTCCCAGGAGCCAAAAGTAACCACCCTGCGAACCAACCCACAAAACGGGCAAGGGTCAATTGGCAGCGGTCATCACTTCTTATAGTCTTGGTCACCATCATCGGCGATACAAACAGAAATGATAAAACAATAAAAGAGGTCACGGATATGTCCAGACGCAACGCTCCCGCAACGCACAATGCCGGCGCCGCCCAACACCCTCCACTGGCAGCGCTTGACCGCTGGCTGTTCTACCTCACGGCGGCCATTTCCGGCGGCACGGTGATGATGATCGAGCTGCTCGGCACCCGGGTGATCGGCCCCTATTATGGGGTCAGCATGATCGTCTGGTCCTCGCTCCTGTCCACCGCGCTTTTGGCCCTCTCCATCGGTTATGTCGTGGGTGGCCGCCTGGCCGATACGGCCCCCTGGTTGCGTCTGTCGCACATCCTTCTGGTGACCGCCGTACTGATCGGGATTATCCCCCTGATCAGCAAACCCGTCCAGATTGCCAGTAACGTCCTGGGGTTGCGCTGGGGTGCACTCATCAGCGCCTTTCTGCTGTTCACTCCCTGTCTGCTCACTCTCGGTATGGTCGGGCCCTATGTGATCAAAATGGCCACCCGGGGACTCGATCGGGTCGGGCGCACCGCCGGGACGGTCTATGCCATCAGCACCCTGGGCAGTGTATTGGGCACGCTTTTGCTCGGATTTTATCTGCTGCCTCTGTTCGGTACCCAGAGCATTATCATCAGCCTGAGTCTGATGCTGTTGCTGCTCAGCTTTCTGTTGGCGTTATTCGAAAACCTGCGCCTCAAAGCGCGTAGTTCTCTGCCGCTCTGGGGCGCCGCCACCGGCTTTTTGGCCGCTGTTTTGTTGCTGGGAATCGGTCAAACTACAGGCGAGCGCGATTACCCCGGATCGCAGGTGCTGTTCGAGCAGGAAACCCACTACGGGTGGGTGCGGGTGGTGGACCAGCCGGACAAAGGCATCCGCTGGTTGATGTCCGGTGGCTCCACCATCGGTGCCGAGGACATTGCTTCCGGTGAAGGTCTGTTGGGGTATCAGCAGGTGGTCGGTCATCTCCCGCGCTTTGATCCGGCGGGCACCTCGGCGCTGTTGGTGGGGCTGGGCAGTGGCCATCTGGTCAATGTCTATGAACAGTTCGGGGTGACCACCGACGCCATTGAAATCGATCCGGCAGTGGCCCATGCCGCCGGGGAATACTTCAGCTTTGAACCCACAGGTCGGGTGATCGTGGGAGATGCCCGCTATCGCATCAAGGAGCTGGACAAGACTTACGATTTTATCATTCACGATTGCTTTACCGGAGGCTCTGAGCCCATTCACCTGCTCAGCCGGGAAATGTTCCATGAGCTCAAAGCCAAGCTCAAACCGGGCGGCGTGCTGGCGCTGAACTTTGTCGGGCTGACGTTGGAAGGGGAAGAGGCGCCCGTGGAAGCGGTGGCGCATACTCTGGATCAGGTGTTTGATCATCGCCGAACCTTTGTCTCTTCGCCCAGTGCCACCTTCAACGATTTTGTGTTTTTTGTCTCCGACCGGCCGCTTGAGCTGGAGGGCGCAGGACAGACTCGGGGCCCCGTGGCCTGGCTGGAGCAGCGGGAAGTCGATGTGACCGGCGACAGCGAGCTGGTGATCACCGATGATTTCAACCCACTGGAAACGCTGCACATTGCCAAGGCGGAGTACTACCGCGACCTGCTGGTCGACCGGGTGGGGCGGGATATTTTATTTTACTGAGTTACACTGGGGCTTTTTTACGAGGCCCCGACATGTCCCTTGAACACAAGCCCTTCTCGCAAGCCTGTGAGAACAACAAGCAACCCATTCTGTCGGTGTTGGAGCCGCGCCTGAAAGACGCAAAACAGGTGTTGGAACTCGGATCGGGAACCGGGCAGCATGCGGTCTTCTTCGCCCGGCATCTGCCACACCTGATCTGGCAGACTAGTGACCTGCCCGAGAATCATCCCGGCATTCATCAATGGCTGGCCGACTCGTCCCTCGATAATATTCGGCCGCCGCTGATCCTGGATGTCGACCAGCCCGACTGGCCCCTTTCCGAGGCGGACGCGATCTTTACCGCGAATACCTTTCATATTATTGCCTGGGACCAGGTGCTGAAACTGCTGGATGGCAGTGCCCGTCTGCTCCCGCCCGACGGCCTGCTGATCGTTTATGGTCCCTTCAATGAGGAGGGTCGTTTTACCAGCGAGAGCAACGCCCGTTTCGATCAGATGCTCCGGGACAATACGCCGCATCGCGGCATCCGCAACCGTCAGACGGTGGCCGAAGAAGCCCGGACGCGCGGTCTGCTATTGGAAGAAACGCTGGAGCTGCCCGCCAATAACCGCTGTCTGGTATTCCGCCGGTCGACTTGAAAGGCTTTCGACGCGTGAGAGTTAATGAAAGTCCCGGGAGCGGGGACTGAGCCGTTCCAGTGATTCACTCAGGTCGGTCAGGCGGCCGGCGATCACGTGCACCACGTCCCCCTCGCGCTCCAGAATGCCGTGGACTTTCAGAATGCGGGCGGTGAGATAGGCCTGCTTCTGCGCCCGGGCCGTGGCGAGCCAGACCACAATATTGCTGTTGCCGGTGTGATCCTCCAGTGTGATGAAGGTGACTCCGGCGGCGGTGCCCGGACTCTGGCGGCCGGTGACCACGCCGGCCACGGCCACCAGGGATTTGTGGGGCAGGGTGGCCAGGTCCCGCGCCCGGGTGTAACGCCCCAGGGTCTCGGCCTCTTCCAGCAATTGAATCGGGTGCCGGTCCAGCGTCAGACCGACGCTGGCATAGTCTTCCACCAGGTTGTCTATCTCGCTGGGCGCGGGCAGGTAGTCCGCCACTGGCTCGGCGGCCAGGGGCTCGGGTTCATGCTGCTGAAACTCGGGTGTTTGCTGTTGAAACAGGGGCGCTTCGCTGTCCATCAGCTCCCAGCGGGTCTGGTAGCGGTTGCCGCCCAGGCTGTGCAGGGCGTTGGCGCTGGACAGGGCTTCCAGGTCAGACTGCTTCAGGGCGAGCGCCTGCAGCTCGCGCAAATGGGTGAAGCGCTGCCCGTCCCGGGATTGACGGGCGTCAATCAGGGTATCGATGCCCTCACTGGAGAGGCCCTTGACCAGTCGCAGGCCCAGACGGATGGCCAGTTTTTGCCCCCGGGTTTCCAGGCGATGATCCCGCTGTGACTGGTTGACGCACACCGGGTGGACGAGCAGGTTGTGGCGCCGGGCATCCTGAATCAGCTGCGAGGGCGAATAAAAGCCCATGGGGTGACTGTTGAGCAGGGCGGTATAAAAGGCCTCGGGATGGTAGTGCTTCAGCCAGGCCGAGGCGTAGGCGAGCAGGGCGAAACTGGCCGAATGGGATTCGGGAAAACCGTATTCGCCAAAGCCGCAAATCTGTTGATAAATACGCTCGGCATACTCGGTAGTGTAACCGCGCTCCTCCATCCCGTTTACCAGCTTGTGGTGAAACTTGCCCAGCTCTCCGGTTTTTTTCCAGGCCGCCATGGCCCGGCGTAACTGGTCGGCCTCACCACCACTGAAACCGGCGGCCACCATGGCCAGCTGTATCACCTGCTCCTGAAAAATCGGCACGCCCAGAGTGCGACCGAGTACGCCTTTGACTGCGTCCGAGGGGTAGTCCACGGGTTCGTCGCCGTTGCGTCGTTTCAGGTAGGGGTGAACCATGCCGCCCTGAATGGGGCCGGGCCGGACAATGGCGATCTGGATTACCAGGTCGTAATAGCAGGCGGGTTTCAGGCGTGGCAGCATGGACATCTGTGCCCGGGATTCGATCTGAAACAGTCCCACGGTATCGGCTTTCTGAATCATCCGGTACACCGCCGGATCATTCATCTGCCCGGTCAGGCCGGAGAGCGTCAACGCCCGCCCCTGATGTTCCCGGATCAGATCAAAACTTTTGCGCAGCGCGGTGAGCATCCCCAGCGCCAGCACGTCCACCTTAAGCAGGCCCAGAGTCTCGATGTCGTCTTTGTCCCACTGAATCACCGTGCGTTCGGCCATGGCCGCATTCTCTACCGGCACCAGTTCATAGAGTGGGCCGGAGGAAATCACAAAGCCGCCCACGTGCTGTGACAGGTGCCTCGGGAAGCCGCGCAACTGGTTGACCAGGGTGATCAACTGCGTTGCAGTGTCCGACTCCCGGTCCAGCCCCAGGTCGGCCAGCTGGTCTTCCCAGTCGCTGTCCCGGTCGCGTCGGTTGATGTTGCGAATGAAAAAATCCAGCTGCGACTCGCCGATGCCGAGCGCCTTGCCCATATCCCGCAGGGCGCTTTTGAAGCGGTAGCAGATCACGGTGGCCGCCAAGGCGGCACGGGGGCGGCCGTACTTCTCATAAATGTACTGGATGACTTCCTCGCGCCGCTGGTGTTCGAAGTCCACATCGATATCCGGAGGCTCATCCCGCTCCCTGGACAGAAACCGCTCAAACAGAACATTGATGTGGCGTGGGTCCACGGCGGTGATTTCCAGGCAGTAGCAGACCACCGAGTTGGCGGCCGAGCCGCGCCCCTGATAGAGAATGCCGCGCTTCTGGGCGAAGCACACCAGGTCGTGAATGGTGAGAAAAAAATGGGCGTAGCCCAACTCTTCAATCAGCTTCAACTCCTTGTCGATGGTGGCGCGTACCGTCTCGCTGGGGCCCTCCGGAAAGCGCCTGGCGATGCCCTGATCCACCAGCTCACACAAATAGCTGAATGGCGTCTGGCCTTGAGGAACCAGTTCGGCCGGGTACTCGTAACACAGCTCCCCCAGACTGAAGTGGCACTGATCGGCAATGATCCGGGTCTGCGCCAGCCACTCGGGTTTGAACAGTTTCTGTAGCTTGGGCAGGGGGCGCAGGCTGTTTTCGGCGTTGGAGCGCAGCTGCCGCCCGGCCCGTGCGACACTGGTGCCCAGGCGGATGGCGGTCAAAGCCTGCTGCAGCGGGAGCCGCTCGGCGCTGTGCATCAGTACTTCGCCGCAGGCGGCCACGGGCAGATCAAACTCCCGACCCAAATGCTCGCAGTGCGCCAGATAGCGGTGTTCCCGATGGGTGAGCAGACGTCGCAGTCCCAGCCAGAGGCGGTCTGAATGATGTTTTTTCAGCCAGCGGGCCCAGGTCCGGTCGCGCTCGGGGTCGCCCGTCGGCAGCCAGAGTACCAGGCAGTGCTGTACGGATTTCAGATCCCAGGCTTCCAGTTGATACTGCCCTTTGGGGCTGCGACGCCGGGCGTTGGTAATGATGCGGCACAGCTCCGCATAGGCCAGCCGGCTGGGGCAGAGCAGTACCAGATCCAGCCCCGGCATTTTAAGGCGGCTGCCGACAATCAGTTTGATGTCCAGCTGTCGGCGCCTGTGTTCCGCATAAGCGCGCACCACACCCGCCACGGAGCATTCATCGGTCAGCGCCAGGGCGCGGTAACCCAACGCATCCGCTTCCGCGATCAGCTCCTCGGGGTGGGAGGCACCTTCCAGAAAAGAAAAATTGCTCTGGCAGAGTAGTTCCGCGTAGGCCATACCGACCTCTGGTTGCTGGTTAAATATACAGTATAGGGGTGTGTCGAACGCCGGACAAGTGAGGCGTGTCGGCGACAAATGTAAGATTGTGTAACCGAGCTATACTCGCCCACTGAGCTGCGCTAAGCTGTGCGCCTCATCGATCGAGCGCCAGCTTACGTATACACCGTGCGGACGTTCGTCAGATCCTTCCTGAAAGACCAGAACCGGGCGTTTTCAACGTTGAAAAAGGAGTAGGGAGCACACGCATGACCAAACGAATGATAGTGATGCTGGTGGTTGTCGGCGTCGTTTTTGGCGGCATCTTCGGCTACAAAGCTTTTGTGAACACCATGATCGGCAACTTCTTCGACAACATGCCCGAGGAAGCGGCCGCCATTACCGCGACCGAAGTGGAAGAGAGCCGTTGGGACCGGGAGGCCACCGCAGTAGGCACCTTTCGGGCCGTCAGTGGTGCCCAGCTGACCACCGAGGCGAACGGCATCGTGACCGGCATTCACTTCGATAACGGCGAAGCGGTGGAAAAAGGGCAGCGCCTGGTCTCGCTGGATATCGAAGCCGACGAGGCTGAGCTGGATCGACTCGAAGCGGCTGAAAACCTGGCGCTGATGGAGCTCGAGCGCTATCAGCGGCTGTTTGCCGAGGGCAACAGCTCCAAGTCGGAACTGCAGCGCCGGGAAAGCGAAGCCGCTCAGGCCACCGCCTCGGTCAAGGCCCAGCAGGCGCGGATTCGCCAGAAAACCATTCGTGCACCCTTTGCCGGTATCTCCGGCATCCGGCAGGTCAATATCGGTCAGTACGTCTCGCCCGGCAGCCCGGTGGTGGAAGTCCAGTCGCTCGATCCCATCTATCTGAATTTCTCTCTGCCCGAGCGCCAGTTCTCCGATGTGAAAGAAGGCCTGCCGGTTTCCGCCCGTGTTGACTCCTATCCCGAGTCAAACTTCGACGGTGAGGTGACCGCCATCGAACCCTCGGTCAGCGAAAGCACCCGCACCTTTACCGCTCAGGCGACACTGGCCAACAGCGAGCAGCAACTGCGCCCGGGAATGTTTGGGCGGGTCACCCTGATCATGGGCGAGTCGCGCCAGGTCAGGGTGGTGCCCCAGACAGCGATTCAGTTTGACCCCTACGGCAACTCGGTTTTTGTCCTGAACGAAGATGACGAGGGTGATCTGCGGGTGAAGCGGCGCTTTGTCAGCACGGGCGAGCGGCGCGGAGACTTGATTGCCGTGACCGAAGGCCTTGAGGTCGGCGAGCGGGTGGCCACCTCCGGCCTGCTCAAGCTGCGCAATAACGCTCTGGTGGAAGTCAACGATGACGAGAGCGTGCAACCCTCCCGTGATTTGGATCCGCGCCCGGATAACCAGTAGCCAAGAACGGTAGAAGGAGAGTCCATCCATGCGGTTTACCGATGTCTTTATCCGCAAGCCCGTGCTGGCCCTGGTGGTCAGCCTGTTCATTCTGTTGCTGGGAGCACGCGCGGGTTATGACCTCAATGTGCGGCAGTTTCCCGAAATCCAGAACGCCGTGGTCACCGTCAGCACGGCCTATATTGGTGCCGATGCGGACCTGATTCAGGGCTTTATTACCAAGCCCATGGAGCGGGAGATCGCCGCCGCCGAGGGTATCGATTACGTCCAGTCCACCTCCAGCGCCGGCATGAGTACCGTGCAGGCCTATCTGCGCCTGGATTACGACCCCAACGAAGCTCTGACCCAGATTGCGGCCCAGGTCAACGCGCTGCGTTCCGACCTGCCCGAAAACGCCGAAGATCCGGTGGTGAGTCTGGCCGTGGGTGAAGATACCGCGGCCATGTATCTGTCATTTTACAGTGACCTGCTGAACAACAACCAGATTACCGATTACCTTGTGCGCGTGGTGGAGCCCCAGTTGGCCACCATTCCGGGGGTGCAGCGGGCCCAGATCCTGGGGGCGCGCACTTTTGCCATGCGCCTGTGGCTGGACCCTGAGCGCATGGCCTCGCTGGGTGTGACCGGTTCCGACGTGAGCATGGCGCTTCAGGCCAACAACGTACTGGCCGCACTGGGTCGCACCAAGGGGCAGATGGTCGCAATTGACCTGAATGCCGGCACGGACCTGCGCAGTGTCGATGAGTTTGAAGAGTTGGTGGTACGCTCGGAAGACGACGCGTTGGTGCGCCTGCGCGATGTGGCTGAGGTTGAGCTGGGAGCGGAAAGCTACGCCTCGTCGGTCAGTTTTAACGGCCAGAATGCCACTTTCATGGGGATTGAGATTGCGCCGGACTCCAATGCCCTGGATGTCATTGCCGATGTGCGCGAGGTCTGGAACCGCGACATTACGCCCCAGCTGCCCGAAGGCCTGGATGCGGATATCCCCTACGATTCGACTGAGTACATCGAAAGTGCGATTGATGAGGTGGTGCTCACCATCGTTCTGGCCCTGGTCATTGTGGTGTTGGTCATCTACGGGTTCCTCGGCTCGGTCCGCAGCGTGATTGTCCCCGCCGTAGCGGTGCCCCTGTCACTGGTTGGCACCTTTTTCCTGATGTGGATTCTCGGTTTTTCCATCAATCTGTTGACCCTGCTGGCCATGGTGTTGGCCATCGGTATTGTCGTGGATGATGCCATCATCATGTTGGAGAATATCCAGCGTCATGTTGAAGAGGGCATGTCCCGCCTGGACGCCTCGCTGCTGGGGGCCCAACAGTTGGCCTGGCCCATCGTGGCCATGTCCACCACGCTGGTGGCGGTCTTTATCCCGCTCGGTTTTGTGGGCGGGCTCACCGGGGTACTCTTTGTCGAGTTCGCGTTTACTCTGGCAGCAACGGTCATTCTTTCCGGTGTGGTTGCGCTGACGCTCTCGCCCATGATGTGTTCCAGAATCCTGCGCTCGCGCAGCCACGGCGGGCCCCGGCCCAAGCTCGAGGTCTGGCTGGATGAGCGTTTCGAGGGGCTGCGCCAGCGCTACCAGAAGCGCCTGCACAGTACCCTCAACACCATGCCGGTGGTGCTGGTGTTTGCGCTGATCATTCTGGTCTCCTGCTACTTCCTCTTTGTCTCCAGCAGTACGGAGCTGGAGCCGGCGGAAGACCAGGGCTTTGTGTTCAACATTGCCACGGCGGATGCCTACGCCACGCTCGACTATGTTGAGCGCAATACGGATTACATCAATCAGCTGCTCGAACAGATTCCCGAGATGGAGAACCTGTTCATTATCAACGGCATGAACGGCAGCAATACGGCGGGTGCCGGCATGGTATTGGCGCCCTGGGATGAGCGCGAGCGCACCACCCAGGAGATTCTCGAAAATGATATTCAGCCCTTTGTGAAGAAGATTCCCGGCCTGGATGTGTTTTCGGTCGTGCCTCCCTCTCTTCCATCCCCGGGCGGTGGTGGTGCGCCGATTGAGTTTGTGGTGGGCACCACCCAGCCCTATCAGGTGCTGAACGAAGTGGTCGGCGAAGTGATGCAACGCGCGCGGGAAAGTGGGCGCTTTATCTTTGTGGACAGCGACCTGAAAATTGACCGCCCCCGCCAGACGGCCAAAATCGACCGGGACAAAGCCGGGTTGATGGGAGTTGATATGCAACAGGCTGCCGCCGATCTGGGGAGCATGACCGGGGGTGGCTATGCCGGTCGCTTCGCGCTGGACAATCGCTCCTACCGGGTGATTCCGCAAGTCGAGCGGGCCGAGCGCCTCAATCCCGAGCAGCTGAAAGATTACTACACGCGTAACCGCCAGGGCGAACTGGTGCCCATGTCTTCTCTGGTCACTCTGGAGGAGTCGGTGCAACCGCGTTCACTGACGGGCTTTCAGCAGCTGAACTCGGTCACCATTTCCGGTGTTCCTCGCCCCGGGGTGTCGCTGGGTGAAGCGCTCAATCTGCTCGATGAGATCGCCGCTGATGTTCTGCCCGCCGGTTTCAGTGTCGACTACTCGGGCCAGTCGCGCCAGCTCAAGTCCGAAGGGCAGCAACTGGTGGTGACCTTCTTCTTCGCTCTGCTGGTGATTTTCCTGGTGCTGGCGGCGCAGTTTGAATCCTTCCGCAACAGCATCATCATCATGGTGACGGTGCCGATGAGTATTTGCGGGGCGTTGATCTTCATCTCCCTGGGGCTCACCAGCATCAATATCTACACCCAGGTGGGGCTGCTGACGTTGATCGGCCTGATCGCCAAGCACGGCATCCTGATCGTGGAGTTCGCCAACAAGCTGCAGGAAGAAGGGCGCAGCAAGCGCGAGGCCATTGAAGAGGCCACCGCCATTCGTCTGCGGCCAATTCTGATGACCACGGCGGCCACGGTTCTGGCGATGATCCCGCTGCTGATCGCCACCGGGGCGGGCGCCGCTTCGCGTTACGCCATGGGGCTGGTGATTGCCACCGGCATGACCCTGGGCACGCTGTTCACCCTGTTCGTGGTGCCGGCGGTCTACCTCTGGCTGGCGCGGGATTATCACGCCGCGGGTGACCCGGAAGGCAGCGTCAGTACCCGATAAATCGGAGAGAACCGGTGGGCGGAGCCCACCCTACGGGAGGTAAATTTCCCGATGGTTGGGGGGCGGTGGGCGGAGCCCACCCTACGGATCGTGCCAAGCGTGATTTTCCGTAGGGTGGGCTCCGCCCACCGATCGTCTTTTGTAGGGTGGGCTCCGCCCACCAATAACCCTCTGTAGGGTGGGCTCCGCCCACCGGCCTGACCAGCTACCCAAAATACCCCTGCAGAAACCACACCGCCTCCCGGGGCTCCCTGAATACCCAACACCACTGTCCCTCGCTGTTGCGGGCAATGTAATAATCCCGTTTCTGGGGTTCGCCATCCCACCAGCCGGTGGCGATCCGTTCTGGCCCCTCGATCAGTTCCAGCGGTTGGCGGTAAGGCTGGGGCCGGGAGAGCAGAAAGCTCGGGCGCAGCCCCAGGGTGAAAGCCGGCAATGGGTCGGTGGCACTCAGCGGCGACGTGAGAGCGGTGGCGATTGCCGGGCGAAAATCATCTCGTACACACAGGCCTCTGACCTGCTCCCGACCCAGACGGGCCTGTAACCGTGCTACCAACTGGGGGGCATCGCCCCTGGCGGGGGCTTCAAAAAAGTCCCGCTCCCCGTCCTCTTTGACCAACAGCTCCCGGGCCTCCAGGGCCAGCGCATAAACCGGTGCGTTGAGGGTCTGATTCTCAAGGGTCAGCTCCACCAGCGGTCGCCACTGCTCGGCGCGGTACTCGCCCCGGGCCGCCCCGATGGTCAGTGTCAGCGCCTCGGCTTCGCGCGGGTACAAGCGCAGCTCAAGCCGTTCCACGACCCGGTCCCGGCGCTGTAGAAACTGCTCCAGCTCCTGCAGCAGTTGTTCCAGCCAGGGCACCAGAAGCCGGACATTGTCCAGCTCGTGGGGTAGCTCCCGATAGCGGTGAAAGTGCTCGGGTGGGTGGTAAAAGGGCAGGGGGTGTTTTAATTGACCGGTGAGTCGCCCGATGTACTGGACCAGTTCAGCATCGAACCGGCGGGCCAACTCTTTCAGGGGAATGGCCAGTAGGGCATCGAGCGACTGCAGCCCCAACCTTTTGAGCTTTTCCAGGGTCTTGTCCGGGAGCCCGCTGAGGGGCAGGGCGCAGCGCCCGATGTGTTCACGCAACCGCTCGGGGTCGTCCTCGGCCCGGTTGAGATGGGCCCGGGCGAGTAGTTGGGCGGCCAGAGGTGAATAGCCACAGCCAAGGCGGTAACTGAGCCGACAATGCTGCAATAAGAGCTCGATATTTCTACAATAATTGTCAAAGCCATTATGGTACTTGACCATATTGGTGGCCCCAAGCCAGACACCGCAAGGTTCGTCCAGAACCACCTCCCCCGAGAGTGCGTAGAGTTCCTGCGCCAGCTCATGCAGCCGGTGAACTTCCAGTTCGGCCTTGTAGGGCAGTAACTGGATGTCGCGGCACAGAGTGGCGGCGGTCGCCAGCCCCATATCCCGCTTGACGCCCTGCTGGCTGGCCGGCTCGTTGACCTGAACCAGGCGGTTGTCGGACTCCTTGACCACGGCCAGCGGCGGCGCCTTATCCCGATCCGGATACTGGGTTTCCAGCTGCAGTCGGGGGAACTCAAAATACAACCAGAGCATATCAACCCGCCTCACCTCTGACTTCACCTCCAACCTCAATTCGGGCTCCGGTGTCGGTGTTAGCCCGAGGCTCGCTCGCGGGGTAAAAGCCTGAGTAAGGTGCGCGCTGACGCGGCCGGGTATCCAGCGTCAGTTCGGGCCAGACATCGGTCATGGCGACAACAAAGCGCGATAGCGCCCAGCCCTGTTTGCGGCGGGGGACACTGACGGCAATGCCATGAGGGTGGGGACTCAACTCCAGGCAGAGATCGACGGGCAGCCCGGCCGCTGCGTTGTGGGCCCCCAGAAACAGAAAGTTGGCCGATTCTCCCGCCCGGGCCGCCAACTGCAGGCGACGGGCCTGGACCAGAGGTACCCGGTCCTGCCACAGGCAGACGGCCTGACAGGCGCCGCTTTTCAGACACTGCTCGGCCGCCCAGAGGGCCTCCCGATCGGTGCCTGGCTGCACCAGCAGAAGCCGCTTCAGATCCATCCCCGCTCCCGGGAGGCTTTCGGCATTGAGCGGATAGGGGGGCGCGATGAGCGCGACCAGCCGGTCCTTTTCCGAGTGCTCGCTGTGGCCGGATAGCGCGCCGTGGCCCGATAAAACGCTGTGGTCAGATAAAACGCCGTGGCCAGATAAAGCGCCGCGGCCGGATAGAAAGGGCCACAGTAGCCGCAACTCACCAATACCGGTGGGGCCCTGTACGGTAATCACTCCCCGGCTGGGCAGGCCTCCACCCAGTTGTCGATCCAGTTCGGGCCAACCACTGGGACGCGCGGCCACCGGCCCGGATGACTCCCGGCCCCGCCAAATCAACTGCTGTTGCTCAAGCTGTTCCAGACTGGGCTGCTGCATACACCACCTCAAAACTGTATATATAAACAGTATATACAGTCTGCACGGGTGTCGCAAAAACAAAAACCCCCGGGATGACTCCCGGGGGTTTTTTAACGGTGACTCGGCCCTATGGGCTGACCCGGTGGAGCACTAGAGTTTCACATCACAACCATAAGGCTGAGTGTTGGTCACTTCCACCTCTTCACCGTTCATGGCCTTTGTCAGCGCCTGGCGCAGATAATTCTCGCCCGTGCCCTCGTCGCCGTTCGCGTAGGGGGCGCCGGTGTATACCAGTGTGCCCTGGGGGTCGATGATAAACACCTGGGGCGCTTTTTCCACACCATAGGCGCGGGCCACGACACCGGTCTCATCCAGCAGGATCGGAGTACTGCTCTTCATGTCGTACTCTGCCTCGGCTTCCTGCGCCTCTTCGGAGTTCATGACATTGTCCGGGCCGGGCTGAGAGGAGACGACGGTCAGCCACTTGACGTCCTGCTCGCGAAACTCTTTCTGCAGGGCTGACATCTGGCCATCGTCATAGTGGTTCTTCACCGCGTCACAATCGGGGTGAAACCACTCCAGTACCACCCACTCGCCAATATAGTCTGTCAGGGTGTGGGATTCCCCCGTGGCATCCGTGGCCCGAAATGCCGGGGCCGGCTCGCCGGTGGCGGCGTTGGCCAGTGCGGCGTTTGACATCAACAAACTGCCCGCCAAACCCAGGCTGCACAATAATCGAGTCATGAAATCAGGCTCCATCAGCTTAAAAGTAGCCCCATG
The DNA here is from genome assembly GCF_038419845.1 of Marinimicrobium sp. C2-29. NCBI lineage: Bacteria > Pseudomonadati > Pseudomonadota > Gammaproteobacteria > Cellvibrionales > Cellvibrionaceae > Marinimicrobium > Marinimicrobium sp. C2-29. The sequence continues at coordinate 245,729 of NZ_JBCAQT010000003.1, forward strand.
CTAACAAATTAGTGCTGATCTCTCACCTGGAGCGCCTGTTCATACACCCGCTCGTATTCCTGGGCGCTTTTTTCCCAGGAGTAATCGCCTTTCATGGCATTGAGTTGCCGCTGGCGCCAGCGATCGGGCTGATGGTAGAGAGCCAGGGCCCGGGTCAGGGCGTCGCGCAGGGCGCTGGCGGTGGGGGCTTCAAAGCGGAAGCCGTTATCGGGCGTAGACTCGGCGGCGGTGCCATCCTCAGTCTGATCGGACGACTCAAACACGGTGTCGTTCAGACCGCCCACGGCGTGTACCAGTGGCAGGGTGCCGTAGCGCAGGCTGTACAGCTGGTTCAGCCCACAGGGCTCGAACAGGGAGGGCATCAGGAAGAGATCGACACCGCCTTCGATCTGGTGCGCCAGGCCTTCGTCGTAGCCGAGGGTGAGCGCCAGCTGTTCGGGGTAAAGGGCCTGCAGCTCCTTCAATGCCGTGTGGTACTGGGCCTGACCGCTGCCCAGAATGACAAACTGACACTCGCCCCGCTTCAGGAATTCCGGTAATGCCGACAACATCAGGTCCACGCCTTTCTGCTCCACCAAGCGGCCGATAAAGCCCAGCAGGGGCGTTTCTTCCGAGGGGGGCAGTCCCACCCGCTCTTGCAGGGCGAGCTTGTTGACGACTTTCTGTTTCAGGTTCCGGCGGCTGTAGTTCTGGGTCAGGTGGGGGTCGCGGCCCGGGTTCCACTCCTGGGTATCGATGCCGTTGAGAATCCCGCTAAGCTGCGCTTGCCGGGCGAAGAGCAGGCCGTCCAGGCCGCAGCCGAACTCGGGGGTCTGGATTTCCCGGGCATAGCTGGGGCTGACCGTCGTGATCTGATCGGCGAAGACCAGGCCTCCCTTGATGAAGGACAGTTGGTCGTAAAACTCCATCGCCTCCGGGTGCCACCAGTGCTCGGGCAGCGACAGTTCAGCAAAGGCCGAGTAGGGAAAGAGGCCGTGATAGGCGAGGTTGTGTATGGTGAATACCAGAGCCGGGCGTTTGGGTTCCTGCGCCAGCAGAGCCATTGCCATACCGGACTGCCAGTCGTTACCGTGAACCAGATCGGCCCGCCAGTCGACGCCGGCCCGCCCCATGGCCAGCTCCGCTGCTACCACGCCGAACCAGTAAAAGCGCCGATGGTTGTCCGGCCAATCCAGCCCCTGGTCGTCGACATAGGGGTTGCCGCCCCGATTGGAGAATTCCGGCATATCCACCAGCCAGACCGTGACCCGGGTGCCCGGCAGGCGGGTCTGCCACACCGTGATATTGCGCTCGCCATAGGTCAGAGATGCCAGGGGTTTGAGCCCGACTTTGCGGGCCGCTTCCAGTACTCTGGGATAGGCCGGCAGTACCAGGCGGACCGAGTGGTCGCGTTTCAGCAGTGCGCGCGGCAGGCTGGCCGCCACATCGGCCAGGCCTCCGGTTTTGATCAGCGGGTAAGCCTCGCTGGTAACAAAGAGTATATTCATTCCAGTTCAAACATGACGGCCGCCAGCGGCGGCAGGGTGAGTTGGATGGAATGGGGGCGACCCATCCAGGGAATATCTTCGCTCTGCAACGGCAGCGGGTTACCGACATTGCTGCCGCCGTAGTATTCCGAGTCACTATTGAAAATTTCCCGGTACCGGCCCGCTTCGGGCACACCCAGGCGGTAGCCCTCTCTGGGCGTGGGGGTAAAGTTGAGAGCGATCAGAACAAAACCTTTCTCGCTGCGGCGAATAAAACTGATGATCGACTGGGTGCTGTCGTGACAGTCAATCCATTCAAAGCCCTCATGGCTGAACCCGCGCTCGTACAGGGCGGGCAGGGTGCGGTAGAGCCGGTTGAGGTCGCCCACCGCCGTGTGCAGGCCCCGGTGCAGCGGCTCGTCGAGCAGATTCCAGTCGAGCTCGCGCGATTGAGCCCACTCCCGCCACTGACCAAACTCACAACTCATGAACAACAGCTTGGTGCCGGGGTAGGCGTACTGGTAGGCGTAGAGCAGCCTCAGATTGGCGAAGCGCTGCCAGTCGTCGCCCGGCATTTTGGTGACCATACTGCCCTTGCCGTGAACCACTTCATCGTGCGAGAAGGGCAGCATGAAGTTTTCCGTGAAGGCGTAGATGAGGCCGAACGTCAGCTGGTCGTGGTGATAGTGACGATAGATGGGGTCCTTGCTCATATAGACCAGAGTGTCGTGCATCCAGCCCATATTCCACTTCATGGAAAACCCCAGACCGCCGACCCAGGTGGGGCGAGTCACCTGGGGCCAGGAGGTGGATTCCTCGGCCAGCACCACCGTGCCGGGGTGGCGGCCGTGACAGAGTTCGTTCAGCTGCCGGAGAAAGTCGATGGCTTCGAGGTTTTCATTGCCGCCGTATTTGTTGGGTAGCCAGTCTCCCTCTTCGCGCGAGTAATCCAGATAGAGCATGGAGGCCACGGCGTCCACGCGCAGCCCGTCGAGGTGAAACTCATCCAGCCAGTAGAGGGCGTTGGCGAGCAGGAAGTTGCGCACCTCATTGCGGCCATAGTTGTAGATCAGCGTACCCCAGTCCCGGTGCTCGCCCCGACGGGGGTCGTCGTGCTCATAGAGCGCCGTGCCGTCAAAGCGGGCGAGGGCGTGTTCATCTTTGGGAAAGTGGGCGGGTACCCAGTCGAGCAGGACACCGATGCCCTGAGAATGCAGATGATCCACCATGTAACGGAAATCATCGGGGGTGCCAAAGCGGCTGGTGGGGGCAAAATACCCGGTGGTCTGATAGCCCCAGGAGTCGTCCAGAGGATGCTCGGAAATCGGCAACAATTCTACGTGAGTAAAGCCCAGAGACGTGACATACTCCGCTAATTGATGAGCCAGCGTACGGTAATTGACGAACTGGCCATCGCTCCCCCGGCGCCAGGAGCCCAAGTGCACTTCATAGACCGAAAAGGGCGCCTGCTGCCAATCCCACCGGGCGCGCTCCTGGAGCCATTCGTGGTCTTCCCACTGATAGGTGACCGGTGCCGTCACGCGTGCCGCTGTCTGAGGGCGCAGTTCGAATGCCTGGCCATACGGATCGGCTTTCTGTTGCACGTGGCCGGTATCGCGGTTGCGGACCGAGAGTTTGTACAGGACACCCGGCTCGAGCCCGGGGACAAACAGCTCCCAGACACCGCTGGAGCCGCGCACGCGCATGGCGTGACGGCGGTCATCCCAGCCGTTGAAGTCACCCACCACACTGATTCGTCCGGCCGCCGGGGCCCAGGTGGCGAACAGCACGCCCGCGACACCGTCGACCACTTTGTAATGAGCGCCCAGCACCTCATAAATGCGCCAGTGCCGGCCCTCACCAAACAGGTGCAGATCCAGCTCGCCCACTTGTGGGGCGAAACTGTAGGGGTCCAGGGCCGATTGAGTGCGGCCATCGTCGGTCTGCCATTCGATTTCAGGGTGCGGGGGCAGCTCGGCGGGCTTTCCGCGCCAGAGGAACAGGTCGGTGTCGGGATGGCGCGTCATCGTCAGGCGCGATTTTACCCCGACGGCCGAGGCAGTTTGGGCGCCGGGCAAAAACGCGCGCAGCTCCACCTGTGTTTTATCACCCTCAACCGGGTGGCGACCGAGAATCTCAAAGGGGTCGTGGTGCCGGGCCTGGGCCAGGCGCAGACAGTGGTCGGTCAATGGCGTGGCTGGCATTATTCGCCTCTCGTCAGGGTTCTTGAAAGCACCGTCATTTAGGGGGTGCTCTTAAAGCGTAATAGGGTTATAGCCATATTGCCAGTGGTTTCTGGTTCTGTGTCACCGATGAATTTGACGCGAAAAAATTTTGGTTGAAATTGATCCTGAACAACATGAAAGTAAAATTTTCTGACTACACTAAACAGTGTACTTTGGGTAAGTGGCCATCAGGACGATTTTTTTATATCGTCTTTTTGGCATCTTTATTGCTCACTTGCTCCAGGGGCTGGCCGTTGCCGATACAACTATCGGTACACCCCCGGAGCCAATACCGCTCAATGTCTCCTGGTACCAGGAGACGGTTAGTGGGATCTATGGCTTAAGCGGAGATTGTTTATGTTGACGTCCAAATCCGGCCGGTTTGTCAGCCGCCTCACCCGGGAAACACTGGCCATTGTCCTGGCCGGAGGGCGGGGCTCCCGCCTGCATCAGTTGACCAATTGGCGAGCCAAGCCTGCCGTCCACTATGGCGGCAAGTTTCGTATTGTGGACTTTCCTCTGTCCAACTGTGTTAACTCGGGCATACGGCGTATCAGTGTGCTTACTCAGTACAAGTCGCATTCCCTGGACCGGCACATCCAGCGAGGCTGGGGCTTTCTGGGGGGCGAGTTAGGCGAGTTTGTTGAGCTGCTGCCGGCTCAGCAGCGGCTGGGCGAAAACTGGTATGCGGGGACGGCCGATGCGGTCATGCAGAACCTGGATATCATCCGTCAGCACGACCCGGCCTATGTACTGATCCTCGCCGGGGACCACGTTTACAAGATGGACTACGGCACCATGTTGGCCGCCCACGTGGAAAGTGAAGCCGATATCACCGTGGGCTGTATTGAAGTACCCATAGAGGAAGCCAGCGCCTTTGGCGTGATGAACATCGATGAAAGCAACCGGATCGTGAAGTTTCTGGAAAAACCGGCTAACCCCGACCCCATGCCCGGCTCCACCGATCAGGTGTTGGCCTCCATGGGAATTTATGTGTTCAGCACCGAGGTTCTGTTTCGGGAGTTGCTGCACGATCAATCCCTGCCGGGCTCCTCTCACGACTTTGGCAAGGATATTATTCCGTCGCTTCTGGACAGCCACCGGATTATGGCCTTCCCATTCCGGGATCCTGTGTCCGGAGGCAAAGCCTACTGGCGCGATGTAGGCACCGTCGATGCACTCTGGCAGGCCAACCTCGAGCTGACCGGCATTACGCCGGAGTTGGACCTGTACGATTCCGAGTGGCCCATCTGGACCTATCAGGAGCAGGTGCCTCCGGCCAAGTTCGTGTTTGACGATGACGATCGCCGAGGGGTGGCGGTGGATTCGATGATCGCCGGGGGTTGTATTGTCTCGGGAGCGAAGATAAAACACTCACTGTTGTTTCCGCGGGTCAGAGTGCACTCCTACGCCGAAGTGACCGACTCGGTGATCTTTCCCCGAGTCGATATCGGGCGCAACTGCCGCATCAAGAAGGCACTGATTGATCGTGGTTGCCAGATACCGGCAGGCACGGAGATTGGCTACGACATTGAGGCCGATCGAAAGCGCTTTCATGTCTCCCCCAAAGGTGTCGTCCTGGTGACACCGGAAATGCTGGACGAGGAATACCCCCATGTCGTCTAAGGAGCAAAAGAACAAAGCCAAGGTGGTTTTCTGTTGGCATATGCACCAACCGGACTACCGGGACCGGCTGACGGGAGAGTACTACTTTCCCTGGACGTACCTGCACGCCATCAAGGATTATACGGATATGCTGGTGCACCTTGAGGACAACCCCAAGGCGCGCGTGGTGGTCAATTTTGCGCCCATATTGCTCGAGCAGCTGGACGACTATCAGTCTCAGATAGACGCCTACCTCAAGCAGGGCAGCGCGATTCGCGACCCCATGCTCGCCGCTCTGGTGCAGGAGGATCTGCCCGAGCCCGGAAGCGAGGGCTTTCTGGAGCTGGCCAACAACTGTCTGCGGGCTCACCGGGACCGGATGATCGAGCGTTTTGCCCCCTTCGCGTTTCTGGTGGACACGCTGGAGCAGTCCAACAATAACCCCCAGCAGCAATGCTATCTGAACCACCAGTTTCTGATCGATCTGCTTGTCTGGTACCACCTGAGCTGGCTGGGGGAAAATCAGCGTCGGGACGATTCCCGTATCACTGATTTGCAGGAAAAAGCGGGGGGTTACAGCGACCAGGACCGGCGCGAGTTGCTCAACGTCATTGCCGAGCAGATGAGTGCCATCAAACCCCGCTATCGGCAGTTGCAGGAACAGGGCCGCATCGAGCTGGCCATGAGTCCCTACGCGCACCCGATCCTGCCGTTGCTGCTGGATTTCAGAAGTCTGCTCGAAGCCATGCCGGATGCCGCCCTGCCCAAGGCGGCGGAGTACCCCGGCGGCGATGAGCGTGCCCGCTGGCACCTGACCAAAGGGTTGGAAGTGTTCAAGGACTTTTTCGGGTGTCGCCCCGCGGGCTGCTGGGCCTCCGAGGGCGCGCTGAGTGATGACACGCTCAAACTCCTGAGTGAATCCGGCTTCCAATGGACTGCCACAGGGGACTCGGTGCTGCATAACAGCCTCAAACATACCGCCAACGAGGGGCAGGCACCGGAAAATCTGCACAAGGCCTATCGATTCGGTGAGCACTCGGTGACAAGCTTTTTCCGCGATGATGGCCTCTCGGACCTGATCGGGTTTCAGTACGCCGACTGGCATGCGGAAGACGCCGTGGGCGATCTGATCAACCACCTGGTGGCGATTGCCGAGGCGAGCAAAACACCGGAAGACTGTGTGATCTCCATCATCATGGATGGTGAAAACGCCTGGGAATATTACCCGGAAAACGCCTGGTACTTCCTCGAAGCCCTGTACCGCCGGATCAGTGATCACCCTCAACTGGATATGACGACCTATGCCGCTGCTCTGGCCGATCCGCAAGTGAAGCCTGTGCCGCTCAAGCACCTGGTCGCTGGCAGTTGGGTGTACGGCACTTTCTCAACCTGGATGGGCGAGCCGGACAAGAACCTGGCCTGGGACATGCTCTGTAGCGCCAAAGCGGTGTACGACCGGGTCATTGACACCCTGGATCCCGAACAGCAGAAAGAGGCGGAACTGCAGTTGGCCCAATGCGAGGGTTCGGACTGGTTCTGGTGGTTCGGCGACTACAACCCGAGCGACAGTGTGCGCGACTTTGACTACCTGTATCGCCGACACCTGATCAACCTGTATCGGCTCCTCGAGCAGCCGGTTCCTGAATCACTACAGCACGCGTTCAGTCGCGGCGGTGGTGCGCCAGCGGCCGGCGGGGTGATGCGCCGGGGCCACGCGCCGGCGGAAGGGGGCGCCTGATGGCTGTGCGCGATTTGCCACACCCTCTATTGCAATCCCGCAGCGCGGGGGTGCTTCTGCATCCCACATCACTGCCTGGACCCGATACCATGGGCACCCTGGGTCAATCCGCTTATCAGTTTGTCGACTGGTTGGCGGCGGCTGGCTTTGGTCTCTGGCAAATGCTGCCCATCGGGCCGACGCACTGCAATCTCTCCCCGTACCAGACGCTGTCGGTCCAGGCCGGTAACCCCGAACTGATCAGTCTGGATGATCTGGTGGCTCGGGGGTGGTTGACCCAGACGCAGCGCGAGCATGAGAAGCCGGCGGTTGCCCGGGCGTTGGCCGCCGGACAATTTTTTACCCACTGGGAGCCGGAGTCCGACCGGGTCAAACGGTTTGAGAGTTTTTGCCAGGAGCATCGCTACTGGCTGGAGGACTACGCCCTGTTTGATGCGCTGCGCGAGTGCTACGGCGGGGAGAGTTGGTGTCGCTGGCCCGATGATATCCGTCTGCGCCGGACCCAGGGACTGACCCGCATGCGGCGCGAACTGAAAGCGCCCATTGATGTGCGCCGCTTTGAGCAGTTTGTATTTTTTGAACAATGGCAGGCGCTGCGCCAGTATGCCCGGGACAAAAATGTTTTCCTGTTTGGTGATATGCCCATCTTTGTTGCCTATGACAGTGCCGACGTCTGGGCCAATCAGGACCTGTTCAATCTTGACGGGGAGGGGAGCCCGCTCACCGTGGCCGGCGTCCCGCCGGATTACTTTTCCGAGACCGGCCAGCACTGGGGCAACCCCCATTACAATTGGGATGAAATGCAGGCGCAGAATTTCCGCTGGTGGCGTCAGCGGTTCAATACCCAGCTGGAACTCTTTGATCTGATTCGCCTGGATCACTTCCGTGGGTTGGAAGCCTACTGGGAAATTCCCGCCGACCACGAGGATGCCAGTCGGGGGCGGTGGGTCAAATCACCGGGCCGGGCGCTTTTAAACAGCCTGTTTCGCGAACACAAAAACCTGCCATTGGTGGCTGAAAACCTCGGGTTGATTACCCCGGAGGTCGAGGCGCTGCGGCGGGAGTTTCGACTGCCGGGCATGGTCGTGCTGCAGTTCGCTTTTGATGGCAGCACCGACAACCCGCATTTGCCCCATGAACATGAAGCTCACAATATCGTTTATACCGGCACCCACGACAACGATACCAGCCTGGGTTGGTACCAGGCTCAGCCCGAAGACGTGCAGCAGCGATTGAGAGCTTACTGTTTCGGCTCGGAAGAGCCCATGCCCCGACTGCTGGTCTGTGCCGCTCTGGCATCGGTTGCCCGTATTGCCATCGTGCCACTGCAGGACCTGCTGATCCTGGATGGTGCTCATCGAATGAATACGCCCGGTACCGAATCGGGTAATTGGCGCTGGCGCTTTCAGTGGGACTGGTTCCCGGACACTCTGACCTCGGAGGTCAGACAGTGGCTGACACGCTATGGCCGGTTGCCGGAGGTCGAAGTCCAACCCCCAGACAAACCCAACGATGATTAATTGACGAGGTATCCCATGGAGCATCGATGCAGCCGGCGTATTCCACTGAATATCAACGCTCTAATTTATCGGCATGGCGCTCCCGTCGCGATGGGACGAATCAAGAATGCCAGTGGCCACGGGCTTTTTCTGGAAACGGATTACCAGAACGTCCGGGAGTTGCAGAAGATCGAGCTTGAAGTGCTGTTGGGCCGCCGAATCAAGGGGAAGGAGCGCTGCCAGATCAGTGCTCTGGTCGCGAGAAAATCCCAATTTGGTTATGGCCTGGACCTTGAGATGCTGGATGACGAGAGTTCCCATGCCTTGCTGGAGTACATTGAGCATCGGCAGTTGGACCAACATCGGCAGAATCGCGACCTGGTAGCCGACACCTCAGCAAGGGCCCGGCGTCCCGGTCGCCACTGATTAGAGTGCCTTCAGCGGGTTGGTTGGGCCCGCTTGAGCGGATAAACTGGCAGGCTATCGAGCACTGATTCGGATGGCCCATGTCTGACCGCAACTACCGCCCGCGCATTTTCCTGCACCTGAATATTTTCTGGGTTTTCCTCAAACTGGGTTGCACCAGCTTTGGTGGGCCGGTGGCTCACCTGGGTTACTTTCGCGAGGAGTTTGTCGCCCGCCGCCGCTGGCTGACCGATCAGGCCTACGCTGACCTGATGGCCCTGTGTCAGTTTCTACCCGGGCCGGCCAGTAGCCAGGTCGGTATGGGGCTGGGGTTGTCGCACGGTGGCGTCGGGGGCGCCCTGGCCGCCTGGCTGGGCTTCACTTTGCCTTCCGCGGTACTGATGATCGCCTTTGGCCTGGCACTGCTGAACACCAACCTGACGACCGGCACCGACTGGCTCAATGGCCTCAAAGTCGTGGCTGTCGCCGTGGTGGCCCAGGCGCTCTGGGGAATGGGCAAGAATCTATGCCCGGACCGGGCGCGTGCCAGTCTGGCCGCGGTGGCGGCCCTGTTGGTGATTGCGCTACCCGGTACCTGGGGCCAGTTGCTCGCCATGGCGGCAGGCGGGCTGATCGGGTGGCGATGGCTGCATCCCACCCAGACGGTGTCCGCGGGCAACTTGCCGAGCACAGGCAAAGCGCTGGGTATCGCCTCGTTGGCACTATTCGCCGTTCTGCTGTTCGGGCTGCCTTTGCTGGCCAATTTTTCCGATAACGCCTACCTCGGTTTGTTCGATAGCTTTTATCGGGCGGGCAGTCTGGTATTCGGGGGCGGTCATGTGGTGTTGCCGCTTCTGCAGGCGGAGCTGGTACCGCAAGGGACGGTTTCCAATGACCTGTTTCTGGCGGGGTACGGGGCCGCTCAGGCGGTGCCCGGTCCGCTGTTCACCTTTGCCGGCTATCTGGGTGCCGTCACGGGGACTGGTCCCCATGCCGTTTTGCTGGCCATGACGGCATTGGTCGGCATTTTTCTGCCGGGCTTTTTATTGTTGTTGGGCATTCTGCCACTCTGGGCGTCCGCCCGTCGGCATCCGAGTATGCAGAAGGCGATGCTCGGCGTGAATGCGGCGGTGGTGGGTTTGCTGCTGGCGGCCTTTTACGACCCGGTGTGGACCAGCGCCATTCACAGCTCCGGCGATTTTGCGCTCGCCCTGGCGGCCTTTGTGGCCTTGATGTTCTGGCGACTACCACCCTGGCTGGTGGTGATTCTATGCGCGGTCTTGCCCGCGTTGATCGGATTGCTCTAAATAGCTGCTTGGGGTTTGCTTCACGCCCGGCCCGCTCAGGGGTAGGGTAAGGGACTCTCAGTCTTCCAGAGTGGCCACCAGAAGCGCCCGGTAGAGGCGCTCGCGTGCCCCCTTCGGGTGTTCCAGCTGCATGCGCTGCAGACTCGAACGCATCCGCTCGGTCATTGGGCGCCGCCAGCCCCTGATCACAAGTGCCGCCATCGAACGCCAGTCGCCCACCTGCGGTGCGAGTTTTGCCAGCGCCTTGGCCAGATGTTCTTCATCGTCACTCAGACCACTGCCCAGGGGAAAGGCCGGCAACTGTTGTGCCTGATAGCCTTCAGCCAGAGCTGAGTGAATGCGTTCGGGCGTATTCTGACGAAACCGTTCGGGTATCTGGTAATCGTCGGGCAGTTTGCCCGCCGCCTGGGCGCACTTGAGCAGCTCGGGCTGAAAACGCGAATCGGCAATGCCGAGCATGGCGGCCATCACCTCGGCATCGCTCTTGTCTCTCAAATCCGCGACGCCGTATTCGGTCACGATGATATCGCGCAGATGGCGGGGCAGGGTGGTGTGGCCGTAGTTCCAGAGAATGTTGGATTTTACCTGGCCCTTTTTGGTACGCGTCGCCGGCAGGGTGATGATGGCGCGCGCGCCCGGCAGATCAAAGGCCTGGGAGACAAAATTGTACTGGCCGCCGACCCCGCTCACGACCCGGCCATCTTCCAATCCATCGGACACGACAGAGCCATTGAGGGTGGCCATCATGGCGCTGTTGATAAAGCGGGCGCCCACGCGCGCCTCTCGCTTCGCACTTTCCCGCCCAATCGCGTCAGAACGTTCTGGCTCGTCAGGCCGATAGGGCAGGCTGTCGCCAATCGTGTTGGTGAACGACACCGGCATCATCGCGATCTGATCCCGCTGTTGCGGCGACAGCTGCTCCAGTAACCGGTAAAACACCGGGCTGCCTACAAAGAAGCCGCCGTGCACTGCGGCGCCGCCCACAGTGCGGCGGAGAATGCCGGCCTGCAGCAGGGCCAGAAATCCCTCCACCAGCATTTCGGTCACGCCATAGAGCCCCTGCTCAAACACACCGGTGTGCATCAGTTCGGGATTGTCATCTTCGCCCAGTTGCCTGATCAACTGTTTGAACAGAGCATTATTCTGCTCGCGCAGTAACAGCCCCTGAGCAATGGCATCACCGATGGAGCCAATGCCGATCTGCAGGGTACCGCCATCGGGAACCAGTCTTGCGACCTGCAAGCCGATGGCATAATCCGTCTTACTCACGGGTTTGTGGGGCGGGCTGTACAGCGGGAATTCGCAGTCGGGGCTCTGCAGGATGTGGTCAAAATCACCCGCCTCCCGGTCGGCTTCTCCGCCGAGAAAGGGCAGGGCGCCATTCACCTGAGCCGCGCAGATGAAATCAATTTTACCGGCCCGGCGTTGCTCCAGCAGGTCGACCGTGATATCCGGGTTGCAGCTCAGACTATAGCGCTCGCCGCGATCGGGGTCGGCGGGCGCCACCAGTTGCAGCACCAGATTGACCCCGGCACGGATCAGCGCATCCAGCGCGTGGGTATAGTTGATGGAGGTGTAGGATTGTTGCGCGATCGGGCTGTTCAGCCAGGCGCCGGGGGCCAGATAAAAATCCCGGACAGTGACATTCTCGGGCAAGGCACTGTGGCGCATATCCCGGGCGTATTCCAGCGCGGGGTAATCATCGAACAGTCGTTGGGAGATCGGGCCCAAAAACCGTTTTTCCAGCTCGCTTCCCGGTACCGGAGCTTCCAGTGTCAGAGCCGTAAAAATCACGAGTTCAAGTTCGGGATCCTGGCAGGCCCGACGATAAAGCTCATTGATCAGGTGATTGGCTTTGCCCAACCCCAGCGGCAGACCCACAACAATGCGCTTGCCCAGTGTTGCAATGATTGCATCAATCAGAGCGGCGCCGTCGCTGTGGATCCTGGGGTGTGTCGACATAACCAGTCGTTACGACTCCCAGCCGGGGTCCGGCGCAAAGCGGTCGCCGTGCAGTTCGGCCAGTTGCTGCAAGCGGTGGTGTATATCCTGGTAGCCCCGCTCGCCGGCGTAATGCATGGGGCCACCGCGGAAAGGTGCAAAGCCGGTACCAAAGATCATGGCGCCATCGAGCAGGTCGCGATCATCGATCACGTTTTCACGCAGGCATGCCATGCAGGCGTTGAGCATGGGCAGGATCAGGCGATCCAGCGTTTCTTCCGGGGCCTTGGGCGTATTGGACTGCTTTTTGGGTTTGCCTTTCTCCCAGCGGTAGAGACCCTCGCCGGTTTTCTTGCCGAGTTTGCCGTCGTCGACTTTTTTCCGGAACCAGTCGGGCGTTTCCGGCAGGTCATTGTCCAGTCGCTCGCGCAACATCTCCGCCACGCCCAGACAGATATCCAGACCGACCTGGTCCGCCAGCTCAATCGGCCCCATGGGCATCCCGAAATCCAGCGCGACCTGGTCGATGCTCTCGGCTTTATGACCTTCATCCAGCATCATGATGGCTTCAATCAGATAGGGCGTCAGCGCACGGTTGACCAGAAAGCCGGGGGCACTACTGACCGGCGCCGGCAAGCGGCTGATCTGGCCGACAAACACCTTGGCCCTATTCAGTGCCTGGGTGCCCAGTTTGGAGTGCTGCACAATTTCCACCAGCTGCATCAACGCCACCGGGTTGAAGAAATGCACACCGACCAACCGTTCCGGTTGTTTGAGCTCCTCCTGCAGTTGCTCCAGTGGAATGCTGGAGGTGTTGGTGGCGAGAATGGCGCCTTCTTTGAGTTTGGGTTCCACCTCGGCAAAAACTTTGCGTTTGATCTCCAGTTTTTCGGGTACCGCTTCCAGCACCAGGTCGGCCTGACTGATCCCGGCGTTGGTAAAATCGGGAATCAGGCGGTCGAGTACCGCGCGGGTGTCCGCGCTACTGAAACGCTTTTTCTTGCACAGGTCAGTGGTTTTGCCGATGGCTTTGGCAACCACTTCAGGCTCCAGGTCAAACAACGTGACGCGCAGCCCCTGGATGGCGCACCAGCCGGCAATATCCCCACCCATGGCGCCGGCACCGATGACGTGTACCTGGGCAATGGGCTCGACCTTTTCCTCGTCACCCACATTGGTGAGCGACTTCATCTGCTCCCGGAGGAAGAATACACGCACCAGGTTGCGAGAGGTGTCAGTGGTCAGCAGTTTCGCGAAGGAGGGGACTTCATGGCGCAACAGGTCAGAGCCGTTGCGGCCGAATTTTTCCCAGAGCTCAATCAGGGCGTTGGGCGCGGGATAGTGCTGAGGCGGCGCCTTTTTGGCGGCCTGAGAGCGCATTTTCTTGCCCACAAAGCGACGCAGCGGGTCAATTCGAAACAGCTTGGCCTTCCAGCTGTTTTTGTGTTTTTTGACCTTCCCCGCAATGGCCGCTTCCACGGCGGCGGCGAGGTGCCGCTCCTGTACCAGTTGATCGACCAGCCCCAGCGCTTTGGCCTTTTTGTCACGGGTGTTTTTGCCGGTCAGCATCATGGTCATGGCCGCCACCGGATCGATCAGATCCACCAGACGACCGGTGCCGCCCAGGCCCGGGTGCAGGCCCAGCAAGACCTCTGGTGTGCCGAAAGTGGCGCCGGGTACGGCGATCCGGTAGTCACAGCACAGGGCCAGCTCCAGGCCTCCCCCCAGAGCCGCGCCATGGATGACGGCCACCGTGGGGCAGGGCAAGTCTTCCAGGCGTTTCACCAGGGCATGGGCCCGGGTGAGCTTTTCGTTCACTTCGCCTTCACTGGTCAGGTGGCGAAACTCCTTGATGTCGGCGCCCACACAGAAACTGCCGCGTTTGGCCGAGCGCAGGACCAGGCCTTTGGGGCGATCTTTCTCCAGTTCATCCAGCACCTGCCCCAGCTCTTCCAGAACCTCGGCGGACAACACATTGACGCTGGAATCGGCCTTGTCGAACAACAACCAGGCCACATCCTGCGAGTCGCGGGCCAGGCGCCAGTGGTGCCAGCGGCTGGAGTCCTCGGACGGAGAGCTGCCAAAAGGGCCCAGCTCGAAAGCGCGGGCCTGAATTGCGGAATATACGGGACCGGTCATATCAGCGCTCCTTAAACTCGTTCGATCAGCAGTGCGCCGGCTTGTCCGCCGCCGATGCATTGGGTGGCGATGCCGCGTTTCAACCCTTTGCGCTCCAGGGCATTGAGCAGGTGCAGGGTAATGCGGTTGCCGCTGGTGCCTACCGGATGACCCAGACTGACGCCGCCGCCATCGACGTTCAGCTTTTCCCGGTCGATTCGACCAAAGGGCTTGTCCACGCCCAGTGCTTCGCGGCAGAAGGTCTCATCCTCCAACGCCGCCAGACAGGACAGCACCTGGGCGGCAAAGGCCTCGTTCAACTCCCACAGATCGATATCATCGATACTGAGGTCGTGCCGTTTCAGCAGTCCGGCGATACTGAGTGCCGGGCCCAGGCCCATGATCTCCGGGTCCAGCGCCGCCCAGTAACTGTCGACAATCACCCCTTTCGGGGTCAGGTTGTGTTCTTTGAGAGCCTCTTCCGAGGCCAGGATGACCCAGGAAGCGCCGTCGGTAATCTGGGAGCTGTTGCCCGCGGTCACGCGCCCGTAGGGGCGCTCGAACACCGGCTTGAGCTTGGCCAGGTGTTCGACGGAGTTGTCGGGCCGGACGCCGTCATCATCGTTGAAAATGCGTCCATTGGGGGCAATCAGCGGGAATATTTCCTCTTTGAGCCAGCCTTCGGACTGGGCTCTCGCCAGCCGGTGATGGCTGCTCACCGCGTATTCGTCCGCCTGATGGCGGGTCACCCCAAACAGCTGGGCAATCACCTCCGCTGTCTGGCCCATGTTCATTTCCACAATCGGGTCAGTCAGGCCCCGCTCCAGGCCGATCACCGGTTTGAACATGCCCGGGCTGAAGCGTCCCAGGGTTTTGAGTTTGGCGAGAAAGCTCTTCGATTGCTGTAGATCCGCCAGCCAGTTCACGGCGCGCTGCTGCAGCAGCAGGGGCGAGTGGCTCAGCGCCTCGGTGCCGCCGGCGAGAATCAGATTGGCGTTGCCGCCCTGAATGTAGCGGTAGGCGGTATCAATGGACTGCATGCCCGAGCCGCAGTTGATCTGCACGGTAAACGCGGGCATGGTCTCGCCCATTCCCAGTCGCAGGGCCGCCACCCGGGCCGGGTTCATCTCCTCGGAGATCACATTCACGCAGCCGAGAATCACCTGGTCAAAAGCCTTGGGCGAGAGCTGTTGGCGCAGCATCAGTGGCCGTCCGCACTGAACGGCCAGATCAACCGGAGTGAAGGGGCCCGGTCGCCCGCGCGCCTTCAGAAAGGGCGTTCGGGCGCCATCGACGATATAGACGGGGCGGGGTGTCGCGGGCGGTGCGTGATCTGCGTCGTTCGCCATGGTGGCTCCTTTGACTGAAGGGTCAACAAAATGCCTGTTACTAAGGATAAGGGTTTAACCCCCAATCTGCCAACTTATTGCCATCGCGCGCTCCAAGAGAGTTGAGAGTAGTATGTCAGGATGGGGCTGTCGCCCGCATGACTAAGGAAATGTTTATGTCTCACTCATCGCTCCTTTCCATGGACCGTCTCCGCTTTCTCGCCAATCGGTTGAAAGAACGCCTGTGGGTCAAACCTCTGGCGCTCTGCCTGCTATCTATCGGAGGGGCGTTTATTGCCAAGCTGGCGGACGACTCGGGACTGGGTGAAGTTTTGCCCCAGGTGAGCCTGGATTCAGTGGAGTCATTGCTGTCGATCATGGCGGCCAGCATGCTGATGATTGCGACGTTTGCGGTGGGCTCCATGGTCGCCGCCTATGCCTCGGCCAGTGCGGCGGCTACCCCTCGGTCGATTCCGCTGGTGATTGCCGATGACGTCACCCAGAACGCGCTATCGGTGTTTATCGGGGCCTTCATATTCAGTCTGGTGTCCCTGATAGCGGTCAAGAACGGGTTCTTCGGTTCGGCGGGGCTGTTTGCGATTTTTGCGTTAACGGTTTTCGTGTTCGCGACAGTTGTTATCACGCTGATGCGTTGGGTCGATCGAATTGCCCGCCTGGGCCGAGTGGTCAATACCATCGAACGGGTGGAAGAGGCCACAGCGGACGCGCTCAAGCGACGCCGCCGTGCTCCGACAATGAGCGCTTTGGCGGTCTCGCCCTCTGAATCAACCGAGCGAGGTGTCGAGCTATTTTCCGCATCGGTGGGTTACGTGCAGCATATTGATATGGAGAAACTGCAGGACTGCGCCGAAGAATCAGGTTGTCACGTCACCGTGCTGGCTCTGCCAGGGACTTTTGTGAGTGCCGGTAGGGCGCTGTTCGCCATTGATGGGGGACATCCTCTGCCTGTGGCTGCCTTACTGAGTACTGTGACCATCGGTCGCAGCCGTACCTTTGAGGATGACCCTCGCTTTGGTTTATTGGCGCTGTCGGAAATTGCCGACAAAGCTTTGTCGACGGGTGTGAATGATCCCGGTACCGCGATTGATGTGATTGGCGCCATGGTGCGATTGTTTACCCTTTGGCAGGTACCACTGGAGGAGAATCAGAAACGGGATATCGTCTACGACCGCATTTCCGTTCCGCACCTGTCGGTTGAAGACATGTTTGATGACGCCTTTACGGCCATCGCGCGGGACGGCGCCGGCTTTGTCGAAGTGTCGGTCCGGCTGCAAAGGGCGTTGTTTGCCCTGTCCAGATCTGATGACGAGGGAGTGAGCGACGCCGCCAGAAAGTGCTCTCGCATGGCCTTGGGCCGCTCGGAGAGAGTGATGGAGCATGAAGAAGATATTGATGCAGTGCGTCAGGCCGCGACTTTTTCATCGGCAGCGATCACCTAGCTCAGCAAAGGGGAGCTTACAATCAGCGCGTTAACGGGCTGGATCCTGAGGTGTCAGAGTAGACTTCCAGCGCAGTGAGCAATTGCGTTTCAGTTGACAAAAATGTGGGGCCTAGGTAGTTTTAGGCTTACAGAGCCACGGGACCACCATAACGGACTCCAGCGGCTATCGCTGCAAACAAATAATATTCTGAATACAGGCAACAGGGACGGATGAAACGCCACCTCTTACTCCACATTCTGCTCTTAGGGTTGACCAGTCTGCTCCTCGGGTGCAGCACTACTGCGTCCTTCGGGCCCAAAAACGCCGTCTTTCAACAGCAGAGCCCCTGGGCTCTCCGGCTCAATCCGGGACCGGGTGCCATCGACGTTGACACCACATTGAAGCCCGGTGAGCGAATCCGGTTCAAGCTTTCTCACTCGGACGATAGCTCCCAAATTGCCTACCTTGAGCTGCTTGATACGGACTGTGATATCGGCCACAAAGGTCACCTGGTTTATCTGACTGAGCGCAACGGCTTTCAGAGTCAGTACCTTGATCAGGAGGTTCCCTGGGGTGAGCCCATCGACATGACCCTACGATGGGACCCCCAGAACAACCTCCTGGAAGCCCGGATCAACGGGCAGCGCCAGCGGGTAGAGTTGGTAGAGACGCCGTCAAGGTTGAAAGTCTCTACACCAACTGATGAAGCCACACAGCTTGAAGTTCTCTATTTCCTTCCAGAAACCTCAGCCTCTCAAGCAGGGGAATCACCATGAAATACACCCTCCTGACTGTCCCATTGTTATTCTGTGTCCTGACAACCGGGTTTTCGGCGTCGGCGCTCGCCAGCTTGCAGAATGGCTTGACGCACTATGATGCCGGTCGTTTTGAGGCGGCCTACGGCGCATTTCGCGATGCGGCCGAACGGGGGGATCACCTGGCGCAAATGAACCTGGGTGTCATGTACCTGAGAGGTGAATTTGTCGAGCGGGATCTGATCGAGAGCTATGCGTGGTTAGCGCTATCTGCCCAGGATCCAGAACTGGACGAGCAGGGTACTCAGAAATTGGTCTTCAAGCATCTTGACGATGCTCAAAGAGAGCAGGCCAAAGCCAGGCACGACGCCCTGCGGCAGAGGTATGGCAACGAAGCCCTGATCGAAAGAATGCAGCCGACGTTTTCCGGAGCGGAGTTTTCGGTGAAGCGCTTCCGGCCAATCTATCTATATCCTCCCGATTATCCGCGCTCTGCCGCTCGTCAGGGTAAAGAGGGCTGGGTTGATTTCATGTTCACCATCGAAAAGGACGGCACGACCAGCGATCACCTCGCGTACTTCAGTATGGACGATCGTTTCACCAAAGCAGCCCTCAAGGTGCTTCGAGGCTTTCAGTTCGAGCCAACTACTCTCGATGGCGAACCTGTTTTGGTCCATGGCGCCACCTATCGGTTCGTTTTCGTCCTGGATAATGGCAGAGATCATGAGGACCTCCGAGGGCGAATCGTTGATCGCAACCTCACCCGGGCTCGCGCAGAGGCCGATGCTGGAGGGGCTCAAGACCAGTTTGCCTATGCGTACCTGACCCAGGCGGCCCAATCTTACGGGGGGACAGACTATTTATCACCCGAGAATCTTCAGAACCCCAATGACTGGTTTATCAAGGCCGCCCGCCAGGGACACAGCACCGCAGGCTTTTTTCTGGGGCGAAACATTCTCTATGGCGATGCTTGCGAAGAAGACGCTGAGAAGAGCCATTTCTGGTTGCTGCAATCCGCCAATGATGGCGTTATCGATGCGCAATACCTTCTGGCCCTGGAGCTCTTCAGCGGAGCACGGTTTGAAAAGAACCCGGAACAGGCGCTGTTTTGGCTGAAAGAAGCCGCCACTCAGAAAGCGGCCGCGCGCCTGCGCTACGCCTGGGTGCTCGCCACCCATCCGGACGATAACGTTCGAAGCGCATCGCTTGCGCAGTCTTTTTGGGAAAGCGTGGATGAGGATTACCCGGATCGACAACGGTACTACATGACGGCCGCGGCCATCGCAGCCGAGCAAGGTGACTTTGATAAAGCGATACGCTGGCAAAAGAAAGTGCTGAAAGACGCAAAGCAGCTAAAACTTCCAGTCGCGGGCCGCGAAGCCCACCTGGCGCTATACCGAGAAGGCAAGCCGCTCAGAGAGTCGCTTTAATTCACTCGTTAGTGAGAAGCGGGCTCTCTGCATCCTCGGCTTGCCGCAGGTCCAGAAATGTTACGGCAGGGCATCCAGCTCCGCCTGCAGAGCTTCTCCTGTCGGTTTGAGTTGGGCCAGGCCACTTTTTGCTCGCCGCTCACTGAGTACATACAGAATCGGCGCGGCGATGAAAATCGACGAGCTGGTTCCCGCTACGATTCCGAACAGCATTGGCCAGGCAAAACTGGCCACGGCCGCACCACCGCCCACCGCCATGGGCAGCAACACCAGTACCGTGGTGGCCGAGGTCAATAATGTCCGCGTAAGCGTGGATGAAATACTGTCGTTGAACAGTGCTTGCAATGGGCGATCCGGGTCCTGCCGCAAATATTCCCGAATGCGGTCAAACACCACCACTTTGTCGTTGACTGAATAGCCGATCAGCGCCAGCAGGGCGGCGACCGCCGTCAGGTTGAACTCGATACCGGTGAGCACAAAAAAACCGATGGTCTTGGCCAGATCCAGAGCCAATGTGATCGTGGCCGCCAGAGCAAAGTGCGATTCAAAACGGAACCACAGATACAACAGCATGCCGGCACCGGCCATTAAAACCGCCAATACGGTGGCCTCCGTAAAGTCGCCACTGACCTTCGGGCCCACCATCTCCACGCGCGGAAAGCTGGCCGAGGGATCGGCTTCCAGAACCTCTGTTTTCAACGCCTGAATCAACGAGCCGGAGGCCACGTTATCGGCGGTCTGCTCCGGCAGACGAACCTGAAACAGGCCGTCCTCACCGAACTCCTGAATGGCAACGCCCGCCAGCGTCGGGTGGCTAATTCCGCTGCGCAGCTCCTCAACCGTAAGTGCCGGTGCGCGTACTTCCATCACGCTGCCACCGGTAAAATCCACACCATAGGTCAGCCCCGGAGAGAAAAACAGACCGATCGAAGCCAGTGAGAGCAGGGCGGACAGGGCGATACCGACAAACCGGGCCCTCATGACATTGAAGGGCTTTTGTCCCACCCGGTCCAACCAGGCCGGTCCGGGAATCACCAGCGGGCGACGACCCAGTCGCTTGACGCGCCATTCCATCAATACCCGGACCACCGCAATGGCGGTAAACAGGGAGGTCAAAAGCCCAATGGCCATGGTGAGCGCAAACCCCCGCACCGGGCCGCTACCGAACAGAAACAGCAGGCTGATGGCGATCAGTGTGGTCACGTTGGAATCCAGAATGGTGGCCCAGGCCCGGCCAAACCCGGCCTCCAGCGCCTTCCAGGCGCGGCCTCCCTGGCGGACCTCTTCGCGGATGCGCTCATTGATCAGAATGTTCGCATCCACCGCCATGCCAATGCTAAGAATAATGCCCGCAATACCCGGCAGGGTGAGCGTGGCGCGAAACAGGCTGAGCACCCCGAATATCAACGCAATGTTCAGCGCCAGCGCCACGCTCGCTATCACCCCCCAGCGGCGGTACATCACCAACATGAACCCGAACACCAGCAGCGTGCCCAGCAGGCCGGCACTGACGCCCATGGCAATCGAGTCGCTGCCGAGCTCCGGGCCCACCGTGCGCTCCTCCACCACATCAAGGGGCGCGGGCAGGGCGCCGGCCCGCAACAGCAGGGCAAGGTCGCTGGCTTCGGTTGTGGTAAACCCACCGCTGATTTCACCGCTGCCGCCGGCAATCACCGAGCGGATGACCGGCGCGGTGATCACCTCGCCATCGAGTACCACAGCCAGAGCCCGGCCGATGTTGTCACGGGTCATGTCTCCAAAACGGCGGGCACCCTCGTTATCGAGACTGAAGTTCACAATGGGCTCACCGGTATCCGGGTTGAAGGCCATCCGGGCGTCGCGAATGTGCTCGCCTTTGAGGGCCACCCGTTTTTCCAGCCGGTACGCCGATTCGTCATCGGAGCCGCGCAGCGTCAGTATCGGACCCAGGGATGAGTCGTTGGCGGCCCAGTGAAAGGTCATCTTGGCGGTGGTGCCCAGCAGGGTCCGGATTCGGCCCGGATCGTCCACGCCGGGTAGTTGCACCAGAATGCCGTCATCGCCCTGGCGGGTCACGCTGGGGTCGGTGAGGCCGGTCTCATCCAGGCGGCGCCGGACCATTTCCAGGCTGCGCTCCAGAACATCATCCATGGCCTCGTCGCGCTCGGCCGTGGACAGAGCCTCGAAGCCCAGCTCCGAGGTGTCGACATTGAGTAACAGATGCGAGCCACCGCGCAGGTCCAGGCCCAATACAAGCTGATTGGCGGTGAACCAGGACGGCAATTTTTCGTCGATGGATTGGGGTAACAGGTTGGGGAGGGCGCTCAATACGCCCAGCAGAACAATCAGGCCATACACAATGGCCCGAACTTTAAGGGATTTCATAGGGATTCCTCGTCTAATCCGGTTTTTTGGGTGAAAAGCCAAGTGGATTAAACGAGAGGTGGGGCTCGTGGGGAGTGCGCACTCTGACAGCGCGAGGCTGGAATGATCGGAGGTGAATAGCCGGAAATGAGCCTTGATAGGTGCTCATCGTCGTTGAATAAGTCGTTTTTTTCATCGGCTTGGGCTTCGCCATCGTCCGACCCCTCGGCCGACTGGCGTAGCCAATTGGGGAGGGTTTTCAGCTCCGTGGACGAAGGAGCGCCGATAAGCGGATCAAACGCTCCGGAGAAACCGGCCGCCGACGATTGATCGGACTCCTGATAGACGGCTCCAGACCCGAATAACCCCAGAGACAAAACCAGTACGGCCACCCATAGAGCGTTGAAAGCTCCGGGCGTACGGCGGGTTCTCTGGCGGTGGGATGGGTGCATGGCGGCGTCCCTGGTGACGATTACTACAGATTGGGGGCGACCCGGATCAAAGTCAATCCGGCCTTGAAAATAATAGACTCAAACCCACACCAACCGTGCATTGAATCTGGCCACACGCCAGGACCTAGCTATCCTGGTCCGCCAGTCTATCCGATACGTAGCTTTCCGACGGCTGCAGCTGGTATAGACAGGGTCCGTTGCGAAAGAGGAAAAACTCGCTCTCGATGGGTGAGAAAGGCTTCTCTAGATCCGGCCCCGCTTCAGCTCGTTCGCAGCCAAAGCGTCGGACATCGCCTATTAATCGCCATTGATTATCGAGCCACTGCCATACCGGTGACTGGTGCATGTAGGTACGGGTAGTGGTGCTCGCACGATAGCGGTGCCCCCGGTGTTCGAAATCCCCCAGCACACAATGAGCATCACCGTCCAGGCAGTTTTGCTCGGTGGGGTCCAACCCTTCCAGAAACTCATCGCTGAGTTCCGTGCCGGGCAATAGCTGGAACTGGGCCCGACGCCAGTCGGTATCGTCCTGCCTTGCCGGTGCCTGTCGCTGCCAGCGGGTGGTGGCCGAGAGAGCGTCGTCGATGCGCTTTTCAAGCTCGGGGTCGTCCGCTACCCACTCGGATGCCTGCAGGGATTTCAATGCATTGGTGCCGTAAGCTCCCAGATTGAAACGCAAATAGAGCGCATCGAATGCATCGGGCTCGGTGCTGCCGCTTTCCAGGCGCGCCACTTGGCTCTGAGCCGACCATTTGTGGAAATCGAACAGGGGGGTATGGACCAGAATCAGTGCCGTGGCCAGGGCGGCGCCGAGTAGCGTATTCCATCGACGGAAGTGGTCAAGATCCAGGCGCCGGTCAATCACAATCAAGGCCGCGTAGCCGAGACTGAACAGGCCAATGAACAGTGTGACAAACGCGCCCCAGAGGCGCGCCACAGTGAGGCCGTATTGATCGATGCGCAGCCCCAGAGACCAGGCGGCCAGCAGGACGGTAATGGGCAAGAACAGCTGTGCCAGAACCAGCAAACGCCTCAGCCATGGGGCCTTATCGAAAGGGTGTTCGTATTCGGCGGTCACGGCATTGAAAAAGTACAGCAGAGTGGCCGCCAGCCAGAGCATCAGGGCGGCGGCGAAGCCCGTATCCCACAAGGGCTTGAGGCCGGTAAAGGGCAGGGCGGCCAGAAACAGGAGCAGGATCAGCGCCACCAGCGGCAACAGTGCCCGGGTCAGGACCTCACACAGGTTGCGCACCGTGGCGATCAGGCTCTCCCGGCCACGAATCAACCCCAGCCCCCAGCCTGCGACCAGGCCGGTGACCGGATAGATAAACTCGGGCTCGGTGAACAGCTGAACAAAAAAATCGATCCCGATGACATCGAACAGCTTCGACCACAGGAGCAGTAGCAGCCAGAACACCAGGATAAACAGCCCCAGGAAGGCGAGGGTCAGGGCATTGCGCCAGGAGTTTTCAAGCAGGCCAGCGTAGGCCAGCCTCCCGTGCTCCCGCCAGGTCCGGAAGAAAAACGCGAGAATGAACAGGGCGATGAACAGCCCGCAACCCAGGGACCGGATACCCCCATAATACCGGTAGTCGGTATCCTCCAGCAGCGGTGCGCTGAGCCAGCCGTTGTGCCAGCCCAGCCAGAACAGAACGCCGCCGAGGAGCACCGCGGCGATGCCGTTGGCCCTTTCCCGCCAGTGCGTGGCGCCAAGGTACAGAAACAACGGCAAGCCGATTGCCACGGTATAGAGTGCGTAAAGCCACTCTGGAGAGGTGGCCGGCCAGACAGTATGATTGACTGCCTTGTGCAGCAGGAGTAATAGCAGCGACTGGCCAATGGCGAGAATGACGAGTGCCAGCCGGTTTTCCCTGGATATGGTGTTATTCATTGTATTATGCGCCCTTTGTAACCTTGGGCCGTAGTGTAAAGTAAACGCCCCAAACTGCCCAAATGATGGTCCCAAAAAACTGGTGGGTGAGGGCGGTCGCAAAGGACAACCCTGTTATCCGAAAACCATCCCATGCATCATTCGTCCGGGAAGTAGGGTGAGCGCGCCGGTTAGTATGAGGGCAAGAAAGTAGGTGACCGACATCGTGATCGCGTGGGTCCGGTATTGTTTTTGGCGTGCGGCATAAACCCCGACAAACAAGGTGCCAAGCGTGAAAATGGAGAGAAGGTGAATGGGACTCCAGAGTCCCCAAACCCGAATTTCGTGGATAAAAAAGGAGGAGAGCGCCACCACTGCCATCAATATTACCCAGAATCTGCCAACCTGGCGGTGTACCCATGTCCCCTTTCTGAACGTCAGTTGCATGGCGCCAAATAGAACGGCCAGCGCGGCGATCACAATGTGCACTTGAATGGCCAGCGAAGCACTCCAGAACACATCAATATTCATTCCAAAAAACTCTCGTCTCGGTGTAGGAACTGTCCATTTTGCACATCTTTTCTCAATATGCAACTATATGCATACTAGGCCGATAGGACCCGATAATGGGTCCGACTTACCATAGAGAGGAAATGGCGCATGTCTCTTCGTTACGCCTTGCTGAGTTGCCTGAACGAGTCACCTGCAACCGGTTATGACCTTACCCAGACATTAAAGGAACGGATGGGCAATGTCTGGAATTCAAGCCACCAGCAGACCTATCGAGAACTCTCAAAGCTTTTGGGGGAGGCGTGCGTGACGTTTGAGGACGTTCACCAAAGTGGCAAGCCAGACGCCAAGGTCTATTCAATAACCGCACAAGGAAAAGAGATTCTGAAGGAGTGGGTGAATACTCCCTCTCCTCGTCCAAAAACACGTGATCCTCTGCTTCTGAAACTGTTCGCTGGCGAGTTCTGGGAAGACGACAATGCTCTCGAAGAGCTTTCCGTTCACCGTAACCATTGGCGGGCGACGTTGGAAAAATATCTCGCTATTGAAGCCAGGTACTTCTCTGAGCCTGACGGCCTACCACGCCATTATCGACTTCAGTATCTCGCTCTGAAAAGGGGAATTCAGGTTAACCGGTCCTGGCTTTCCTGGTCGGAAGAACTGATGGACGTCCTCGGATCATCGACAAAACCCCTTTGAACCGTGTTGGCGATTCGGGCTCACTTTCCTACACTGTGATATATAGCGACAACCCAAAAGACGGGGTAGGGCACGCGAGCAGAAACCCATGAGGAGACTTCGCGCCATGAGCTACGCAGTGGGGAAAGACGAGACAGTGCAAAAGAGCCTCCGGCGGATCGGCCGCGAGCAGATCGACAAAGCCATCGCCGAGATCGACGATCCCCAACTTGACCGTCACGAGGCAATCCACCAGGTGCGCAAACGCTGTAAAAAACTGCGTGCTCTCGTGCGACTGGTACGACCGGCCCTGGGCAAAGCCTATCGGCGTGAGAACGCCCGCTTTCGGGATATCGCCCGCAATCTCGCGGTTGTCAGGGACGAGCAGTCAATGGTGGAAGCACTCGAGCGTCTGCTGGCAACGCTCGAGGACACCGAGCGCGCCACATGTGCGCCGGTGCTGGTCGAACTGCGGAAAAGGCGAGACACAGCGGCCGCCGAGCAAGACCCCGAGGCACTGCTGAGCGAAGCCCGCCAAGCGCTGGAAAAGGCGCACCGCAGCGTTGATCGGTGGTGCCTGGAAGAGAATGGATTCAAGGCCGTGCGCGGCTTCGGCAAGACCTACAAGCGCGGCCGCAAAGCGGCCAGACGCGCGTTTACCGGCATCGCTGGCGACTTTCACGGGTGGCGCAAACGGGTCAAATACCACAGCCATCACTTGCAGCTGCTACGTCCGCTCTGGCCTCGGGTCAACAAGGCCTGGCGGAACGAGGGCAAGGCCCTGGCGGACATCTTGGGTAACGACCACGATCTGGCATTGTTGGACTCTCTACTGGAATCCGAGGGCGAGCGCCTGGCGACGGACGAGACTAGGCAACGCCTGCAACAGGTCATTCTGGAGGAGCAACAATGCTTGCGCGGGAAGGCATGGGAGATCGGACAACGTCTCTACGCAGAAAAACCCAAGGCACTCGGAAAACGTTGGCAGCGCTATTGGCAAATCTGGGAAAGGCCTGCAGAACAGCGGTAGCACCAGATCTCACGAAAAACCCCATGAATTAGATGAAGCCTACACATCGATCACTTCGCATAATGTATAGACCATCGCAGTCAAAAAAAGAGGAAAGTGCCGCCAGATCAAGGGCTTAGCTCGACAATTTAAACGGCACTCTGACAGCAACCGCCCTCGTTCAGGCGGTTTTTTTGTGCGTGTCGGTTGGGCGGTCGGAATGGTCGGCCTCAGAGCCCCAATCGGGCGGGTAGTGCTGTTCGGCGAGGCGCTGAATTTCCAGCGCGTTGGGCGTGTTCATGGCGCGTTCAGCCGCCAGCGACAAAAGCAAGGCGTCGGCCGGGAAGTCCAGTAATTCCGCCGCTTTTAGGCCGATTTCGTCCGACATAACGGCGCCTCGGGAGCGCATTCCGGACACAAACGAGGGGCGCTTTCCGAGGGCAAGGGAAGTCTTGTAATCGGACCCTAGACGCTCTCTCAAGAGGTCCAGAATCATCGTCGTTTTCAACACTGGTTGGCACCGGTCGGTTAGATCCATTTCTTCTTAAACTCCTATTCTAGGCCTATCGGTTCGGTAATCAATGGACTCTTGGCATTGATATACCTTTCACACAGGTATAAATTCCTCCCTGTTCCTCGCTGGAACCCGCCCTGGTCTTCTGGCTGGCACCGGTCCCAGGGCGGTATTCGAGGCGAGGGGCCGAATAAACAGCGGAGGAAACCTCAATGAATCATAGTCCAAATGAACAACAGCTGAACGGCTCGCTAGAACAACGCTACGCCGAACAGACCTACCGCCAGGCCATGGGCCGGCGGTCACCCGCCGAAGCTACCACCCTATTTATCGGATCCACCCGCCTGCTGGCACTCTGCCGCGATGTGGAACACGCCGCGTTCATGCAGCACGAAGAAGCGCACGGCGCCGCCCCCCGGTACGACACGGATTTTAACCAGCAACTGCTGGAGCGCCTGGGCCAGATGAAAGAGCAGATGGTTTTTATGGGCAAAGTGATCAAGGCCGGGGAGGGTGCGTCATGATTCCTAAAGGCGCCGTTATGGCAGGCATAAAAGCAATGGTCGCGGGGAAAATCCATTACCCAGAGTGCTGGGATACGGCGGCGTATCCAGAGCTCGAAGATGCGCTGGTGGAGGTGGCCGTGGCGTTCCCTGGCGTCTATCCGCACGATTGGGCGACCTCTCTCAATGACTTTGAGTGCCAGTGCTGCAAGCAGGAGGGCGAACAGTGACCCAGCTAATCATCGAGGGCTTTAAGCCTGAGCGTCTGTGGAGAGCGGAAGCGGCCCGAAAAGAGTTGATCAGGAATCGGAAGTACTACACCGACTTTGCGGAGCGGCTGAGTGCACTGGAAAAGGAAATCATCGATAACGGGGGTGTCTTGTGAATCAGCCA
This sequence comes from Marinimicrobium sp. C2-29, assembly GCF_038419845.1. NCBI lineage: Bacteria > Pseudomonadati > Pseudomonadota > Gammaproteobacteria > Cellvibrionales > Cellvibrionaceae > Marinimicrobium > Marinimicrobium sp. C2-29. Next base: position 273,260 of record NZ_JBCAQT010000003.1, read on the forward strand.
AGAGAGAACCGCACTATGTGCTGCCCCGAAGTCGACTGCGAGGGGCCGGGAAGCCCCTGTTGTACCCCCCTGCCGGAAATCAAAACCCGAGTGATCGAGCCGGGAAAAATTCGCCCCCTGCTGGAGGTGGAGGCCACTCACCATTTCGCCACCAAACAGGCCTCAATCCAGTACATCGAGCACCAGCTTGATATGGGCTTTGCCGTTTCCAGGGTGCGCGAGGGTGGCCGGTACCGCGTCACGGTCATGGGGTTTTTGTTTCCATGAATGAAGTAATCGAAAAGCAGGTGCGCGAAGCGCTGGAGCGCCAAACGCCAATCGACCACCGGCCCGCCATCACGCGGGCTTTTTTGGGTGGCTCGCTAATTGGTCCGATGGTGGTGGAAACGAAGGCGCAACGCGCCGCGCGGAGCGAAGCGACGCATAGGCTTGTCAAGGCGTCCAAATGTCCGACAAAGGCCCAGCGGCAATTTGAACGCGCCTACAAGCGCCAAAAATTCCAATATGAATCGCTCAAGCTGCAGCACTGCGAACCGAAACCGCCAGAGCCGTCCGAGGTCGAGAAACGGGCGCAGATAACGCCCACCGGGCAGACGGGGTGCGCCACCATCGTCGAATTTCGCGAGTGGTCCGACGAGTGGCGAATCAGAACCCAGGCGGAAACCGCCAACAACGTACCGCCCCAGGTCGACGGCGAGCGGATCAGCGAAATGCTGAGCCAGCGCGGCGCCAAGAAAATCGCGGAAAGCTGCGAGTACATGAGCGCCCAGAAGGGCGGGTATAAAACTTTCGTGACCGGCACGTTCAACGACGAAACCCGGGCGAGAATCGCCGCGGGAGAAACCACCATCCAGGGCGAGGTTTCCCGGTGCATGGATGCCATGCAGAAAATGTATCGCCGCGGCTGGACGATGCCGGACGGGACGCGGGTTGATCCAGTCTGTAAAACGACTTTGACCCGGGACAATAAAACGATGCTCGCCGGGAAAATGGTTGTTTCAAAAACGATCATCAAGGCTGAGGGGCCATTCAGCCGAATCACGCCGCGCTACAACAAAAAAACCGGCGCCGTTATCGGGTGGACTAAACCCAATAAAACGATGCTGGTGGGCGATATCGTTACCAGGGAATACAACGCGGGCCCATGCTCGCCCGTTACTTTCAAAGCGGCAGAGGGTTTGGCCTATAGCTGGGTGGTGGAAGTGCCCACGAACGAAAACGGGGAGGAAAATCCCCACGTTCACATGCTGCTGGGCTGGCAGGTGCCCTACAAGCAATTCGAGAGCTGGGCAGAGCGAATCGAACGCATCTGGGGGAACGGCTATTTCCACCTCGAGAAAATCAAAGATTGCACCTGCGCGGGCGCCTATATGGCGAAAGCGGCGGGGTACATGACCAAGGCCGAGGGATCGGACAGCCAGGGCAAGGTGCGGGGCAACCGATACGGGATCAGCGAGCCGGCCAGGGCGCCGGATTGGGTCACCATCGGTAAAGCCCAGCTTCACGCCATGGGCCAGATCATCGCGGACGTGTACGACCACCTCACCCAGAAAAACGGCGCCGACTACAAGCGCCGGAAGCAGCTCAACAAAAAACTGGAAGACACGCCGAAAACCGAACGGGACAAGCGCCACCAGATCGGCCAGCGCCTGCAGGCGGTGCGCGAGAAGCTGAACGCCCTGCCGGTCCGGTGCAATAAATACCAGATAATTCTAAAAGGCGAGGACGCCAAAAGCTGCTTTATGAGCTGGGCCATGGGCGACTCAAACCGCCCGCCCGAGTGGTTGCCAGAGCTGCCAAAAGACTTGGCGTGGGAGCCCGGCGCGACACCGGGCGCGAAATCAGGGCACTACTGGCGAAACCTGAAAAAGAAGTTCCAGGAGGTCAAGCGGCGCCGTCATGCGGTGACCAATGAAACCGCCGCCTGGATGCTGGAGCAATGGGAGCAAGCGAAACGGGACACGGCGAACGCCTGGGCCCAGTTCGCGGGCTTGGACTTGTGTCAATAACTGTACGGGGTGAGAAATGTTTGAACGAATTAGAGTGTGGGTAAGGGAGTGGATAGCGAGTCGGCAAAGTGTGAGAGCGTCAGTTCTCGAGGACGTACGGGTGACGTTGGTGGTCGATGGAATGGTGATAGTAGATAGCAACATTATTGGGCTGATCGCCAGAAATGCCTATTTGGGTGTGCCCTATGAGGTGGGTGGTCTGTCTGTCGTGGTGAATGATGAGGGGGGCGACTGGTGCGCGAACAACTGAGCGAAATAATCAAATACGGCAAAGCCTACGCAGTCATGGCCATGGCCACCAAAGCGGGCGCAGCGGTCGCGCTGGTGGTCGGTGCGGCCGCGTTTGCGTTGGGCGACGGCGGAACACTCACAGTTCAATGGGCGCCGGGGGGTGCATCGTGAGCAGCAAAAACGAACTATTGGGCCACTGGACGTGCGAGCAGGGCGGAAAGGCCGAGGTACGCCAGACCACCAAACGGGGGCGGCATTTTTACACTCAGTGCGAGTGCTGCGGGTTGAACCAGGGCACCGGCAAGGTGCGCCAGCAAAAAATCTGGGACGAGGCACAGTTTGTTACCGGAGTAACCATTATTCGCCCGTCCAATGTCACAGACAACAGGCGGGAAGCGCCGGTCAATGAACCGGCGCTGGAGCATCAGAAGCCGAGCGAGCCGGCGAGCGAACCGGAAAGCGAAAGCCTGGGCGACTTTGACCCAACACAAAGCGAACCGGAGAGCGAAGCCGAAGCGCCCGCCGAGGGCCGTTCGCTCAACAAAGGCGCTCTGTTGAGCGGCTTGGCACTGATAACAGCAGCGGGGGTGGGTGCATGGCTGAACTAGACCAGGTAATCAACCGGGCCGAAGCCTTCGAGCGTGAGCAAGCTCAAGCGAGCGACTGGAGCGAGCCCGAAGCGGAACCAGAGCGGGTGCAGGTGCAGGGCGTTGACCCCATGGAGGCCGCGCAGAACATGGGCGAGTCGTTCCTACGGGTGGTAGAGGTGGGCGTGACCACCTTCGTCGATCAGCGTTTGCGCCTGGACGATGAAGAAATCGAGGCGGGCCGGGCCAGTCTCGGGCCAGCCATCGACAAGCACCACCTGACAGCCGGCGACGGGCGTTTGCCGTATCAGGAGGAGATCACCGCCGGTTTCTACCTGGGCGGTCTCTGGCGGCGCATTAAGCGGACTCTGACCGAACTCAGAGCGAAAGATAAAGCGGAAGCCAAGCGAAAACAGCAACAGGAGGAAGGCCAGGCCAATGGCGATCAACGAGAACACCAACCTCAAGAACAACCACACGCTCTATCTGGCGAACAGCGGATTCGGGAAGAGTCAGACGCTCCAGCGCCGGGGTGGAATTCCGAACAGTTCTTGTAGGGTCGCGCTCTGGGACAACAACAAGGACCACAAGGCGCACCGGTTCGAGTCACTGGCCGAGTACGTCAAAGCACTGGCCCGCGCTCACCGGAGCGGCAAGGGTTTCCGTATCGCCTACGTGGGCGATCCGTCGCCAGCGGCGTTCGAGGTCTGGGCCCATGCCCTCTGGGAGATTGCGGACGGCAACCGGACGACCTATGGGGTGGTGGAGGAGTACGCCGACTGCTGCGAGGGGCCGGGAGCGATCAACCCGAAGCGCCTGTTTTATCACCGCCGTCTCTGGACTCAGGGCCGCAAGTACGGCGTGATCATCCACGCCACCAGCCAGCGCCCCCAGTTGATCACCAAAGACGCTTTCCAGGCCGGTCATATCTGGGCCAGTTACATGGATTTTGATGCGGCGGTGAAGGCGGGCAAAGCGCTGAACATCAACCATTCGGAGCTGGGGGCCTGCCAGCCGGGCGAATTCTGGTACCGGGGCAATGGTAAACCCGCCGAAAAAATCAAAGTTTTCACCCCACTTTGAGCGAAAAGGTAAGCGAACTAAAGCGAACTATTGAGCGAAGTGGGGTAGACAGGCCAAGCGAGTCACAGTCGACACTGGTTTACAGCGCACAGGGCGCAAACCAGTAACAACGCCAAAGGGGGCGACTGTGAACCAATTGAAACCTATTACCAAAAACATCGACGCGAAGGTGGTTACCTCCGTGGTCGTGGGTATGAGCGCCTTTGGCGCCATCATGTATGCGGCTGTTCGATCCGGCGTGAAGCCGTTGAAGCAGGCTGCCTCTGTCGCGAAGGGGGGTAAGTAATCATGTCCCGTATTCGCGAAGAAATCACGCTCATTGAAAACGTCTCACCGGGCCAGCGCGCTCTGGTATCACCGATGGTGGGCCGGACGTGGCTCGATTTTAATATCGAGCTGACCAACATTACATTGGCCCAGGCCAAAAACGTACGCGTCCTGCTCGTTTCTCCCAACCGAACCATCACCCTGCAGGAGTTCAAGGACGGCGAGGAGCTGAAAGCGTTCAATGATCGCTATGGCCGTAAAACCAGCACCTCAAACCTGAGCTTTTACTTCCGCAAGCCGGAGCTCGAAAACGAAGGCCAGTCCATGGCGACCGCGCTCGGTACCGGTGGCTTGCAGGCGCTGCGGGTGGAGTTCGACATTGACGGCGCAGTGGTCAGTCCCGGCGTGAGCGCCTGGGGCCGCAAAACCGCCAACCGTCCGGTGTCGGCGGGAATTCTGCCCTACGTGGTCAACCACAACGTGGGCGGCCAGGCCGAGGGTGAAAACCACTATGACGCCATTGAAAAGCGCGACCGGATCGCCGCGATTCACGTGCTGAATGCCGCCGTTGACCATCTCAAACTGAAAGTGGATGACGCCGTGGTGTTCGACCTGAACCGCGCCCGCGCTACGTGGGACGTGGAAGTGGCCGGGCGCACTCAGTACGCCGCTGCCGAGGGTCTGTATATCGACTTCACCACGGCGGGTGTGCTGGATGAAGCGCTGGTCATGCAGGCCAGTGGCGGTCGGCAGATCCAGCAGATGCGGCTGTCGGCCACCATGGGTGCTACCTACAGCAACACCACGCGCTATCTGGTGGAGTACCTAAGCACCTGGGCGTCTCTGGCCGGTGGCAACACGCAAAAAGCCGCGTAAGGGGGCCATATGCTACGCAATCCAGCGGCAGAAGGGGGTATCGATTTTGGCGGCGCACTTGACCGCCTGGTGGACGGGTACGCCAAAGTCCAGCAGGTCAAAAACGAGCGCGACGCCATGCGATACCAAAACGCGCCCAATGAGCAGGAGGCCGCGCTGCACGAAAGTGAGGCGGCTACCACCTCAGAGGCCTATCAGACCGGGAACGCTCGCGTTCCCGGCACCGGCAAGCCCTCCATGGGTGGCTACGTCGATCAAATTCCCAAGCCGCTGTTGTATGGCTCTTTGGGTCTGCTCGGCCTGGGTCTGCTGATGAAGGCGGTGAAGTAATGTTGCCGGGTCTGCCAGCGTTTGAAAGCCTGACCGGGGGCGGGGGGCTCAGTTCGAGCACCTCCGCCACCTCGGGCGGCGATCAGCGCAACGCGAACCGGGCCAGCCAAAACGCCGGGGGTATGAATGTCGGGGGCCTGAACATGGCGCCCGATGGTCTGCGCCTGGACGCTGAAACCATCGGCAAAGGGGCGGCAGTGGTCGGAATCGGACTGGCGGCGGTGTGGTTGTGGAAACAGATCTGATATTCAAGCAACGAGGCTGGAACGATGAAGCGGGCAAAGCGCTGCGCGATATCGTTGATCCGGCGCGTTGGCTGGAATTCAAAGCCGCCATTATTGAGGGCCATTCCACACTGTGGGAGGTCACCGGCGACGGCTGGCGGTCGTGGCTGGTGACTTACTTTGAAAGCCTCAACGGGGGCTATATCGAATTGCGGGTGGAGGTGTTGGCGGGCAGTCACTCCCGCGCCATTTTTGCCGAGTTGAAGCGCCGGGCCAAAGCCCAGGGCGTGGACTCAATCGCGTTCGAAACCATCCATCCAGAAGCCACCATCAGCCGACTGATGGGGCCGCTCGGCTTCGAGCGCAAAGTATCAATTTTCAGGGCGTCGCTATGAGTAATATGTTCGGCTCCAAGTCGAAAACCCAAACCAGTAGCCGGACAAGCACCGACTACACCGATAGACGAAAAACGGAGACGCTGAACGCCGGTATCAGTGGCGGGATTGATGACTCCTTTGTCAGCTCGGGCAATCATGGCGATACCGAAATCACCAGTGACAGCAGCCGGCGCTATTACAATCAGGATTACAACCAGGACTATTCTCGGGAGTACGACTACTCCGACAACAGCGACAATTCCATGGATGTAGACATGGAAGACAACAGCGACCGGAGCATTACCGATAACAGTGACCGCAGCTTCACCGATGAAAGCGATTACTCCCGAAGCTGGGAGGACAACAGCGACCGGTCGAGCAACTGGGAAGACAACAGCGACCGCAGCTTCACCGACGAAAGCGACCGCAGCTTCAACGATTCCAGTGATCGGAGTTTTAATGATTCTTCCGATAGCTCGATGACGGTAGATTTTGCCGATTCGAGCGACCGGAGCGCCACAGATAACAGTGACAACAGCGTGGACAACAGTGTGCGCAATATCACCGATGGTGGCGCGTTCGATCTGGTCGGCGGAATGGGCGATTCAGTGATTGAGTTCCTCAGTGAAAATCAAGACAACATGTACGAGTTCAGCGAAAAAGTGCTGGCCTCAAGCGATCAGGTCGCCCGCCAATCACTGGCCGGAGCCATGAACATCAAGGCGGGACAGGCCGTCACCGAACCGGCGAACCAGACCGTGCGCGAGCTGGCCGACACCGGAAAAACATTAGCCATTATCGCTATCGGCGGCTACGTCGCCAGCCAAGTATTCAAGGGGTAACGAGTGAAAACAGTCATCGGAGCAGGGCTCAGCCAGTCCATCAGCCAGCAGGGCGGGCGCTTCTATTACATGGAAGGCCTGGGCGAGATTGAAATAAAGCTCAAGACGGGCGGCGATACGCGCCGCTTTGTCCTAAAACCGGGCAAAGGCATTGCGATGCGCGAGGGAGAGCGCTTCGACGGTCTGGAAATCGTCAACCTGTTGAACGTATCTCAAGAGGTGGAGTTTGAAGTCTCCGACCGGGAGGTATTCGATAACCGGGTAACCGGCAGCGTGTATGTGATCGACGCCAACAAGGAAAAAAGCTCAGCCGGAAAAACCTTTATCCGTCCTCGGGTGTCGGTCAGTGCGGTGGGTGAATACGCCTCGATTCTTTTGGAAAACGAAAGCGGCCATGAAGTCAGCGTCGGGAATCTGAGTCTTTCATGCAACAAAGCGGGCAGGTTAACGGTGGACGTGCTATCCGATGTAAGCGAAGCGCTGGCCGACGCCTCGCACGTATGGGGGACCGGATTGGAGGGGGTGGTTAAAAATATTGTCGGGGCTAAGTCCAAGATAAAAGCCTATCCAGGGACGTCAACTCAAAATTTTCTGCAAAGCGAAGCGGCGGCAGGCGTTCAAACAATCATCAACAACCGGGTAGCCGCCGACGAACCGGAACAAAAAAACTTTGACTATCCGATAGTGATTCCGAGCGGCGCGGGCATGATGATCCGCGCCGGTGAGGTGACCGAAGCGGGTCTGACAGCCGTGTTTGAGTGGGAGGAATAAAGTGAAAAAATCCGCCATTATTTACGGGCCGAAAAATACCCAAGAAACCAAAGACAAACAGGCCATTATTGACGCGATCCGAGTCGCGATCGATGCCGAAATTACGGCGCCGGATTTTCCAGGCTCCATCGACTTCGACACGCTGCGCGCCAACAACGCCAAAACCAAAAGCGATTGGCCGCAAGGGTTTATCCACCAAGCGGCAAGCGACATGGGCCTCACGGTACAAACGGACGACCTGTGAAACGGGCGGCCTTGATCATCATTGGCATCATCGGAGCGGCAGCACTCATGCGCAGAACATTGACCTATTTCACACCGGAAGAATTCGGGGACTGGTACGACCAGTTAAACCCTGAGCTACTGCAAAAGCTCGACGCCTTCCGCGCCGCCTGGGGTGCGCCGGTGGTCGTGTCTGATGCCAATGGCGCCATAGGTCGAACCGGGCAGGGCGACCACAGCCAACACAACGTGGAAGTCTGGGGCGAGGTGCGAGCGATCGACGTATTTCCCAAAGTCGAAATTGAGCCGGGCGTGTACGGCTGGATGCAAACCGGCGAAGAACGCGCCCGCGCCTACCGGCTGGCCAAAGAGATTGGCTTTACCGGCATCGGGCTTTATACCGACACCGCGCCGGGCAATATGCTGCACCTGGACGTTCGCCGGGATCGGCTGAGCGGCAACCCGGCCAAGTGGTCGCGCATCAGCGGCGAGTACATGGGCATCAATGAGGTTCTGGCATGAAAAAGCGGGTCAGCGTTCAGGTCGATGGTGTCATGGTGCTGACGGTGCTGGCGGTCGGGGGCGGGCTGTTCCTGTACAGCAAGCGCCACCTGATCGGCGAGGCGCTCAACAAAGTGAACCCGGCGCATCAGGACAACTTCGTCAACCAGACCGCCGAGAAATACGCTATCAGGGGCGAACACAACGGCCACAGTTATGACACGCATCTCTTTGCGGCGGTGGACCTGATCAACCCCTGGAACGAAAACGACGACTATGCACAAAAAGTGTGGGGGCTCCAATGAGCGGAAATAAAGTCATCATCATGGTGGGCGCGTCCGTTGCGGCCACACTGCTGGCCGAGTACATCAAGCGCCAGGTGTTCCCGCAGTGAGTGTGATCAACTTCCTGGGCGATCTGATAAAGCCGGTGACTGGGCTGATCGACAACATGCACACCAGTGATGCAGAGCGATTGCAGCTGAAAAACAAGCTGATCGAAATGCAAAATGAAATGGCCGGCGAGTTGATCGGATACGAGCGTAAAGTGCTCGACGCCCAGGCGCAGATCATTACCGCCGAGGCGCAAGGGCAAAGCTGGATTCAACGCAGCTGGCGGCCAATCACAATGCTGACGTTTCTGGTGCTGGTGGTGCTCGACACAATGGGATGGACCGAGTTTCGGCTATCCGACGAAGCCTGGACACTGTTGCAGATCGGCCTGGGCGGTTACGTGGTCGGGCGCTCGGCAGAGAAAATCGCACCGCAGCTGAAACAGACGATGGGCAAAAAATGACGGATATGTTCGAGAAGTTGCAAAACGTGGACAGTGGAAAATTCAACGGATCGGCGGTCGCGCTGCTGGCGCTGGTGCTGTTTTTCTTTGGGAATCAGATGCGATCAATACCGGAAACCGTCGCGGACATGGCACGAACCCAGGCGCTGCTGGTCTACCGGATCGAGCAGCTGGAGCAGGCCGTGGCCAATCAGCAGGGCGCACACCATCCCGCCACAAAAGCCCCCAGCTCGGGGGCTCCGGCCTTGCTGTTAGCCCGTCCGCTCACTGGCGAGCGCCACCGCCTCGGCCACCGATACCCGGCGCTGGCGTTCAATCTCCCGCAGACGCTCGCGGTGCGCCTCAAGCTCTAACACCTCGGCGCGTGGCAGTTTGTCGGTCAGGTAATCAATGCTCGCCTGAGCCAGTCTCACGGCCTCAAGGGCCTCATACCAGCAACTCACGATATACTTTAGCCACGTCAGCTGTTGCCAGTTGTAGGCGGGCTGGTGGTTGCCGCTCTCAAAGTAGCCCCCATGATTAAATTTGAAATCCTCGGGCCAGCTCTCGGGAATAATGCGCCCGCGCCGCTCCAGGTCGATCAGGCGTACGGCGTAGGTCGGCGCTCCTTCGGTGAGCCAGCGCCGGGCCGTGCGCTCTGACACGCCTGTGATTGATACGATTTGTCGCCAGCTGGGCCGGTTTTCGGGGTCGAATTGCATAAAATCACTCCTTCAGGTTGCGAATGGGCCTGAAGGATGGTGATTTAGGCGACACCGAGTAAGAATATTTTGATATAAGGTCGCGGCGAGGGCTCGCGTAGGGGGTTGATTTTGAAGGCGTTTTATGGCGCCCAGAAATAACACTTCGCATAATGTATATTATGTTAAATATAGCATTATCTCGTATAGACAGACTAAGTTTGTTTATGTCATTTCAATGTGAGACTGAGATTCGGTCTCACCACCATTTGAAAAGCGCAAGCCCTTGCTACAATTAGCTTCCAGCCCTATTTCAGCTCACAGCAAGATGCCTGTTTTCAAAATTAGATGAGATTCTTGCCATTTTTGACTTCTTCTAAAGTTGCCCTTGCCGTGCACTTACAGCGTATGGCAAAGACCCGAAGCGCTCTCTTTGTTATCAGTCAAACCTGCTATCAGTTTAAAATTGTCCAATTGTGGGAAAAACCTCTTATGTAACAATAAGTTACATGGTGCTTCAGCGCAAAATATCCCGATCTTGTATCAGTTTACGTATCAGTTGCTAGAGGCAGCGTGTTCACTATGCGATCCCGTCGTCTCTGGGAAGCGTTTCAGCGCTCATTCCCGATACACTGCCCTACCGCCTTCTGCTGTCCTCTCAGGGTTTAATTTCTGGCCCTGGACTCGGCGTTCTGTGCACGGAAGGCTTACAGGTCGTCTTTCCTTCATTCAAGGGTGTATCCGACTGTCCGCATTCGGCCAAAAGCGGACGTACATCCGAGTGCAGTCGTTGTGGCCGTAACGTATCATGTTGCAGTTGCGGCAACGACACGCTGTTGAATCGCATTGAGGAGCTTCTGCAGTTATATCAGCTGCAGCCTGACCAACTGCAGCTTGAGATCACAGAATCGTTGTTGATGACGAACATTGCGGCGCGCCCAATCGAGTCAACACACTCAAAGCCCTTGGTGTCGACATTTCAGTGGATGATTTTGGCACTGGCTATTCATTATTGAGTTATCTCCAGGGAATACCGCTAGACGAGCTAAAAATTGAACAAAGTTTTCTTCCCAGTATTGCCAATGACCGGAAGAAAACGGCGATTTTTTAAAGAGTACTGGCTGTGAGAATGGGCAGGGATTTTTGTACAGCAAGGCGATTCCTTCAGAGCTTTTCGAAGCGCGATTTTTGCAATAAGTTAAAAACTTCTGTTTATATCAAATATCTACAGTTAAATAGATGAATTTAAAAGATTTTTTCATGGCCATACCGCACTCTAACTAGTTTTTTGTGATGGTTTCCTGTCAAAGATATTACGAGCCCTTTCCATGACTGCCTGTTTCTCAATAGAAAACCTTTTTCTCATATCATCTACCAATCCGGTAGCTTCTGGTGAAAAAAGCTCTGGTTGGCTAGAGAATGCACATTTTTGATTCTCATGAAAAAGATATTCAACAAAGGCTTCTACAAGCTCCAGTCTCTTCTGCACTCTTTGCAAGCGCGCTGCACTAGTGTTTTCTGAAATACGGTTTATATCTTGATATATCTTATTCAGCTTATTGAACGACTTCTCTCGACAAATCGGCGTCCCATAGACGACGAGATCAAGATAGCCAAACATCTTGCATAGGTCCTCAATGTAATAGCTACCCGCCTTTGTTGCCCGCAAGTACTTACTTTGAGATATGTCGCTCTTTATTGTCGTTTCAGTTTCGATTAGTCGTCTCGAGTTTAGGGTCGTGATAATAGAAATTGTAGTTTCAGGTAGTATTCCCGCTGAATAGCAATCGTTCACAACTTGTTCAATAAGTACATACCCTGTTCCAATTTCGCTCTTGCTGTTCTTTGAGCTTAGTATACGACCGAGGACCGCGATCCTATTGAAGTTTGATGCATCAGATGTCCCTGTCACATTAAAAATGTTGATTGTGTCGCAATCATCTTCAGAAAAAACCTGGTGATCTCGTAATATGATGGCGTTCAAGAACTCATGAAATGGTACTGGAAAACCAATCGGATTTGATTTTCTCTCATCTCTCAGAATCGCCTCTATATTAGTGTGGCCTGAAACCATGAAAGCAGCGACGTTATCTAGAGCTCTTCGGGTATCTCTTGCTGAGGTCGCCTCGATAAAATTAATATAGGACCTGTCTTCACCAAGCAGGGTTTGCACCAGCCGATCAAAAACCGCCGCCAACTCTTTTTCACTTACTTCAAAATCACTGTAGACGCTAAAGCGCTCGCTAAGTATAAGACTCTTTGCGTAAGAAAACCTTTTGGACAATACTTGATCTAGGCTGGGCGGCTGAACATGGTATGCGGTGTTATGAAAAGCATCTAGCGGGCCTGCATCTCGGTTCTTCCAATAGCTTTCCTCGCGCATCGCAATCAAAGCGTAACAACCAATCGTATTGGTCAGTTTCTGTGCCGCTAGGAAAATTTTATTTTGAGTCTCCGGGTTGAGCTGATCCGCATTATCGAAAACCAAAAATATACTTCTTTGCAAGCGTTTCGAGGCTGTTGTTAGTATCTTCGTGCAGTGTTTCCCACGATCTGAAGAGCTCCATTCATCGATTTTCTCCCCGAACTTTAGCTCAAAACCATCCGGGTCTTTCTGGAAAAGTGGAGAAAGAGCGCCTTTTTTCAACTTCTCATAGTCAGCATGATAAGCCTGTTTGAGAAACTGCCAATCATTTAGCCCGAGCTCTGAATACTCCTCGGTTAATGTTTCATCGATTTCCCCGGATATGAAGCTGTCAAGAGTTTCTCCGGTGTCACTATAGTTTTTGAAATCTAAGTATATCCAGATTCCTGATTCATTAATTTCGTTCCTTACCAAAACCTTCCGAAATCTCTGTATAAATGTACTTTTGCCAACACCTACGCTCCCGATTAACAATATAACCTCGGCGTGACCCGTTTCCCCTGCTTTCAATGCAGAGACTACTCTCTGTTGAAAGTCGCCGGCATCCTTCTTGGAAACTTTGAGTCTTCTTGTGCTTCGGTCAATGTAGGGCTGTCTTTTGTCTGGCTTTTGAGGTGAGTCGACGTAGCAGTGCTCGAGAATTTCCGACTCTGCGTTCTCGGAAGCTAGGTCTTGGAAAACCCGATGGATAATATCGCCAATAAAGGGATAAAGTGGGTTTCGGTCGATTTGACGGGGTCGGTTTAAATGCCTAACGTCGAGCGTTTGAAATTGGCTCGCATCGTCTTCAGCGCTGTCTGAAATAGGTAGGCTTTTCTGTAAGGTTCCACTTTCTACGCTGTTTTTTGATAAAATTCTACAGAACTCGTCAAAATTACTCTCTATATCTTCAAGGCTCCTGAAGATTAGTACTTTGTGCTCACTCCATGGTATGCCATGCTGGTTTTGAGCCCTAAAAAATATGAATTGGCGGCCATTGGTTACAGCGCAGAAAGATATTCCTTTTGAAACTGCATAGTCTTTTGCCTGCATCATGGCAGCGACAAGAGTTTTGCAGGAAGATAAAACACCGCCGACCTTAAATGATCGCTGCGTCGAAGATCGAGGAAGCTCAAAATCTACAGCTACCTTTTTTGCTTCTATTATCATTATGGGCATATTGGTAGATAATTTATAATCTAGGTATCGGCCTGTCTCGTTGCACCGCTCTTCTCTAGATATATCGGCCTCGTTCCATCCTAGACATTCCAGAAGAATGTAATCAATTAACTTTGAACGAGTATCCGACTCGCTCAAGTCTTCGTTAGCATAGGTATTTGTGAAAACTCTTCTAAATTTTGAAAGAGCCGTATCGATGTTCCATCTCTTCATAGCTTCATCAACTTCTTAATGTGGAGTTTTTGTAAGAGTTAGACCTACTTCGTTTGAATGTTTCTGCCTGTTCGAATATTTCCTTATACACCTCACCCCTATCAATCGGGGGATAGCCAAATTCGTCCAGGAGGACGATCAGGTCGGCTTTTAGCTCGTATTTGATGTCATCTCGCTTGCTCCAGTCCATGTATTTGGCTTTGTCGTCCACCACGGACTTCACTGCCTTCGCCAGCTCTTTGAGCTTATCATCGGGATAGCTGAAGTCGTATTTGTGCATCAGGCTGTTGAGGATGTCGTAAAAGGCTTTTTCTTCCAGGTCGATATCCAGGTCGGCGTAGGAGCCGATTTCGGATTTGAGTTTTTCGATCAGCGCCATATAGCGGTCAATGATGTTGTCGGCAAAGTCGTCGGCGACTTCGCCCCGGTAGAGGTTAGCGTCGTCTCGCTCGTTGTACTTCTCTACCAGGCTCTGGAGCTGTTTGGAGAAGTCGATGCCTTTGGCGCGGTTGACTTTGCGGAAGTCTGAGATGGCCTTGGCCAGTAGCTGTTGAAGCAGCTTGATCTTGGTGTTGGGCAGTTTGATCTTTTCGATTCGGGCGAGGTAGTCGTCATCAAAGAGGTTCACCTCTCCATCACCTCCCTCCCCCATTTTGATGATCTCTTCTACGCCGTCGGAGCGGAGCGCTTCGGTGATCATCTCGCGGACGCGGGCGTTCATCTGGGCGGTATCCGGGGCGTCGCCTTTGGTGAGCTTGGCGACTATAGAGCGCACTGCCAGGTAGAAATGCACATGGTCGCGTTCGGTCTGGGTGAGCAACTCGCTGCCGCTGCAGATATCGTAGGCGGCCTTCATGCGCCGGACCAGGTGCATAAAGCGCTTTTCTATGTCCTGGGTGAGCTGGGCGAATTCCGAGGCCATGTTCAGGCAGTGGAGCTGCTCCACCGGTGTGCCGGTGGAGAACGGCCTAGAATCGAACTTGTGGAAGATCTTACCCAGAAGGTCCAAGTGGTCTTTGACCACGATGGCGGAGTGCTCGATCTCTTCAATATTCTGGCTGTCGGCCTTGTTGTAGTGCGCCAGGGCCAGGTTCATCTGTTTCTTAATGCCGATGTAATCCACGACCAGGCCTTTATTCTTCCCTTCCAGCTTTCGGTTGACTCGGGAGATGGTCTGGATCAGGTTGTGGCGCTGGACGGGTTTGTCGATGTACATGGTGTCCAGCTCGGGGACATCGAAGCCGGTCAGCCACATGTCCACGACGATGGCGATTTTGAAGTTGGACTTTCGCTTTTTAAACTGCCGGTCCAGCTCTTTCCGGTAGTCCTTGGTGCCCAGGAGCTTGTAAAGCGCCTCTTCATCATCCTTGCCTCGGGTGGCCACCAGGTTCATGCGGGCCATGGGCTTGATGTCTTTCTGTTCCTGCTCGGAAAGCTCACTGCCCTCTTCGCAGGCCCTGATGTCGACCCATTCCGGCCGTAAATAGACCACTTCCTGGTAGAGCTGCCAGGCGATTTGGCGGTTGGCGCAGACGAACATGGCCTTACCGCAGAGAGTGGAGCCTTCATTGATGCGGTTTTCGTAGTGATGGACAAAATCCACGGCCACGGCGCGAATGCGATCCGGGTCACCCAGGATCATGCCCATATTGGCACTGGCTTTCTTGCTCTCCTCTACCGCGTACTCGGTAGCGCCCTCTTCCGCACATCGGTCGTAATAGTCTTCAATTTCCTTGAGTTTGCTGTTATCCAGCACGACTTTGGCGGCGCGGCCCTCGTAGACGATGGGCACGGTGATCTCGTCCTTGACGGACTCGGTCATGGTGTAGCTGTCCACGACCTCGCCGAACACATCCACGGTGGCATCAATGGGCGTGCCGGTAAAGCCTACATAGGTGGCGTTGGGCAGTGAGTCGTGCAGGTACTTGGCAAAGCCGTAGGTGCGGCGCACGCCGTGTTTCTCACTGAAGGTCAGCTTCTGGTCCAAGTTCAGTTGGCTGCGGTGCGCTTCGTCGGAGATGCAGATGACGTTGGAGCGCTCGGTGAGCAGCTGCGTATCTTCGGTGAATTTGTGGATGGTGGTCAGAAAGACCCCGCCGCTATTGCGACCCTGGAGTTGCTCCCTCAGGTCTTGCCGGCTGCCTACGCTCTGTACATGTTGATCGCCAATATACTGTTTGGCGTTCACAAACTGCTCGGAGAGCTGGCTATCAAGGTCGGTTCGGTCGGTAATCAGGACTATGGTGGGGCTTTCAAGCGCCACACTGCGCATCAGCAAGCGGGCGAGAAACAGCATGGTGAAGCTCTTGCCGCAGCCGGTAGCGCCAAAGTAGGTACCGCCCTTCCCGTCCCCTTCTGGCCGGCGATGCTCCAGAATATTGGCGTAGAGCTTGGTGGCGGCGTAATACTGGGGGTAGCGGCAAAGGATTTTTTCCTCTTTGTGGGACTTATCCGGAAAGTAGATAAAGTGCCGAATGACCTCCAGCAGCCGGTGTTTGGCAAACAGTCCCCGCACCAAGCTGTAGAGCGACCCTATGCCGTTGGGCTCCTCATTATCGTGCCCGTCGATGCGCCGCCAAGCATAGTAGAACTCATAGGGCGCGAAGAAAGAGCCCATTTTGCTGTTGGCGCCATCGCTGATGACACACAGGGCGTTGTACTTGAACAGCTCCGGGATATCCCGCCGATAGCGGGTGGTGAGCTGAATATAGGCCTCATGTACGCCGACCTCCTCCCGAACAGCGCTTTTGAACTCAAAGACCACCAGGGGCAGACCGTTGATATAGAGAATGGCATCGGGAATGCGCTTCTCGGTGCCCACAATCTCCATCTGGTTGACGAGCCTATAGGTGTTGATGTCGGCACCGTAAGCGGCATGCCGCTCACTGACCGGCATTGCGCTGTCAACGGTGGTGAGCTGGTGATCTTGGGGACGGCGGACTTGGGGGAGGCTGCTGTAGTCGAGCAGCTGGATGTAGAGGTCTTTCTTCTTGTGATCTTCCCGCCTTAGCAAAAAACCCTCGCTCACGAGCTTCATAATGGCTTTGTTGCTGTCGTAGAGGTCGGCGGAGGAGTAATTTTCGAGCTTTCGGACGATGGCGCGAATTTCACCATCGGTAATGCCCTCGGCCGCATAGCGCTTGCGGAGGTAAGCCTCCAGGTCTGCGCTTAACAGGACCTCCTGGTGCTCACGAGCGATAGCTGCCCCTGTGATATGGGGATAGCCCTGGTCACCCAGCAGGTCAATAATCGCTTGCTCCAGCTTTTCCTCGTTAAAAGCCATTATCCTCGGTCTCTTAAGCGTCCTGTCGGGCTAGTTTGGCAGATAGATCAGCATTTTGCACCCCACGTGGCTGATTTGTCTGCTTTAGGCCAAAGCTTCGTCCAACATCTTTTCAGCCTCTGGGATGCGGAGTTCGCCGGAGAGGAGTTTGGGGAGGAGAGTGTCTCGACTTGCGATCAATGTTTCGGACTGCTTGGCATTGAAAGAAATTCTATCAGCGCACCGCTTTAACAGTTCCTCTACCCAGTTTTGAATCTCCAGCGGTGGAGTGACAACTGGATGGGCGCCTAAATCGGCTCGCGAGAGTTCCGTCTGCCCAGTGCTTCCCATCCCCAACGCTTCCACGGAACGTTCTATGGACAACATCAATCGTCCAAAAAAATAGGGTTTGAAAACTTCGGTATTTGGCCGAACTACTGTCACATGCGAGTCCACGACTGTTGGCTCGTCCAATGAATAAACTTGAGCGATTCGGCCCAATGTGCCTACGCCGGTAGAGTTCACCAACACATCACCGATGCTAATTAAACGACCGTCCACTTTCTTTTTCGATGTGTCATGCCGTCTGGCTGGGGTCATATTGATCACGTGATCTCTAATACATTTTTGATTTATTACCCTGACACCTCCTTCTTCGACGTACTTTGGTGATATACCTCTACGTAGCTCAGTAGTTACAGATCTGAGAGTATTGATCTCCCAGCCCTCCGGTATCCACCCCAGTTCCTCGGTGAACTGGAATCGGTTGGGAAAGAGTTGGCGGATATGTTCGGGGAGCGCGTGGAGTTGACCAGGCTTGTCGGTGCCCTGCTCCCGCAACGCTTGGCGGGTGGCGGCGTTGGCGGCTAGGGGATCGGGTATTTCCTTACCTTCGGCCAAGGCGTTGTCAATCACCGGGTCGAAGTTCAAGAACCAGCTTTTGAATAGGGTCTGGGCCATGGATTCGAGGGTTTTGTTGGCTTGTTTATTGAGCCGTATCCGGGCATCAAACGAATCCAGGAAAGCTGATATTTTTTTCTGCTCGGTTAATGGTGGTAGTCGTACAGTTTGCTTCTTCAACTGACCGAGATTGAAACCAGGTACGGCTGCCCCGATACCGTTCTGGATGATCTCTGCCTGCTTCAGTGGGCTGGAAAAAAGATAATACAAAAAAAGTGGATCTACTTTCTCTGGGTCAGGGGTTAACTTCATTTGCTTGTTGGAAATTATGTATTCTGGATAGCGCAGATTGTTAGAGATTAAGCCTATTTGATTGATGGTTCCCCAGCAGGTGAAAACCAAGTCGTTCGTCCTTACAACGGATCGACGGAACTCCACTGCTTTTTCCAGATCCACAAAAACCAGCCCGTCATCGGACATCCGTTCTCCTACGTCAGTACTTAGATTGCTTCCCCGAATCACCGGTACGCCGTGACTCTTAAAGTACTTGGAGCTAATCGCTGAGCCGAATGGTCCTGTGGACATCGCGTTTTCGATTGGTGCCGCAATATCTTCTATTTTCTTTTCGACCCATTTATGCCCCATAGCCCAACACCTCCAAGTTCTTCTGAATCGCCGCATCCAGTTTCCGCGACTCCTCCATCTGCTGGTACAGGGTGTTGGTTAGCTCCGCCATCTTAGCTTCGAAAGGGATACCGTCGTCTTCAGCCTCTGCGGCGCCCACGTATCGTCCTGGGGAAAGAGCGTAGTCGTTGGCCTTTATATCGTCCAGTGTGGCGGCTTTGCAGAAGCCGGGGACGTCTTCATAGGTCAGGGTGTGCTTGTCGTCCTTCTGAATCGGTTCACCGCGCCAGGCGTGGTAGGTGTTGGCGATGGTGGCGATGTCGTCGGGGGTCAGCTCTTTGTGGACGCGGCTGATCATACTGCCCATGTTGCGGGCGTCGATAAACAGGGTTTCGCCCTGGCGGTCGCGGAAGTGTTTGCGACCGTCGGTGAAGGTTTGTGCCTTCTTGTTCTTGGTCAGAAACCAGAGGCAGACGGGAATCTGGGTGGTGTAGAACAGCTGGCCGGGGAGCGCGATCATGCAGTCGACCAGGTCGTTCTCGATGATTTTCTGGCGAATTTTGCCCTCACCACTGGTATTGGAGGACATGGAGCCGTTGGCCAGCACAAAGCCGGCGATGCCGTTTTCGCTGAGTTTGGACACCATGTGCAGTATCCAGGCGTAGTTGGCATTGCCGGTGGGCGGTACGTCATAGCCGGCCCAGCGGGCGTCGTTGGTGAGTTCGTTGTCGGCCCGCCACTGCTTCTGGTTAAAGGGTGGGTTCGCCATGATGAAATCGGCTTTCAGGTCCGGGTGCTGGTCCTTGAAAAAGGTGTTCGCCGGCACTTCGCCCAGGTTGCCGGCAATGCCGCGAATGGCCAGGTTCATTTTGCCCAGCTTGTAGGTGGTGCCGGTGTACTCCTGGCCGTAGATGGAGATGTCTTTCTGGTTGCCGGAGTGGTTTTCCACAAACTTGATGGACTGGACAAACATGCCGCCGCTGCCGCAGCAGGGGTCGTAGATCTTGCCTTTGTAGGGCTCGATCATTTCCGCGATGACATTGACCACGCATTTGGGCGTATAGAACTCGCCCCCGCCCTTGCCTTCGGCGGCGGCGAACTTTCCCAGAAAGTATTCGTAGACCCGGCCCACGACGTCGTTTTCGGTATCGGAGGCGGTGTCGATGTTGTTGATGGAGTCGATCAGCGCCGCCAATTTGGCGGCATCCAGCCCCAGACGGGAGAAGTAGTTGTCCGGCAGCGCGCCGCGCAGGGCCTTGTTGTGCTTCTCCACCGTGCTGAGGGCAGTATCCACCCGCAGGGCGATATCGTCTTGCTTGGCGTGCTGCACCAGGGTGGACCAGCGGGACTCCTCCGGCAGGTAGAAGACGTTGCGCATGGCGTAGAATTCCACGCGGTCGGTGTACTTGCCCTTCCCTTCATCCTCCAGCTCCTTCTTGCGGGCCTCAAACTTGTCGCTGGCGAACTTGAGGAAGATCAGACTCAGGACGACGTGCTTGTACTCGGAGGATTCCACCGTACCGCGCAGCTTGTTGGCGGTATCCCAGAGGGTTTCTTCGAAGCCCTTGGTGTTTTTGCTCTCTTTAGGTTTGGTCGCGTTCTTGGTCATTACTGCTAGTCCCTGGTAGCGCTAGACTGGCACCTGTTGGCACTCTCTAGGCACTTTAGAAAATAATCATAACCTATTGATATTAAAGTATTTTAATCCAAAATTTCCCCGTTTTTAGGCTAACTTTATGAGGAATAATACGCCAGATATGCGGCGCATCAAAGTCGCCGAACTATACATCAATCGGCGTAGTATTTCATGGCTTATCAGGTAGTAATCGGGGTGGTGATTCCAGCTATTGACCCCGCTAAGATGCATCAAACACTTTGCCTCCCATCGGGCAGTCGGCACCACGGCGGATACCCTGAGCCGTAACCCCACCCCCTTAGATCATCTCGGCCACCTCCGGCAACTGGGGAGTGATACCAATGATATGTACTATTTGGAGCCTGTGACGCAGCCCGCAACTGGGTCCTGTTGGTAGTGACCATGGCCAATTGCATCGGGCGTATTCACTCAGGGTTAAGTCGAGAACTCGTAGAGATAATGGTTAGCGACCGGGCCCCGCGAGTGAGCGCTACATATAGCTCTTTCCTGGAGAGAGAGGTCGCGTCCAAAACAATTGCATGATCGAATTCTAGTCCTTTAATCAGCAGCGTAGTACCAATCAGCCTGCGTCGTCTAATTGGACGGCCTTTATAACGAAACTCGCGGTGATACTGATCGGCGGCTTCCTCGAGAGAAAGTTCTGAGTGCAACACATTTACATTTAGTACTCCCAGCGCCCGGTAGAGGAGATCGGCACGGACGACTTTAACTCCTTGGGTCTGTTTGAGTGCGAGCAGAAAACCTCTCATCGCGGAGCTGTCGGGCGAGGCTAGGTAGGCATTGGCCCAGTGAGCCGCTTGAGGATTGCGTGTTCTTGCACCAATATTTACATGCTCGCCACGAAGAGTTCCGGCAGGTAGATTCTGCTGCACGGCGGTCATACACAGTTTAGAGAATACGATGACCTCGTTAAGTCGATCTGAAGAGGTCCGCGCCCTCTCCAGCCTTCCAATGAATGAGTACAGGTCTTTCCCTTCGATCTCCTCGATTGATGAGAATCGCCCCCCAAGATTGCGCGAGAGTTTGTGACACTTAGCCTTGTATTGCTGGACGCCCTTATGGATGGCAATGACAGTGTGGGCACCCTCACATTGAAAATACCGACATGTATTTCCTTGCGATTGGAACAGCGCTTGTGGATCCCTGTTGGCAAGTGTGAAGGTGACTTCGAGTGGCAGGTTCGCCTCTAGGTTGATCGGCTCTCCCTGCTCAAGACGCGTACGAACATCCCCTAGCCATGCACCAAGATTCCCGGCGCCTGCCTGTATCCATCGATGTGGCACATCGAGAGTGCCAAGGCACTCGAATCTTCCTTCGACATCGCGCCTCCAGTCAATCGGATCCTGTCCTGCAAAATCGAAGATTCCCTGCATCGGGTCACCAAGTACTCGACATGGCAACTCCCGCGCCAGCTTCAGTACAATCCCGTGCTGGGCATTGGAGCAGTCCTGGTACTCATCAACATATAGCCCCTCATAGGATGCACGTACAATCCTACGGATAAATGCGTGATCGAGAAGATCCGAACAGGCCTCATACAGTGCGTTCCAACGCCCATTATCAGCGGGGCGTTCATCATTCCAATTCGATGTCCTTGAATAAGAAAGCGAAATTCGTAATACCCAGCTCGCAATAGTATCGATGCGATATAACCTATCACTGACACCAAGGACGCGCATTTTTCTGCGCAGGGCGTTTACGCCCGCGTAGGTATGGGTCAAGATCAGTTGCCGGCCCGTGCTACGGGCCACCGATTCAGCAATTAGGTACGTTTTTCCGTACCCTGCGGGTGCGACTACATATCCTGCACCTTGATACTCAGCTAGTCTGGAAGACAGCTCACACATTGTCGATCCATGCCCGTAAGCTGGTTAGTTGATGAGACAGATCGCTATCCTGGATAGCGTGGTCAGCGAGATAACCGGATATCGCAGAGGACCACTCACGGCCCCAGTCTTGCCGCTTGAACCAATTGCTGACCTTTGCCGCCCTGCCGAGGGCGACCCGCAATGCCCGATTGTCGACCCACGAGGCGGAATCTCGTTCAAACCCCTCACCGTACTGATCCTGTACCTGGTCCAGCACGCGCGCATTGTCATTGATGATGGTCTGAGCCACAACCAACGATGCTGTGACTCCTTCCCACGGAAGATCCGCGAACACGCGCTCTTCTATAGATAGCGCATCTTCCCATTTAACGACAGCTATTCCAGTATCTCGCAGTGCTTGTGCATCAGCATCAGAAAAGTGGGCGGGTGCATCGGAGTCGGCAAGCACTGCGACATCGTAGCCCAGCAGTTTCAGGTTTTCGGCAATCTCCCTAACGTTGCTAGCGCCATTCGCATCGAACAACGCTATTCCGCGATATGAGAAAGACTCCTTCTCCTCAACCGAAGTCCAGTGGTCATCTAACCCACGCAAAAAACCAACTTCGGTAGCACCTTCGCAAACGACTATCTTTGGGGCGAGAAACGCCTCGGCGCCAGTGCGGATTTTTCCCTGGATCGAGTCACCAATAGCAGGCTGGTGCGCGGCGATGATATTAGTTCTTCCGCCTTCGCAGTGAACGATATGCAAATCATCAACGGTCAGTTCGCGGAGCACTACAGGCGAATGGGTCGTCAGGTAGTATTGTCCGGTATCGTCGTTCTTCAAATGCTGCAATAACCGAGCAATGCGGTGAGGCTCTAGCCCTACTTCGACCTCATCAAATAGGGTGATATGCGGTGAACGGAGCGCATGCCTTTGTAAGCCTGTCGTCAGCATGCGTTTGGACCCAAGACCAAGCTGACGCAGTGGCATGTCTCCATCATGCAAGGTTAGCCCGCCCATTCGTACGTTTATCGCATCAGTATCAAGATGCGCCTTGTAGGATCCGGCCACATTGACACCAAGTGCGCGGGCGGTCCTCTCGGCGGTTTCTGCCACTGAGTCGAAGCCGGACAAGTCCTCTTCGCGTCGCAATTCCAGTGCTGATTTTGCCGCTCGTGCGGCCCCGGCCAGTGATGAGGAGATGTTATCGGTTTCGGTAAGCTGACTCAGGATCGAGCCGCGCGACCAAGTAAGGTGACGGTCAGAGGCAGCACCGATTAGGGTAACTGCTACCTTCGCGCGGTCGGCCGCCCTAAACGGAACGCCTTCATTATCATCACTCTTTATAACAAACCATTTAGGCTCCAAGTCATCGGTGACTACCAGACGAATGCACAACGCGTCTTCTAGATCGGCTCCTGGGTCCTCGGTACGGGCACACGTCTCGGCATTCCATCCGCACAGCTCATGCCCGTATTTTTCGAGATCACGGAACTCGTCTGGCAAGTCACCCAGAACAATCTCTATGGAAATCAAGTTGTTCGGATTACATCGGTGGAAGTCAGCGTCATCAAAGGCGAGGTTCCATTGCGGATGAAAAACGCGGCGTATCGCTTCAAGAATTGTCGATTTTGTTGAGTCACCGCGACCGATCAAACAAACTAATTTTGCAGAAGGAACGGTCCAATCAAGCTCTCGAATGCCCCGAAAGTTTCTAATCGAAATATGTCTTATCCGCATTGTTTTCCTTAATTAGTACTTTTCGTAAAGTATAACGCAAGCCCTTCCTGACACCGTAATAGCCACAATTGTACAGATAAAGGGAAGAGTGTGGTGGTATCGCACGGAGCAATCCTTACTGATCATTCCTCATCACAGCAATAGTTTCGAGCTTATCTCGATAAGTGGATATGCTGTGGTCTGACAAGACGTTCATCCATGGAATCTTGTTAAAGAACATGCCTTTCGCCCGGTAGAAAATATTCACTGAATAAAGCAGCTTAACTTTCTTAAAGTTTCCTTTTCGGCAGTTTGTGAGGTATCGCATATTTCCGCCATGAATATACCCGCTAAATCTCGACAATATCCAGCTTGAAGCGGATATCCCCACGGAGGGAATCAACCTCAAGATCCAACTTAAGGTCTGTATAAAAGCATGGCCTGGCGGCATCATTGTCACTCCATCCGCCGCGTTAACTAAACGGTAAATCGGTGTTTTTATCTCGGATATCCACGTATCATCCCCCACCCTGGGAGCACCAAAGGTATAACATGCTGCGTTTCCTCCCTCATGTGTGATTCGCTTCGCGGCAATAGTCGCCAAAGCGCCTCCTAAACTGTGGCCTGTGAAGTACAATGGTTTTTCCCGAAGTCCATGATCTTCCAATGCCGCGATTACTTCGCTCTCCACTAGGTTGAATGCTGCGCTGAAACCGGAGTGAACCTTTCCGGCGGTGACACAATCAATGGTGCTTGCTGAAACGTCTGATTTTATATCGCCTATGCACGTCGCTTCCGTTCCTCTGAAAGAAAGAACGACGTACTTCTCGGATTCCAACAGAATTGCTTGAGTATTTCCACAGCTAAACGTTCTCACTAGAGATATGTTGAGAACACTTAAATCAGACTGTAGCCTCTCTTTTTGCTCAACGGGATCATGCGACAAAATCTCCAATGCTGGAAGTACCTTCTTCAGCTTCTTATGCTTTATGCGCCCTTTGAACAGCTCTTCGAGTTTGGCCAACACCCTCTCATCTACTTTGGGTTCATCAAACTTAAGGTAAGCGAGCTCAGAATAGCACGCCATCTGCCAAGCGACTCGATCACTGTACGCCATTCTTGAATTTGGCTCGCCCATTCCAGCGAGCGATTCGGCTTGCTCAACTTTGTCTATCGATGGAAAAATACTATCTGCCACTAGCTTCACCTTCAATGCCTTCGACTTCGTTTGGCTCAAGGAGGCGCTTAGGCTTCACGGCTCTAGAAATACACTGAACGCGGTTGTCTAGAGCACATCGAAACAGCGTGCTGAACGTGAGGAGCGACTGCAGATTGCAAGACAGGCCAACTCGTGAACAACCCCCAAATGACACCTTTAGCGACAGGTTGTAGCATTGTGCGCCATAAATGTGAAGCTCATCACGCCTTTTAATTCTCAATCAGATTCTATGCTCTTATTAATAATATAAATATGGGCGGTAAGGTTCCAAGGGGTGGAGATAGCTGGAACACT